>NZ_JADPKG010000022.1:0-557 GCF_023073875.1 Bradyrhizobium sp. 154
TCGAGCGGCATGCAGATGTTCTCAAGCAGTCGACGGCCAGACACAGCTTGGACCTCGGGCTACGCAACTTCACCCGCCAGGATCTCGAAGCGGCTCAGCGCGCCGGCGAGATGCTGCACATCAACGTCCTCGGCTTGGCAATCATCGCCCAGGACGTCACGCCCGACCTGGCACGCGCCACCATCGCGTCGGTCTCGGTGCTCGGAGCCCTCCATGCCACTCCCGCGGTCAAGGCCGCTCTTGCCGACAGAACGAGGTAAAGCAGATGCTGAATCGAAATACGATCCATGAGGCCACTCGTCTCACGCGTGCGGGCAAGTTGGTCGAGGCCACTGCGCTTCTGCAGCGCATGCTCCGGGGTGAAACTGCCGCAGAACCGTTTGATCGCGCGGGCCCTCCGGCGCCAGCGCGGCTGGAGCCGCCGACCATCGAGGTGAAGGCCGACGTGGTCGGGAAGAAGGAAAGGCGCCCAGCCACGCGGGCCGCTTCCGCGCAGCGGCGCGGACGGCCCGCGCCTTTGGACAACATGCAAGAGTTCGCTGGCCTGGGTCTGCGAG
>NZ_JADPKG010000071.1:0-550 GCF_023073875.1 Bradyrhizobium sp. 154
TCTGGCCGTTGTTGAGCGTGACCGTGGTGCTCCAGCTGCCGTTGCTCTGCACGATGGCGGTGCCGATCGCGGTGGTGCCGTCCAGGATGGTGACGGTGGTGCCGGCATCGGCGACGCCGACCGTGCCGGTGATGGTCTGGCTGGCCTGGTTGACCGGTCCGCCCGCGCTGGTGATCGCGACCGCGGGTGCCGTCGTGTCCAGGGTGAAGCTCAGCGATGCGCTGCCGGTATTGCCGAAGGTGTCGGTCTGGCTCGCCACGATGGTGTGCGGACCGTCGGCCAGCGTGCTCGGCGTAAACGACCAGGCGCCTTGCGCATCGGCGGTTGCCGTGATGGTGCTGAGAACGCCATCGATCGTCAGATGCACCACCGTGTTGGCGAGGCCGGTGCCACTCAGCGCCGGGTTGGCGGTGACGTGATCGGTGACTGAAGTGCCGGTGTCGGAGGCCAAGGCCTCGGTCACCGTCGGGCCGGTGGTGCTGAGCGTATAGACCACTGCGCCGCTGGTCGCGGTATTGCCGGCCGCATCGCTCACCCGCGCGGTCAGCGA
>NZ_JADPKG010000064.1:0-550 GCF_023073875.1 Bradyrhizobium sp. 154
TCGCTGACCGCGCGGGTGAGCGATGCGGCCGGCAATACCGCGACCAGCGGCGCAGTGGTCTATACGCTCAGCACCACCGGCCCGACGGTGACCGAGGCCTTGGCCTCCGACACCGGCACTTCAGTCACCGATCACGTCACCGCCAACCCGGCGCTGAGTGGCACCGGCCTCGCCAACACGGTGGTGCATCTGACGATCGATGGCGTTCTCAGCACCACCACGGCAACCGCCGATGCGCAAGGCGCCTGGTCGTTTACGCCGAGCACGCTGGCCGACGGTCCGCACACCATCGTGGCGAGCCAGACCGACACCTTCGGCAACACCGGCAGCGCATCGCTGAGCTTCACCCTGGACACGACGGCACCCGCGGTCGCGATCACCAGCGCGGGCGGACCGGTCAACCAGGCCAGCCAGACCATCACCGGCACGGTCGGCGTCGCCGATGCCGGCGCCACCGTCACCATCCTGGACGGCACCACCGCGATCGGCACCGCCATCGTGCAGAGCAACGGCAGCTGGAGCACCACGGTCACGCTCAACAACGGCCAGA
>NZ_JADPKG010000017.1:0-1560 GCF_023073875.1 Bradyrhizobium sp. 154
GCTTTCAATTACCCACATTTGACGTCGGATTTGAACGCCGCGCCGCAGGCGAAATCTTGAATCGGAAGAATCTGTTGTGATTCGTTGTTGAGCACCTGATTCGGAGGCGTGGGGTGCTCGATGGGCTTGGTGAAGGAACGCGCGGAGGCGCGTGTGCTCAGCGATTGACGACCGGTATTGAGACGTGGGTTGATCGGGAAGCTGCGGGATGCGAGTTTAAGGATGAGCGGCTTGGCCGCCGGTTCTGCAAACTGCTCGCACAAATCGGGAGCGACATGGGACAAAGCATCCCGCTGGTTTGTCAGGACTGGGCCAACACGAAGGCCGCCTATCGCTTCTTCTCCAACGAACGGGTCAACGAGGCGGATATTCTTTGCGGTCATTTCGAGGCGACACGCGGGCGCGTAACGGCAACGAAGGGACCGATCCTCGTTCTCCATGACACGACGGAATTCAGCTTCAAGCGCGAGAAGCCGGATTTGATTGGCTTTACGCGCAAGACGGCAGGGCGCACTCAGTGCGGCATCCTGATGCATTCGAGCCTCGCCGTGACGACCGAGGGGCTTCCGCTCGGACTGGCGGCAATTAAGTTTTGGACGCGCAAGAAGTTCAAGGGGACGACGGCGCTGAAGCGGAAGATCAATCCGACGCGTGTTCCGATCGAGCAGAAGGAGAGTATCCGCTGGCTGGAGAATTTACGGCAATCGACCGACCTTCTCGCTACCCCTGGACGATGCGTTCGTATTGGTGATCGCGAGAGCGATATCTATGAGCTGTTTTGCCTGGCCGAGGAGGTTGGAACACACTTCTTGGTACGAACCTGTGTTGATCGGCTTGCCGGGGACGGCAATCATACAATTGCCGACGAAATGGACGAGGTTACGGTCAAAGGCCTACATCGGATCAAGGTCAAGGACGACAAAGGCGATCCGGATGAAGCGCTTCTCGAAATTCGTTTCCGCAAGCTTCGAATTCTGCCGCCGATCGGTAAGCAGAAGAAATATCCCGCACTCACTCTGACCGTGATCCATGCTCAAGAAGCGGGGAACGCCGAAGCGGCGAAAGAAGATCGAGTGGAAGCTCCTCACCGATCTCTCGATCCAATCGCGCAAAGACGCCGTCGAGAAGATCGACTGGTACGCGTTGAGGTGGAAGATCGAAGTCTTCCATAAGGTCCTCAAATCAGGCTGCAAGGCGGAGGACTCGAAATTGCGAACCGCTGAGCGTCTGGTCAATCTGATCGCTGTTTTTTGCATTGTAAGTTGGCGCGTCTTCTGGATGACGATGCTCAATCGTTCCTCGCCGAATGCCCTACCGCAGACGGCGCTGACAGATCCCGAACTCAGGCTTCTTGATCGTTTGGTGAAAGACAGGGGTGGCGATCGCCCTCGACGAAGCACGCTCTCGCACTATGTCGTCAAGATCGCGCGGCTCGGAGGATATTTGGCCCGAGCCAACGATCCGCCTCCAGGAAATACCGTGATCTGGCGCGGACTATCGCGGCTGACTGACATCGAACTGGGAGCCGCGATCGAGGCAAAGATTATGGGTAATTGAAAG
>NZ_JADPKG010000016.1:0-545 GCF_023073875.1 Bradyrhizobium sp. 154
AACGGGCATCCGGATCGGTGAGCGATATCTGTTGATCCGGCGTGTTGCGCATCTGCGCATCAAGCACTTCCAGGCGGCTCATCTCCTGTTTCAGCCGAGCGATCACTTCCTTGATCCTCGTCGTCTTGATGCTGATCGCTTCCGATGGCTCCTGCCGATCGGCGCTATCGAGTTGATGCAGATATCGACCGACGCTTTCCTCAATCTGCGCCATCCGCCTCGCCACCTTGGCCTGCGTGAAGTTGCGGTCGCGGTTGTTCACCGCCTTGAACTTGCTGCCGTCGATTGCGACGCTTGGGGTCTGCAACAGGCCCATTTGCCGGCATAGTGTAATGAACTTCGCACAAACCTTCCGGATCGCCGCGCCATTGTCCTTCCGGAAGTCGGCGATCGTCTTATGATCGGGAGCCAGGCGGCCGATCAGCCACATCACCTCGATATTGCGGCACGCCTCACGTTCCAGGCGGCGACTGGACTGCACCCGATTGAGATAACCGTAGATGTAAAGCTTCAGAAGGACTGCCGCATGGTAGGAAGGCCGGCCC
>NZ_JADPKG010000118.1:0-153186 GCF_023073875.1 Bradyrhizobium sp. 154
CCAAACGGCGCGCGCGACGAGTTCATCCTCGCAGCCACCGCCCAAAACCTTCGAAAGATGGCCAAGCTGATCCCGATGCCCACCCCGACGCTCGCATAGGGTCAGTAAGAGCAGTTCCGGCCAAGTCGCGACGGAGCTATTACAACGAAATACTGCCGGCCTTTTTCAACGGAATCGGCCACAACCCGACTCGCTCCCATATAGTAAGGGCTGCTGAAACGGAGAGAACATGAGCGTGCCGGAAATCATTCGACGAGCCATCGAAATCGGTGAACGGAACGGTAAGATTACCTTCGATGAGCTGAATCAGCTGTGTGACAGCCGGTCACTGGACCCCAAAGACGTCGAGCGCATTTCTCAACGCGCTGAGCGAAGCAGGAATTTGGATTGAAGGAGGCTAAGGTCTGCTTCGGGTCATTTTCGACCGATGCAGCGGGAATTGTCGGCCGACCGATGTCCGGTTTGCTCCAAGAAACACAGGTACCGGAGTCGGACTAGACGCCGAGTTGTTACGGGTTTGCGGTCGCCTCAACTCCCGACGCCGCCGACAAGACGAGGGCGGCGGCTAGCGAGCGGTTTCTCCTCCAGCAGGCCGCGCACCCATTCGCGAAAACTGACGATTTCCGGGCAATCCGCGGTGCCTTCAGGCGCAACGAGCCAATCACCCACACCCGCTCCCTCATCCATCCGCTCGCAGCGATAGCCCGGATGGTGACCAAGTCCGCGGGCTATCAAGAGGTCGACCTTGCCCTCGACCAGCTCGTGCGGGCCGGCGGGCTGAAGCACCCGCAAGCCGATCTCCGCATGCGCGCTGCGAAATTCTGCCAATTGGAGGCGGCGCAGGTCGAAGCCGCCATGGACTCCCAATTGCAGCAGGACCGCACCTGCCGGCTTCAATTGCGAGGTCGCCTCGGCGATGTGGCGAAAGCCTTCGGATATCCCGGGTAGATAGGCCTGACCGGCCGCGGTGAGGATGAGCTGCTTATGCAGCCGGTCGAACAGGCGTACGCCGAGGCGCGCCTCCAGCGCTTTCACCTGCTGCCCTACGGCGGCGGGCGTCACGTGCAGCTCGTGCGCGGCCAATTTGAAGCTGAGATGCCGGGCGGCGGCTTCGAATGCGCGGAGCGCGTTGAGCGGTGGAAGGATGTAAGTCATTGCTGCCCAGTTTGTCACTGAATGGCTGCGTGCTTGCAATAGATTTTCTTGCGCTGAACCGCAGCAATAGTGCTTTGCGCCCCGGCGATGCCGCCGGATAGGGTCGGCCGCAACACGGAGAGATCCCATGCCACCAGTTCACGTCGTCACCCACAATCCCGCAACGGTCCACGCTCCGGCCGGCGGCTACAGCATGGGACTTGAACTGAGGCTGCATCGCCGCCTCTTGTTCATCAGCGGCCAGGTGCCGGAGAGATCGGACGGCACCGTGCCCGACGGTTTCGAGGCGCAATGCGAGCAGGCCTGGCGCAACGTCAGGGAAGTGCTCGCCGCTGCGGGTCTGGGCGTCGAGCATCTGGTCAAGGTCACCACGTTCCTGACCGACCGCAACCAGGTCCTGCCCAACCGTATTATTCGCCGCGCGATTCTCGGGGATCACCAGCCCGCGCTGACGGTCGTGATCGTCGAGACCGTTGACAGCAAATGGCTGCTGGAGATCGAGGCGATCGCCGCAGAATGAAACCGGCGTCGCCCACATTGCAATGAGCCAATCATATCGGGTGTCCAATGGCTGAGATCCATCCTTTCTACGAGACGCATCGGGACGCAATGGAAGCCGCCATGCGGCACCGCCTCGGCCTTGCCGATGCGATGTTGCGCGAGCGCGCGCGACTATCCGACATCGAGAAGATCAGGCAGGAAGTCATGCACGAATTCGAAATCGTGCTGACCCAAATGCCCTATGTCGGCGGCGCGGCCAGCCGCATGAGTGATTTCTTCATGCGTCTCACGGGTTTTATGGCCATCAGTCGGGTGCTCCGGCGCCACGGTGTGCCGGTCCCGGTGATCGGGGAGATCGAACGGGAAACCTACAAAGCGCAATTGCTCACCGTGTCAGAGGCGGAACGCCTTGCCTCGGGACGCCAGTTCATGTCGTCCGCGAACCAAGCTCTGCTGCGCGAGCAGGCGGCAAGGAGCGTCACGGAAAGCCACCAGAGGGAGTTTCCGGAGGACTTCGTCTACGATTTCGTAGAGCCGGATCCAGGAGACACCTTCGAATTCGGCATCAACTACAAGGCTTGTGGCTTCTGCAAGCTCGCAGCGCGCCACGGCGACAAGGACATCCTGCCGAACATTTGCGGGCTTGATTTCGACGCCTATGCCACGCGAGGCATTCGCCTCGAAAGGACGCAGACGCTGGCCGGCGGTGCGAGCCATTGCAATTTCCGCTTCTCGCGGCTGCCGTCGCATACGGAGGCCGAGAGTTAGGACGCGTTCCCTGGCTTCGCGATTGAGACGATCCAGGATTCCTCTGCTGCCTCCAGACCGTCATTTTCGAGCGCAGCGACGCAATCCAGACTGCCACCGCGGAAAGATTCTGGATTGCTTCGCTGCGCTCGCAATGACGGGAGTGGGCACCGCCTCTCGGAGCCGCCGGCCATCGTGACATCATGCCCCTGTTTTGCCCGACGAGTCAAATCCACTTCGTAAAATCCGCAATGTCGCGACGCCACCGGCAAGCGATTGATTTCGCTAGCCCCGGCTACTGTGCACGAGGTTGTTTTCGCTGTTTTCGTTTTGGGGGCCGTCTACTCCGCCGCTTTTTCCCTCAGTCGCTGCGCATAGACGTTAATGACCAGCGCCGCCAGCAGGATCAGGCCGCGGATCAGGATCTTCAAAAAACTGTCGATGTTGACGTGGTCGAGCCCGTTATTGAGAACACCAAGAACGAAAAGCCCGACGATGGTGTTGCCGATGCCGCCGCGGCCGCCGAACAGGCTGGTGCCGCCGACAACGACGGCGGCGATGGAGTCGAGCAGGTACGTGTCGAATTCGTTCTGCTGCGCGCTGCCGAAATGGGCAACGCCGAGCATGCCGCCAAGGCCGGAGCAGACCGCCGAGATCACCATGACCGCGCCGAGGATCAGCTTGACGTTGAGGCCGGAATATTCGGCCGCCTCGCGATTGCCTCCGACCATGTAGACGTAGCGGCCGAAGCGCGTGTAGGTCAGCACCAGATGCCCGCCGAGCAGCATGATGGCGGCGACGATGACGATCCAGGGGATGCCACCGATCGAGCCCGAGCCGAGCGTCGTGATCAGGCTCGGCACCTTGTAGGCGATCTGGCCGCGCACCAGGAGCGCCGAGATGCCGGCCGCGATCTGCATCATCGCCAGCGTCATGATGAAGGAGGGGATGCCGATCACGGTCAGCCCCAGCGCATTGACGAGGCCGAGCAGCGCGCAGAGCAGGATCGACAGGATGATGGCCACCGCGCCGGGCAGCGGCACATTCGCGATGTTGACGTAGGATTCCTGGAGCGTGAAATAGGCAACCGCGATGCCGGTGACGTTGGCGATGCTGGCGATCGAGAGGTCGATCTCGGCGCAGAGGATCACGAAGGTGAGGCCGACCGCGATGATGCCTGTCACCGACACTTGCGTGAGGATGTTGCCGAGATTGTCGAGCGTCGCGAAGGAGGGGCTGGCGAAGGCGAAGAAGCCGGACAGGAAAATCAGCGTCAGGAATGGCGCAATGTTGCGCATCTGCGAGCGCAGGAAGGGCGCAAGTCCCCGCGCTCGAGCAGCCGCCGCCGGAACCGTGTCACTGCTCGCCATGGTGCTTCTCCGTCACGCCGCTTCCAGCAGGCGGTCCTTGCTGACCGGCTCGTTCCTGAATTCCCGCACCAATGCGCCGCGCTTGAGCACGAGGATGCGGTCGGCCAGCGACAGCACCGTTTCCGGCTCGGTCGACAGCACGATGACGGCAAGCCCCTTGGCGCGGAGGTCGCGGACGATGTTGATGACGTCGTTCTTGGCGCCGACATCCATGCCGCGGGTCGGCTCGCACAGCACCAGAAGCTTGGGTGGATAGGTCAGCCATTTCGCCAGCGCAACCTTCTGCTGGTTGCCGCCGGAGAGCATGCCGAGGTCGAGGCCGACCACGGGCGGTCTGATCTGCAATTGCTCGACCTGGTGCCTTGCGATATCGCGCTCCTGCGCCGGCTTGAGCAGCAGCGCCGAGATGCGATCCAAAATGCTGATTGAGATGTTCTTGTAGACCGGCTCCTGGTGAAACAGCATGTCGCGCCGGCTCTCCGGCACCAGCGCCACGCCGGCGCGCCGCGCCGCCGCCGTGCTGGCGAAGGTCTTTGGTGCGCCCTCGACGGCGAGCGTGCCGCTGTCCGGCTTCAGCTTGCCGAACAGGATGCGCGACAGCTCCTGCTGGCCGCAGCCCATGAAGCCGTAGATGCCGAGCACCTCGCCGGCGCGGGCCTCGAACGAGACATCCTGAAGGCTGCGCGCGAGGGAGAGCTGGTCGACCTTCAGGACGACCGGACTGTCGCTCGGCCGCGGCAGCATCAAATCGTCAGTGTAGCTATGCTCGAGCGTTTCGCCGCCGCGGCCGATCATGGCCTCGATCAGCGCGCCCTTGCTGGTCGCGGCGCTGGCGGTCTCCGCGACCTTCCGCCCGTTGCGGAAGACGGTCACCGTGTCGGACACGCGCAGAATGTCCTCGATGAAATGCGAGATGAAGACGATTGCAGTGCCTTCCTCGCGCAGACGCCGGAGCGTTGTGAAGAGCCGCTCGACCTCGGGTGGGGAGAGGGCGGAGGTCGGCTCGTCCAGGATGACGATGCGAGCGCCCGAGAACAGCACGCGGGCGATCTCGATCAACTGCTGGAGCCCGATCGGGAGGTCCCCAAGCCGCGACATCGGGTCGACGTAGATACCGAAGCGGGCGAGCTGCTCGCCCGCCTCGCGCGCCATCCGCCGCCATTGCACCAGGCCGAAGCGGTTGACCGGCTGGTTGCCCAGAAAGACGTTCTCCGCAACCGTGAGGTCGGGCGCAACGCTGAGCTCCTGGTGCACCATGGCAATGCCGGCCGCATGGGCATCGCGCGCCGAGCGGAAATGCGTTTCCGCCCCGTCAACCAGGAAGCGGCCGGAGAATTCGGTGTGCACGCCGGCGATGATCTTCATCAGCGTGCTTTTGCCGGCGCCGTTCTCGCCGACGAGACCATGGATCTCGCCGGGAAGAAGCGCGAAGTCGACACCACGAAGCGCTTCGACGCCGCCGAAGCTCTTCGTGATGCCCTTCAGTTCCAGGATGGGCTGATGTCCCGCAGGCATGGAGGCTCAGATCAGGAAGTGATCCTGCATCCATTGCATCCCGGCGGCATTGGCCTTGGTCACGACCGGGCCGTCGGTGACGACGTTCTTCGGGATTCCCTGTCCGCTCTTCTCGCCGCCGACCACGGCCGACACGCCTGCAACGATGGCGCCGCCATGGATGCGGCACGACGGATTGCGCACGGTCGCGAACATGCGACCCTCGCTCACCGCCTGGATCGCCGGCGGCATGGCATCGACGCCGCCAATCAGGATGTTGGTGCGGTTGCGGGCCTTCATGATGTTGTAGGCGGCGAGCGCCATGTCGTCATTGTGGAAGAACGCAGCGTCGATCTGCGGATATTTGGTGAGATAGGTCTCCCAGAGGCGGGCGGTCTTGGAGACGTCCCAGTCGGCCGGTTGGGTGTCGAGCACCTCGATGCCAGGGAATTGCTTGACCACCGAGTTAAAACCCTTGGCGCGTCCTTGCGCGCCGGTGTGGCCGAGCGCACCCTGCGTCATGATGATCTTGCCCTTGCCGCCCATCGCGTTGCACAGCGCCTGGGTTACCGAGGCGCCCATGAACTCGTTGTCGGGGGCAAGGAAGGAGTGGACGTTGATCTGGTCGAGCGGCGCAATCAGCGTGTCCATGTCGATGACGGGCGTGCCGGCGTCGATCATCTTCTGCACGGGCTGGGTGAGAGTGCCGATGCCGAAGGCCTGGATCGCGACGAAATCCCATTTCTGCGAGGCCATGTTGTCGATCGCGGCGCGCTGCTTGACCGCGTCGAGCTGACCATCGAACCAGGTCACCTCGACATTGAACAGCTTGCCCCAGAATTCCGCGGCCTGCTTGCCCTGCGCGCACCAGGTGGCCTGGAGGCCCGCGTTGGAGAAGGCCGCTTTCAGCGGTTTCTCGCTTCGTCCGACTTCGGCTGCAAGTGCTGGGTTTATGCCCATGCTGCCGAGGATGGCAGTCGCGGCGCCGGCGGTCGCTGCCGCCTGAAGAAGATCGCGCCTCGTCGTCGAGAAATCTTTCGTCCCGGACATCGCTCGCTCCCGTAAAATTTTATCGTCGGCGCGTCATTGAATGCGCGACCGATGTCCGAAAGTGTCTCACAAGAGCTGATGCCACTCAATCTGCAATCAATCGCTTGATCGCAGCAAGCCACCCTTGGTGCAGCGCAAAGCGTCAGGCCCGCGCCTTGGTGAATGCGTCGACTCGACGAGCAATGTATCCCATGCCCGCGCAATGTCGGCCGACCATCGAGCGCCGAGCAGATCGCGGCTCGTATCCCTGATGATCGCGAAGAAGGCGATGAAGAGCTCGCGCGACGTGCCGTAAGCCTCGTGCGAGGCTGCCTCGCAGGCGATCAGCCGGAAGTGCCCACGACGTTCATTGGCGAAGTCGAGGACCGCCTCGATGGCCAGCGCGAGCATCGATCCCATCACGAGCTCGCTGCCTTGCGAGCGGAACATCGCCCGCGTTTCCAGATGCTGTTCGAACAGGCGTTGATAGACCAGCGGCGTGAGGTCCGCGCAGCGCGATGCCGCAAGTTCGAAGCTATTTTCGATCGGATTAGAGGGACCACTCATCGGCGTCGAAGCCCCGCAGACAAAAAAAGAGCGGGGCCCTGGCCCCGCTCAAAAACAAAAAAAGAGCGGGGCCCTGGCCCCGCTCAAAAATTGTGTCGACCCTATTATCCCCGATTCTAAGATTTGCTCTTGATTAACGGGGCGACGCTGCGTTTTGCGCGCCAGGGGCTCCTCCCGAGACTTGGACCACCAGACTTCGACCTCACGGCCAGCCTGAGCAAGAGGGATGCTAGATCAACTTTTCTCACTTGTCATCATTTTCGGCAACGAATGTTCAAAATTCGAGCATTTGACGAAATGATCGGGCTCATATCCCTGTAAACGTATGGGAAACAAAAGGAATTTTTGGACGAGGGAGGTGGTTTGACTTGCCTCAATGCCGGACCCCTGGCGTCGCGGGTAGGGTGCTCCCGACCACTTCGAGATGTTTTCGCTGGCCAACAAGGCGGCGGAACTGACCTCGACTCGGGGCTTGGGGCGGTGTTTAGTTAGTGGAGGAACGAACGGTTCGGCGGATGCGCGCGCGCTTGCAAAAATTCCTACCCGTTGTCCTGCTCGCCCTGGTGATGCAGGTGCTGGCGCCGATTGCCGCCTGCTTGGCGGCCGGCCAGGCCGTTGCCGATCGGCTGTCCGCCGGCGTCATCTGCCACAGCGGGGGTGAGCAGCGCGGCCTGGGCGATCAGACCGACAGCCCCACCGCGCACGGCGGCGCGTGCGCGCTGTGTTGCCTGGCACAGGCCAACGCCTCGCTCGATTCTCCGCCCCACGTTGGGCTCTCCATCCCCTTCCGCCACGCCAAGCGCGTGGCATGGCACGCTTTGGAGATATCCGTCGTCGCTGCCGATAGGGGCTCTGGCGCCCAGGCACGCGCGCCCCCTCAATTTTCCTGACCCGCGACGAACTTGTGCTCGGTGCGGCTCGCTGGTGCCGCATCTCGCTTTGCAACGGACTGGCTGCGTGCCGGTGTCAGGAAATGTCCCATGCCTTGTCTTCGTTCTTTGCGGAGTGCGCGTGCGCGCGGCACTCTGCTCGCGTCCGTATCGATTTTGGCCTTTCCACACACTTCGGATGCCCAGGTAAGTCGGTCGGAACTTCCCTCGGTTATTGTTGAAGCTCCACAGCAAAAGCGCGCGGCCCGGGTCCGGCCCCACCGCGACGCCGTGCGATCAGCGCGTGTGGCGCGAAGCGCACGACCGGCTGGGCTGCCACAGCAAACCGCGAGCGTGCAAGGCGCCAGGGTCCCCGGCTCCCTGACGGTGCTGACCGCACAACAAGCGCTTGCGGAAATCAACCAGACGCCGGGCGGCGTAGCGCTCGTAACGGCGGAAACTTACAGGAATTCGACGCCCGCCAACACGATCAAGGATGTGCTGGACTACGTGCCTGGTGTGTTCGCCCAGCCTAAATGGGGCGACGACACGCGGCTTTCGATTCGCGGGTCGGGCCTGTCGCGCAACTTCCACCTTCGCGGCGTCCAACTCTACATGGACGGCATCCCGATCAACACTGCCGATGGCTATGGCGATTTCCAGGAGATTGACCCTACTGCCTACAAAGATATCGAAGTCTACAAGGGCGGGAATGCACTCCAGTTTGGCGCGAATTCCCTCGGGGGCGCCATCAACTTTATAACTCCGTCGGGCCGCGATTCATTTCCGAACGGCGTGTCTTTCGACGTCGGAGGTTTCGGATTCAAGCGGCTTCAGGCGAACGCAGGTGGCGCGAACGGGCCGTGGGACGGTTTCGTGACCGCTTCCACGCAGGCCGCTGATGGATTTCGCGATCATAGCTTCGGCTCGAGCAATCGCTTGAGCGGCAATTTCGGCTATCAATTCTCTCCGGACGTTGAGACACGATTTTACCTCAATGCCAACCAGGTGCGGCAGCGGATCCCTGGTACCGTGACCAAGGCGTCTGCCTTGACCAATCCGGAGGCTGCCGCTCCGACGAACGTTGCCATGGATCAGCAGCGCAATATCGATACTGTCAGGTTGGCCAACAAGACGACCGTCCGCTTCGATGACACCAAGGTTGAATTCGGCGCCTTCGGGCTCGACCGCCATCTGATGCATCCGATTTTCCAGTGGCTGGACTACCGCTACAAGGACTATGGAGGCTTCGCGAAGCTCACGGATGACCGCACCATCGGCGGCTTTCGCAATAGACTGGTCGCGGGTGTCTACGTATTGAATGGTAGCATCGACAATCAGCAGTTTGCCAATCTTGCCGGTCAGAAGGGGAGGCTGCTTTCTTCCTCGATCGATCGCTCAGAGAACACCTCCGTTTACGTCGAAGACAGCTTCTACTTCCTTCCGAGCGTCGCAGTGATCGGCGGTACCCAGTTTCTGTACGCAACTCGCAATCGGCAGGACCGCTTCCTCAGCGACGGAGATCAATCGGGAGCAACGCGGTTCAATCTCTGGTCGCCGAAAGCAGGCCTCCTGTGGCAAATCGATCCCACATGGCAAGCTTTCGCAAATGTCTCGCGAAGTGCCGAGGTGCCGAGCTTCGGTGAGAGCTCGATTGGTCCGGGCATTCCAACGATCCCGTTCACCAGCATCCGCGCACAGATCGCGACCACGTACGAAGTCGGAACGCGCATGAGGCGGCCGGAATATGCCTGGGAGCTCACCGCCTATCGCGCCAATATTCGCGACGAGCTGCAATGCCTTTATAGCGCGTTCGGGAATTGCAACGTGACCAACGCCGACCGGACGCTTCACCAGGGAATCGAGGCCGGGGCAGGTGCAGCAATCTTTCGCGACATCTTCGTCAATGGCTCCGCGCCGGACAAGGTCTGGCTTAACGTCTCTTACACGTTCAACGACTTCCGTTTCGACCGCGACCCGGTCTTTGGGGACAATCAATTGCCGGGTGCGCCCCGTCATTACCTGCGCGCAGAGCTCCTCTACAAGCATCCGACGGGTCTCTATGTCGGCCCCAATGTCGAATGGGTGCCACAAGCCTATTTTGTCGATAGCATGAACACGCTCAAGACAGAACCTTATGCGCTGTTGGGATTGAAAGCCGGGTTCGACAATGGGGGTCCGCTATCCGCCTATGTCGAGGGACGCAATCTCACCAACAAGACCTACATTGCTAGCGCGAGCATCATCGATCGGGCAACGGCGACGTCACCCTTGTTCGAGCCGGGTACCGGGCGCGCGGTATACGCCGGAATGAGGTATCGATGGTGACGCACCAAATAGCACGCGCCAAATAGCAAATGACCAAGGACGTCTCTGCCAGAGTAATCATCAATGAGGCTATCGAAATGAAGAAAGTGAAGCAGACTCTCCTCACAATCGCGCTGCTGCTGGGCGGCTGCGCCGTCGCATCGGCCGACGACGTCAAGGCCGGCGATCTCGTGATCTCGCAAGCCTGGAGCCGGGCGACGCCGGGCGGCGCCAAGGTCGCGGGCGGCTATCTCACCATCGAGAACAAGGGGGCGGCGGCGGACAGGCTGGTCAGCGCTTCCGCGGACATCGCGGGGAAGACCGAGATTCACGAGATGGCGATGGATAATGGCGTGATGAAAATGCGTCCGCTGGACAAGGGGCTCGTTATTGATCCCGGCAAGACCGTGAGGCTTGCGCCCGGAGGCAATCATTTGATGCTCCAGGAGCTGAAGGGCGCGTTCAAGCAGGGCGATAAGGTGCCGGTGACGCTTCAGTTCGAGAAGGCCGGCAAAGTCGCAGTCTCCCTCGACGTACAGGGCGTCGGCGCGCAGGCACCGGGCGAGGCCGCGCATTCAGGTCATATGGACATGAAGAAAATGCCGGATCACTCGGGAATGAAGATGAAATGAGACGGATCCGAACTCTCGGGAGGCTGAACATGCCGAAGCGATTCCGCCTGATCCTGGTTGCTGCGTTCGCCGCCTCGCCGGCGGCGGCGCACGTGTCGCTCGAGACCAAGCAAGCCACGGTCGGTGCGTCTTACAAGGCTGTCTTCACAGTGCCCCATGGTTGTGCGGGCTCGCCCACGGTGAAGATCCGCGTGCAGATCCCGGAAGGGGTGATCGCGGTCAAGCCAATGCCGAAGGCAGGCTGGACCATCGATGTCGTCGAAGGCAAATATGCCAGCGAATATGACTATCACGGCAATAAGATCTCGTCCGGCGTCAAGGAGGTGGCGTGGGCCGGCGGCAAGCTTCCGGACAAGAACTATGACGAGTTCGTCATGCACACGGTTCTGACCGACGAGCTCAAGCCGAACACGACGTTGTATTTCCCCGTTGTCCAGGAATGCGAGACCGGTGTCAGCCGTTGGATCGAGATCCCGGCTGAGGGGGCAGGGCATTCGCACGAGGGCAAGTCGCCCGCCCCGGGTGTGAAGCTGCTGCCGAAACCCTGATGCGCCTGCTCGCCGCGCTCGCGACGCTGCTCCTGGTCACCGGCTTTGCGACCGGGGCCTCGGCGCATGCGGCACTCATCTCGGCCGAGCCGGCGAGCGGCAGCAGGCTCATGGCCGCGCCGGAGGCTGTGGTGCTGCGTTTCAACGAGGCCGTCACGCCCGGCGCGATCCGGCTGATCGATGGCGCGGGCAGGACGCGGGACGATGTGCGCATCGACGCGTCGGCGGAGGCCATTTCGGTTGCGATGCCGCCGGACCTGCCGCAGGGTACGGCGGTCGTCAGCTATCGCGTGATTTCGCAGGACGGCCATCCCGTGGCCGGATCGGTGATCTTCTCGATCGGCATGCCGACGGGGACGAAGCCTCTCGCGAACACGGATAGCGGGTTGAGCATACTCATCTGGCTGGCGCGGGTTGGTCTTTACATCGGGCTGTTTGTTGGTGTCGGCGGTGTGTTGTTCGCGCGCTGGATCGCGTGGTCGACGACCAGCATGATCGTGCCGCGCGTGGCACTCGCGGTCGGCCTTCCGAGCGCGGTGATGTCCCCCGGTGCGCTGGGTCTCGATCTCCTCGGCCTGCCACCGGCAGCTCTTGCGACGGCCGCGCCTTGGAAGGTCGCGTTCGCGACCAGCGCAGGCCCCGCCTTGCTGGTCGCCGTCGCTGCGATGCTGCTGGCCCTGATGGCGCTGCGTGCCGCCTGGTACGCGCGCGCTCTTGCGTTTATCGCGTTCATCGGCGTCGGCCTGTCGCTGGCCATGACCGGACACGCCGCAACGGCACCGCCCGAAATGTTGACGCGGCCGGCGGTCTTCCTCCACGGTCTCGGCGTCGCGTTCTGGATCGGGGCAATGGCGCCGCTCGCTGTGCTGGTGTCGAAGCCGGCGGCCACGGCTTTGCCTGTCGTAAACCGCTTCTCCCGTATCGCCGTGCCGGTCGTCGCCACGTTGGCCCTGACCGGCCTTGGGCTCGCTATCGTCCAGCTCGAAAGGCCTTCAGCGTTGGTCGAGACCCGCTATGGCCTCGTCCTTTCCATCAAGCTCGCGCTGGTCCTCATGTTGCTCGCACTCGCCGCGCTCAACCGCTTTCACCTGAGCCCGGCGCTGGCAAGCGATCACGAGGCCGCGTCCGCCCTCAAGCGCTCGATCCTGTTCGAATGTGCGATCGCACTCGTCATCTTCGCGGTCGTCGCCGGGTGGCGCTTCACGCCGCCGCCGCGGACCATGCTTCCCGAGGCGCCGCTCGCGATCCACGTCCACAGCGACAAGGCAATGTTCCAAGTCCTGGTCTCGCCGGGTAAGGCCGGTGTCGATGACTTCGTGGTCCAGCTCATGACCGGCGAGGGGACGCCGCTCGCGGCCAAGGAGGTGACGTTGACCTTGAGCTTGCCCGAGCGCGGCATCGAGCCGATGGAACGGGGTACCTCGCTCGGGCCGGACGGCTATTGGCATGTGCGCAAGGTCGAACTGCCCTTCGCTGGCCGCTGGCATATCCGGATCGATGCGCTGGTGAGCGACTTCGAGAGCATTACGCTGGAGGATGAACTCGAGGTGGCGCCGCCCTAGGCTCGCCGGCTTTGCTGGCATGCTGCTCCTCAAGCCAAATCTGAAGTCAACGGAAAATGACAGGAATTCCGCCGCGTTAGCGGCTTTTCCTCACTCGCGGTCTTGTGTTTTCGCTCCCAATCCGGTTTCACTGCAACCCGTCACTGATTCCTAGAGTGTTGCCATGCGGTTGTCGCGATTCTTTCTGCCCATTCTGAAGGAAAATCCGAAAGAGGCCGAGATCGTCTCGCATCGGCTGATGCTGCGCGCCGGAATGATCCGGCAGGAGGCCGCCGGCATCTATGCCTGGCTGCCGCTTGGCTTCCGCGTGCTCAAGAAGATCGAGCGGATCGTGCGCGAGGAGCAGGACCGCTCGGGCGCGATCGAGGTGCTGATGCCGACGCTCCAGCTCGCCGACCTCTGGCGCGAGAGCGGCCGCTACGATGCCTATGGTCCGGAGATGCTGCGCATCGCCGACCGCCACAAGCGCGAGCTGCTGTACGGACCGACCAACGAGGAAATGATCACCGAGATCTTCCGCGCCTATGTGAAGTCGTACAAGAACCTGCCGCTCAATCTCTATCATATTCAATGGAAATTCCGCGACGAGCAGCGTCCGCGGTTCGGTGTGATGCGCGGCCGCGAATTCCTGATGAAGGACGCTTACTCCTTCGACCTCAACGAGGCGGCGGCGCGGGTCGCCTACAACAAGATGTTCGTCGCCTATTTGCGGACTTTCGCACGGATGGGGCTGAAGGCGATCCCAATGCGCGCCGAGACCGGTCCGATCGGCGGCGATCTCAGCCACGAGTTCATAGTGCTCGCGGAGACCGGCGAATCCGGCGTCTTCATCAATCGCGACGTGCTGGACCTGCCGGTGCCGGGCGAGGACGTCAATTATGAGGACGATCTGACGCCGATCATCAAGCAGTGGACCTCGCTGTATGCTGCTACCGAGGACGTTCACGATTCCGCGCGGTTCGAGCGGGAGGTGCCTGCGGACAAACGAGTGAACACCCGTGGCATCGAGGTCGGCCAGATCTTCTACTTCGGTACCAAATATTCCGAGCCGATGAAGGCGCTGGTGGCGGGCCCCGACGGTGTCGACGTGCCGATCCATGGCGGCTCCTACGGTGTCGGCGTCTCACGCCTGCTTGGTGCCATCATCGAGGCCTGTCATGACGATGCCGGCATCAAATGGCCGGAAGCCGTGGCCCCGTTCCGCGCCGTGGTGCTCAACCTCAAGCAAGGCGATGCCGCGGTCGATGCGGCCTGCGAGAAGCTCTATGAGGAGCTCACCGCCAAGGGCGTGGATGTCCTCTATGACGATACCGACCAGCGCGCCGGCGCTAAATTCGCCGCCGCCGACCTGATCGGCATCCCCTGGCAGATCATGATCGGACCGAAGGGGCTTGCTGACGGCAAGGTCGAGATCAAGCGGCGAGCCGACGGCGCACGCGAGACCATGTCGCCTGCGGACGCGGTCGCCCGCCTGGTCGGCTGAATATTGTTCATCGCGCGATATCGCGGCCGCCAATCCGGCCACAATTGACCCCGAATCATGGGATTATCGAGCGATGGACGAGACCATGACCGAAACCGTGCAGACCGCGCCTTTTGCGCCATTCGAGTGGATGCTGTCGGGGCGCTATTTGCGAGCGCGCCGCAAGGAGGGATTCATCTCGGTCATCGCCGGGTTCTCCTTTCTCGGCATCATGTTGGGCGTGGCGACGCTGATCATCGTCATGGCCGTCATGAACGGCTTCCGCAAGGAGCTGCTCGACAAGATCCTAGGGCTCAACGGCCATATCCTGGTCCAGCCGCTGGAATCGCCGCTGACCGACTGGAAGGACGTCGCCGACCGCCTCAGCCAGGTCGAGGGCATCCGGCTCGCTGCGCCCGTGGTGGATGGCCAGGCGTTGGCGTCATCGCCATGGAACGCTTCGGGCGTCCTGGTGCGCGGCATCCGCTCCGACGACCTCAACAACCTCACCTCGATTGCCAAGAACATCAAGCAGGGCTCGCTCGAGGGCTTTGACGAAGGGCAGGGCGTCGCGATCGGCCGCCGGCTCGCCGACCAGCTGTCGCTGCATGCCGGCGACAGCGTGACGCTGGTGGCGCCGAAGGGCGCGGTCACCCCGATGGGCACAACGCCGCGCATCAAGCCTTACAAGATCGTCGCCGTGTTCGAGATCGGCATGTCCGAATACGATCTCGGCTTCGTGTTCATGCCGCTGGCCGAGGCGCAGGCCTATTTCAACCGCAGCAACGACGTCACCTCGATCGAGGTGTTCACCACCAACCCCGACAAGATCGACGCCTTCCGCAAGGCGGTGACGGAGGCTGCGGGCCGCCCGGTGTTCCTGGTCGACTGGCGCCAGCGCAACTCGACCTTCTTCAACGCGCTCCAGGTCGAGCGCAACGTGATGTTCCTGATCCTGACCATGATCGTGCTGGTTGCCGCTCTCAACATCGTCTCCGGCCTGATCATGCTGGTGAAGGACAAGGGCAGCGACATCGCGATCCTGCGCACCATGGGTGCCTCGCAGGGCTCGATCATGCGGATCTTCCTGATCACGGGCGCCTCGATCGGCGTGGTCGGCACGCTGGTCGGTTTCTTCGTCGGTCTCGTGATCTGCCTCAACATCGAGTCCATCAGGCAATTCCTGTCCTGGCTCACCAGCACCGAGCTATTCTCGCCTGAACTCTATTTCCTGTCGAAGCTGCCCGCCGAGATCGACGTCGGCGAAACCACGGCGGTCGTCGTCATGGCGCTGACGCTGTCGTTCCTGGCGACGCTGTACCCGTCGTGGCGCGCCGCGCGCCTCGATCCGGTCGAAGCGCTCCGGTACGAGTGAGGGGCTGATGGAGCAGCAGGGGGCGGAAGATGTACCAGTCATTTATCTCCACGAGATAAAGCGGCAGTACGTGCAGGGCGAGATGCCGCTGACGATCCTCGACGGCGCCAAGCTGGCGTTGTGGCGCGGGCAGTCAGTCGCGTTGGTGGCGCCGTCGGGGTCCGGCAAGTCGACGCTGCTGCACATTGCGGGGCTGCTCGAGGCACCGGATTCCGGCGAGGTCTATGTCTCGGGCGCGCCGACCTCGCAGCTGCCCGACATCGAGCGCACCCAGTTGCGCCGCACCGATATCGGCTTCGTCTACCAGTCGCACCGGCTGCTGCCGGAGTTCTCGGCGCTTGAGAATGTCATGCTGCCACAGATGATCCGCGGCCTGAAGAAATCCGAGAGCGTCAAGCGCGCCAAGGAGATCCTGGGCTATCTCGGCCTCGGCGACCGCATCACCCATCGTCCGGCGGAATTGTCGGGCGGTGAGCAGCAGCGCGTCGCGATCGCACGTGCGGTTGCCAACGCGCCGCGCGTGCTGTTTGCGGACGAGCCGACCGGCAATCTCGACCCCGGCACCGCCGAGCACGTGTTCCAGGCCCTGATGCAGCTGGTCAAGGCGACGCAGGTGTCGATGCTGATCGCGACTCACAACATGGAGCTCGCCGGGCGCATGGACCGGCGCGTCTCGCTGTCGAACGGCCAGGTGGTCGAGCTCGATTAAAATGCGAAAACAACCCCATGCACAGTAGCCAAGTGCTTGGCCGGACTTGCGAAAAAAATTGGCGACGGCGCTCCCCCGCGCCCTCTGGGTATCAAGGCCGGATCGCCGTCAGTTTGAACGGCCTGCCATTGGCGGCGGCGTGTTCCACGGCCCCGTTGGCGTGGTCGAGATCGAACGCCGTCACCTCGTATTCGTCGAGCCTGAGCAGCCCGGCACGCACCAGCGCGATCAGGCGGGTTGCTGCGTCCGGCGGGTACATCCAGACGCCGTGGATGCTGATGCAGTTGCGCATGATCCAGGGGTAGGGCAGCTCGAGCCCTGCACCGCCCGCCATCCCGACGCCGCCCATCAGCACGACGCGGCCATACGGGCGCACCGTCATGACCGCCGCGCGCACCACATTGGTGCTGACCGAGGGCGGCATGATGTCGAGCACGCAGTCGATCGGACCTGATGCCGCGTGCTTCATGCTCTCGCGGTCGTCGTCCTCAACGCCAGTGAGCTTGACCGGCTTCACGCGGCTGCCGAAGCGGCGGACGAGGTCGGCCAGGATTGTTTCGTTGCGGCCGGGCGCGATCACGCAGACCGCGCCCATTGCCAGCGCGACCGAGACGGCCGCGCTGCCGAAATTGCCGGTGGCCCCGCTCACCAGCACAGTTTCGCCTGGTCGCAGGTTCGCGGCAAGGAAGCCGCCATAGGGCACGAGCAGTGTCCCAAGGGCGCACCATTGCGCCGCTGCCTCCGGTGTGATCGCGCCGAGACGTGTGACGTTCTCGGTCGGGACCCGCATCTGCTCGGCAAACGAGCCGTGGCGAAAATGCTTTTGCAGGCGCATGCCGCCAGGGCCGGCGGCCGTGAGCCCTTGCAGGGCAATGTCGGGCGCAACGGCATCGTCGCGCGAACGCACCGTCGGATCGCAGAACACCCAGTCGCCGATCGCAAGCCTGGTTGCGTCCGGGCCGATCGCGCGCACCCGGCCGATGCCGCCGGGACCGGGGATAACCGGCAGGTCGAGCGCATAATTGCGTGTCCCGTCGAAGACCTCGTTCATGTAGGACAGCACGCGCGTGGCAACGACATCGACGATGACCTCGCCGGTGCCGAGCACCGGTTCGGGGGCATTCTCGATCACCAGTGGCGAGCCGAAGGATTTGAGTACGGCAGCTTTCACGATGTTCACCTCTCAAGGTCGGGTGAAGCGCATATGCGCTGCCTTGGAGGGGACAAGAAGGCCTGGTATTATCCTAGTATTGCAACGACCCTCCATCGCGGGAACGACATCATGGCCGACCCACGCCGCGTCGAATTCGGCGACTTCCTCAGGTCACGCCGCGAAAAGCTGTCACCGAAGGCAGTAGGTCTTCCGGCGGGCCGCCGGCGGCGCACGGCGGGGCTGCGGCGTGAGGAGGTCGCGCAGCTTGCCGGCATCGGTGTCGACTGGTACATCCGCCTCGAACAGGGTCGCACCGTCAGCCCCTCGATCACCACCGTCGATGCGCTCGCCCGCGCGCTGCGTCTCAGCAAGACCGAGCATGCGCATCTGAAGGCGCTGGCGCGCGACGGCGCGAGGGCGGCCTTCGTGCCCGAGATCGTGCCGCCGCCGATCCGGCGGATGATCGACAGCTTGACGCAGCCCGCCTATGTCACTGGGCGGCGCTGGGACGTGCTGGCCTGGAACGCGGCGGCCGAGGAGATCTTTGGCTTCGGCCAGCTGCCGGAGCAGGATCGCAATACGTTGCTCCTGGTGTTGACGAACAAGCAGACGCGAAAATTCTACGGCGCGAGCTGGACCGACGTGGCCAAGAGCATGGTCGCGATGTTTCGCGCCACTCACGACGTCTGGGCGGGCGATCCCGCCTTCACCGAGCTGCTCACGCGGCTGCGTCAGGGCAGTCCGGAATTCGTCAATTGGTGGGAGGCGCACGAGATCCGCAGCACCGCCTCGGGCCTGAAGACCATGAACCATCCGACCAAGGGCGTGCTCCGGTTCGAGCACACGAGTTTTCAGGCCAACGACGATCCCGCGCTGAAGCTCGTGATCTATACGCCGGTGTAGGGCACCAAGACATCGAGGCCAGCGCGTCTGCTTTCGAAAGGCAAGCGGAGACGCTGCGGTTCGGATTGCAACGCTTGATCAGGAAGAGGACCCTTCGAGGGTACTGAGAAGCGGATCAAGGGCTTGACCGCAACCACTGCGAAAAAGCCCGGATGGTCGTGCTCGCGGATGGCTTGGCTTACTGACCACATGGAAGCCGTAGCCAGGCAAGCTCAACTTGAACGCCTTCACGAGCGTGCCAGCTGCGAGCTCGTGTGCCACGGGCACATCACTGAAATCCCGACACCGTGTCCGGCGATCACCGCCTCGATGGCGTACAGTTCCTCCCGGAAGCTCAAATGCTGCATGTCCTTGAATTGGGGCACCTCGCGCCACCTGCGCTGAGCCGCAGCAAGCCATCTCTGCCATGTCGGTGGCTCACGATCGGCGGGCGACCAATAGGAGTGAATCAGAACGTGATTTGCAGGATCGATTGGTCTCTTCAGGCGCTCCGCTGCAAGCAAATGCGGACTGCAAACCGGCCAGAACGTATCGATGAAGAGATCATCGACCATTCCGTCTGTTGGCCGTGCTCGGCTGGTCGCATAGCGAATGGCGACATCGCCGTCTCCGGCCTGGACATGCACACCTGCGACCTGCTCAAGAGCGGCGTAAAGATCGAAAAGCTCGCGCTGGTGCAGGCGTGGGCCGAGGCTGGCAATCTCTTCGACGAACGCGAGCGCGCGGCTCTCGCATGGGCCGAGACGGTGACCTGCGTCGCTCAGACCAACGTTCCGGATGAGGCGTATCAAGCCGCCCGCACGGTCTTCAGCGAGCGCGAGCTGGTCGATCTCACGATCGCAATCAGCCTGATGAATGCATACAATCGAATGTCGATCAGCTTCCGGAATTCGCCGCAGGCGGCCGTGGAGAAAACAGCCTGACAGGCCGAACGGCGTCAGCCGAAATGCAAAGCAGAGCCTGAAAATGACGAGCGTGATTTCCGGCGTGAAAATTCCCGACAGCAAGCTGGCGCGCGAAGCCGCTGAACTGGTGCGCCAGTACGAAGACGAGATGTTGTTCAACCATTCGGTTCGCGTCTACGTATTCGGCGCGATCAAAGGACTGCGACAAAAGCTCAAATTCGATTCCGAGCTGCTCTATGTCGCGGCGCTGTTCCACGACCTCGGCCTGGTCGATCATTACCACACCGAGACCAAGCGGTTTGAGGTCGATGGCGCAGACGCGGCACGCGACTTTCTTCGAGCGCGCGGCATTGCCGAGCCGCAGGCCGATCTGGTGTGGGAAGCGATCGCGCTGCACACCACTCCCGGCATTCCGCAATATATGAGGCCGGAAATTGCTCTCACCAACGCTGGCGTTCTGGTGGACGTCGTCGGCGTTGGATTTGACGACTACACACCGGATCAACGCGAAGAGGTGATCACTGCGTTTCCGCGCGGTGACTTCAAGAACGAGTTCCTGAAGGTGCAGACCTGCTCGGCCCTGAAGAAGCCGCAGACGACGTTCGGAACGGTCAATTTCGACTACATCGAAGATCACGATCCGACGTTCCGCAAGCCAAATGCGTGTACGCGCATCCGCAACACGTCCTGGCAAAGCTGAGAGACGCCAGGCCATACGATCGCTGGGATTATCCGGCGCCAGCGGCGGCGCGGCTCGATCGGCGAGGGGACGTCGGTTTGCTTGCCGGGAAATAGGGATTCACGACGCAGCTCGCCGAACGTCCGACGGCGAGATATCTGCACTGCTCGAGCGAACCGTAGCGACAGTCGAAATAGCCGACGGGGCCGTAGATCTGCATGCAGACCGGAT
Source organism: Bradyrhizobium sp. 154 (assembly GCF_023073875.1). Classification (NCBI taxonomy): domain Bacteria; kingdom Pseudomonadati; phylum Pseudomonadota; class Alphaproteobacteria; order Hyphomicrobiales; family Nitrobacteraceae; genus Bradyrhizobium; species Bradyrhizobium sp. 154. The sequence goes on from NZ_JADPKG010000118.1 coordinate 20,199, forward strand.
AGCGCGGATCATAGATCTGCGCGTGCGCAAGAGTGCTCGTAAGGAGCAAGCCGATTGCGACGAGCGTGGTCCACGCGCCGCGTATTTCAGCGCGGCAAGGCATAGCCCGGCGTCTGCGCGCGCGGACGATTTTGATACGCGTAGGGATCATCGCTCTGGCCTGCGAAGAACGGATTGGCGATGCAGGTCAGCGCGCGGCCCGATGCGCTCGCCTGACACTGCGCATAGGTATCGAACCTGCAATTGCTCAGCCCCGGCCATTCATCGCCGGTGAGGCAGAATGGATGGTGCGTGCCGAAGGCGCGCGCCGGCGAGCTCGCGCTGAGCCCGAGCGCAAATGTGGCAAGCCCGAGCGAAAATGTGGCGACAATGGGGAGAGAAGCTTGGACTCGCATCTGAATTCTCCAATCACGCGAATGTGCCCGCGACGTTGTTACGCGCGCGTGCAGGTTAGGTCGTGTAGTCGACATTGGAACTCCTGAAAACACTAGTTTCAAAGGGTTTCCAGTGCGCTCTGCTAAATGTTCATTAATGAAGCGCGGCCCTTTGGCTCTAACTGTTGCGTCGCGGTTACAGCAATTCTGTCGATCGCTGATATGACGACGGCACGGCCCGGGGGCCTACTGAAGAAACTGGAACGGGAATCAAATGAAGAAGAATTTGTTGCTTGCCGCTGTCAGCCTGATTGCGCTCAGCGCGGCTGCGCCGGCGGTGGCTGCTGACCTGGCGGCGCGGCCTTACACCAAGGCTCCGCCGGCGGCGATCGCCGCAGTTTACGACTGGAGCGGCTTCTACATCGGCATCAACGGCGGTGGCGGTTCGGCTCGCACCACCTGGGATTTCGTTGGTGTCGGCCGCGAAGGCTCGCACGATGCGACCGGCGGCACGGTCGGTGGCCAGATCGGCTATCGCTGGCAGTCCGGCCAGTTCGTGTTCGGCGTGGAAGGCCAGGGCAACTGGGCTGACTTCACGGGCGACAACGTCAGCGCGCTGTTCGCCACCCGCAACCGCACCAAGATCGATTCGTTCGGTCTGATCACCGGCCAGGTCGGCTACGCCTGGAACAACGTGCTGCTCTACGTCAAGGGCGGTGCGGCTGTGGTCGGCGACAAGTACGAGATCTATGGCCTCGGCGGTCCCTTGCTCGCCTCGTCCAGCGACACCCGCTGGGGTGGTACGGTCGGTGCCGGCCTCGAGTTCGGCTTCGCCCCGAACTGGTCGGTTGGCGTCGAGTACAACCACATCTTCCTGGCCGACAAGGACGTGACGTTCGCTGGCTTCGCTGGCACCGAGCGCATCCGTCAGGACGTCGACATGGGCCTCGTCCGCCTGAACTACAAGTTCGGCGGCCCGATGGTTGCCCGCTACTAAGACGAACCGCTTCCTTCAGGAAGCGATCGTCGAAAAGCCCCGGCCTCGCGCCGGGGCTTTTTTGTTTTCGAATTCAACGAGTTAACCATTCCCTTTCGGAATGGTTGAGCTGGCTTGACTCCAGAGAACGAAATGAGAACAATGTTCTTCCTACGTTCTAGCAAAAGGAGCGAGACATGTTCAGGGTTTTCGTGGAAGAAGCCGCCGCACTGGCCTCGATCACACTGTTCGTCGGGATGATCGCGATCTGGGCCCAGGTAATTCCCCAGCTCTAGAGGACGCGGTTGGGGAAAAGCGGGACGACGCGGCGGATTGGCCGCTCCGCCGTGGACTCTCGCGGCGCCACACCGCACCATTAGGAGGCGAGTCGGCCGGGCGAGTGCATGATGCCTTGAGGAGCCGGCGACCGCTCCATTCCCCCTGCAAGAGGCCGTCACGCGACCATGCCGAGCGCCGGATTTGTCCACCTTCACGTTCACTCGGCCTATTCGCTGCTCAAGGGCTCGATCAAGATCGCCAAGCTCGCCGAGCTCGCCAAGAGAGACCACCAGCCGGCCCTGGCGCTGACCGATACCGACAACATGTTCGGTGCGCTGGAGTTCTCCGACAAGATGGCGGGTTCCGGCATTCAGCCGATCGTCGGCTGTGAGCTGGCGGTCGATTTCGGCGACCAGGATCCGAATGCGCGCAACGCGCTGGGGCCGTCGCGCGTGGTGCTGCTGGCGGCGCAGGAGCGCGGTTATCGCAGCCTGATGCGGCTGAACTCGCGGGCATTCCTGGAGACGCCCGACACCCACGCCCCCCACATCAAGTTCGACTGGCTCCAAGGTGAGACCGAGGGGCTGATCGCGCTCACGGGCGGTCCGGATGGACCTGTCTCGCTGGCGCTCGCCACCGGGCAGGCCGAAATCGCGGCGTCGCGCTGCGAGCGTCTCGCCAGCCTGTTCGGCAACCGCCTCTATGTCGAATTGCAGCGCCACAACACCGACAAGGAGCGGCGCGTCGAGAGCGGCCTGATCGACATTGCCTATGCCAAGGGCCTGCCGCTGGTCGCGACCAACGAGCCGTATTTCGCCGCGACCGACGATTACGAAGCGCATGACGCGCTGCTGTGCATCGCCGGTGGGCGCCTGATCGCCGAGACCGACCGCGAGCAGCTCACGCCCGATCACCGCTTCAAGACCCGCGCGGAAATGGCGGTGCTGTTCGCCGACATTCCGGAGGCGCTGGCCTCGACGGTGGAGATCGCCGAGCGCTGCTCGTTCCGCCCGATGACACGCAAGCCGATCCTGCCGTTCTTCACCGTCGGCGCCGCATCGAGCTCGGATGCCGCCGCAGTCGAGGCCGCCGAATTGAAGCGCCAGGCGGAGGAGGGGCTAGCCAACCGCCTGCGTGTCCACGGACTGTCGCAGGGCACGACGGAGGAGACATACGCCAAGCGGCTTGCCTTCGAGTTGGACGTCATCATCCGCATGAAATACGCGGGTTACTTCCTGATCGTGTCGGACTTCATCAAATGGGCGAAGTCGCAAGGCATTCCGGTCGGGCCGGGCCGCGGCTCCGGCGCCGGCTCGCTGGTCGCCTGGGCGTTGACCATCACCGATCTCGATCCGATCAGGTTCGGCCTGCTGTTCGAGCGCTTCCTCAATCCCGAGCGCGTCTCGATGCCGGACTTCGACATCGACTTCTGCCAGGACCGTCGCGGCGAGGTGATCCAATACGTGCAGCAGCGCTACGGCCGCGACCAGGTCGCGCAGATCATCACCTTCGGTACGCTGCAGGCGCGGGGCGTGCTACGCGATGTCGGCCGCGTGCTGCAGATGCCCTACGGGCAGGTCGACAAGCTGACCAAGCTCGTACCGCAGAATCCGGCCGCCCCGGTGACGCTTGCGGCTGCGATCGAAAGCGAGCCGAAGCTCCAGGCGTTCCGCGACGAAGACCCGGTGGTGGCGCGCGCCTTCGATATCGCCCAGCGCCTCGAAGGCCTGACCCGTCACGCCTCGACCCATGCGGCCGGCATCGTGATCGGCGATCGCCCCTTGAGCGAGCTCGTGCCGCTGTACCGCGATCCAAAATCCGACATGCCGGTGACCCAATTCAACATGAAGTGGGTCGAGCCGGCGGGCCTCGTCAAATTCGACTTCCTCGGCCTGAAAACGCTGACGGTGCTCGACGTCGCGGTGAAGCTCTTGAAACCGCGCGGCATCCACGTCGATCTGGCCACGCTGCCGATCGACGACGCCGAGAGCTACCAGATGCTGGCGCGCGGCGACGTGGTCGGTGTGTTCCAGGTTGAAAGCCAGGGCATGCGGCGCGCGCTGATCGACATGCGCCCCGACCGTTTCGAGGACATTATCGCGCTGGTGGCACTCTATCGCCCGGGTCCGATGGCGAACATCCCGACCTATTGCGCGCGCAAGCACGGCGACGAGGAGCCGGAATATCTGCATCCCGTGCTGGAGCCGATCCTCAAAGAGACCTTCGGCGTCATCATCTACCAAGAACAGGTGATGCAGATCGCGCAGGTGATGTCGGGCTATTCGCTCGGAGACGCCGACCTCTTGCGCCGCGCCATGGGCAAGAAGATCCGCGCCGAGATGGAGAAGCAGCGCGAGATCTTCGTCGCGGGCGCGGTGAAGAACGGCGTGCCCAAGGGGCAGGCCGAGACCATCTTCGAGCTGCTCGCCAAGTTCGCCGATTACGGCTTCAACAAGAGCCACGCCGCGGCCTATGCGCTGGTGTCCTATCACACCGCCTACATGAAGGCGCATTATCCGGTGGAGTTCATCGCGGCGTCGATGACGCTCGATCTCAACAACACCGACAAGCTCTCCGAATTCCGCTCCGAGGCGCAGCGCCTCGGTATCAAGGTCGAGCCGCCGAACATCAATCGCTCGGGCGCGACCTTCGAGGTCGGCGAGAAGACGATCTATTACGCGCTCGCCGCGCTCAAGGGCGTCGGCATCCAGGCGATCGATCAGATCATTGCGGAGCGGACCAAGAACGGCCTGTTCACCTCGCTCGCCGATTTTGCCGCGCGGGTGTCGCCGCGCGCGATCAACAAGCGCATCATCGAGAGTCTCGCCGCCGCCGGCGCCTTCGACACGCTGGAGCCGAACCGGGCGCGCGTGTTCGCCGGCGCGGACGCGATTCTCGCCGCCTGCCAGCGCGCGCATGAAGCCGCGACGATTGGCCAGAACGACATGTTCGGCGGCTCGGCTGATGCGCCCAGCATCATGCTGCCGCAGGTCGAGCCCTGGCTGCCGGCCGAGCGGCTGCGGCGTGAATACGACGCGATCGGCTTCTTCCTGTCCGGACATCCGCTCGACGATTACGCCACCGTGCTGAAGCGCCTGCGGGTGCAGAGCTGGGCGGAGTTCTCGCGCGCGGTAAAGACCGGCGCGACTGCCGGGAAGGTCGCGGCCACCGTGGTCTCGCGCATGGAGCGGCGCACCAAGACCGGCAACAAGATGGGCATCATGGGCCTGTCCGATCCGACCGGCCATTTCGAGGCCGTGCTGTTCTCCGAAGGCCTTGCGCAGTATCGCGACGTGCTGGAGCCGGGCGCCGCCGTGCTGCTCCAGCTCGGCGCCGAGCTCCAGGGCGAGGACGTCCGCGCCCGCGTGCTGCATGCCGAGCCGCTGGATGATGCCGCCGCCAAGACGCAGAAGGGCCTGCGCATCTTCGTGCGCGATACCAAGCCGCTGGAGTCGATCGCCAAGCGTCTCGCCGGGCCAGAGATGGCGCCCGCGAACGGTGCCGCGCCAAAGATCGGCAGTCCCGGCACCGCACCGCGCTCCAACGGCGACGGCGAAGTCTCGCTGGTGATGATGCTCGACCTGGAGACCGAGGTGGAGATGAAGCTGCCCGGCCGCTTCAAGGTCTCGCCGCAGATCGCCGGTGCGATCAAGGCGGTCGCTGGCGTGGTCGACGTGCAGCAGCTCTGACGTTGCCGGCACCGCCGCAAACCAAATCTTGACTATCATTCTTGCACGGTTTCGAAATCTGCCTGGCGCAGCTATCAGTTGTTTGCCGGATAATCGTGTTCGGCGGGTCTTCAGGGAGGACAACAGCCATGTGCGAAAAATGCTCTGAAAATCTGCATCAAACGGTTGCTCCCTCCCGGCGCTCGATGGTGCTTTTTGCCGCCTCGGCGCTCGGGATGGCGGCGTTTGGCGGGACGGCGGTGGCCAAGGAGGCAAAGGCGCCGCCCAAGCCGCAGAACGTGCTGTCGCCCGATGCCGCACTCAAGCGGTTGATGGAGGGCAATGCGCGCTATGTATCGGGCGTTTCCCGTCGCCACGACTTCACGCATGAGCGCGAGGCATTGGTCGGCGGTCAAAATCCGTATGCGGCCGTTCTGAGTTGCGCCGATTCGCGCATCGCACCCGAATATGCCTTCGACAGCGGACGCGGAGACCTCTTCGTGTGCCGCGTCGCCGGAAATTTCGCGGGCGATGAAACCGTTGCCAGCCTGGAGTACGCGGTCGCGGTGCTCGGCACGCCCTTGATCCTGGTGCTCGGCCACGACAGCTGCGGCGCGGTCGACGCGACGATCAAGTCGCTGAAGGACGACAAGCCGCTGCCGGGGCACATCCCCTCGCTCGTGTCCGCGATCGCGCCGGCGGTGAAGGCGGTTGCCCAGCAAAGTGGGAATGCGCTCGACAACGCCATTCGTCAGAATGTCATCGACAACGTCGCCAAGCTGAAATCGGCCGCCCCAATTCTCAACGCAGCGGTCGAGCAGGGCAAGCTCAAGGTGGTCGGCGGCATCTATCGGCTCAATACGGGGACCGTCGAGTTGATTGCCCAGGGCTGAATCCACCTCGCGAAGCATCGGGGGCGGTCGCGCCTCTTTCCGGCAGAGGCCGGCCGCAAGGTCGACCCGTAGCAATTGCAGTGGAGCGGCACAGGACAACCATGCTGACTGTGTTGCAATCAAAAGCTGTTTTGCGCTAGCCTCACGCCTGGGTAGGCGGGGGCTTCGATGGTTTTGCGTGGGGTTTTGCTGCTCATTGCGGCGGCTATGCTATGTGGCTGCCAAACAGAGCGGAGCGGGCTGGATTACGCGACCGCGATGCAGAAGATTGGACCGCCGAAAGCGGGGCAGGCGCGCATCGTGGTGTTCCGCGAGAAGGGTTTCGGTGGCGTAGCCGACGCGGGCTGGGAGTTTGCGTTGGATGGCGCGGTGCTCAAGGGACTGAAGACCGGCACCTACCTCTACACCGATCGGCCGGCCGGCGAGCATCAGTTTTTCGCGGCAGAGCCCGGTTTTCCTGGGAAGACGCGTCAGGACATCTCGGTCCAATCCGGCCGAACGTATTTCTATCTGGCCCGAAACAGCGACCGCAAGAACGCCGTGATCGCGAATGCCAGCACCGGATTGCTGGGATATGGCCTCACCCTGGCCATGACTTCGGCCTACAAGAATCCGGGCCCGGTGGATTTCTCGCCGGTTGATGAGGCGGCTGCGAGGACGACCGTCGCGGAGCTCCGGCTGGCGGAGTAGTGCGCTTTCATATTTTCGAGTGAGGTGGCTTGCCGAACAGACGTTGGCTAGGGCCATCGGCTGCCGCAATCCGTTCAAATTCCGTTCAGGCTGCCACGGGCCTAGTGTACGGTAGGGACTTCAACAACAACAGCGGCGGACAAGCCATGCGTGGGACAAACCGGGTTCTTATCTTCGCCTTGCTGCCAATGCTGTTGCTTGCGGCCGCTAACATCGCGGGCCCCGCAAACGCGCAGCAGCCGGAGAAGCGCATCGCGCTCGTGGTCGGCAATGGCGCTTATGCCAAGTCGCCGCTGGCCACGACTGCGAACGATGCCGGCCTGATCGCGCAGACGCTGCAGGCCGCGGGCTTCGACGTCGTCGGCGCGCGCGATCTCGACGGCGACACGTTGCGCAAGAGCCTTCGCGACTTCATTCAGAAGGCGCAGGCCTCAGGCCCCGGCACCGTCGCGATGATCTATTTCGCAGGCTATGGGGTACAGCTTGCCGGCGAGAACTATTTCATGCCGGTCGATTCCAACGTCACCCGCGACACGGATATTCCGACCGAGGCCCTGCGCGTCAGCGACTATATCCGCCAGCTCGCCGCCATTCCGCTCAAGGCGAGCATCGTCGTGCTCGATGCGGCCCGCGCGCAGCCCTTCATCGAGGGCGGCCAGCCGATCGCGAGCGGCCTTGCGCTGGTCGAGCCCGAGGCGAACATGCTGATTGCCTTCAATGCGGCGCCCGGCACGGTAGCGCCGGAGGAGGCGGGGCCCTACGGCATCTATGCGCAGTCGCTAGCCGAAATGATCCGCACCGGCGGCCTGCCGCTGCCCGAGGTATTCGACCGCGTCCGCCTGCGCGTCAACGAGGCCTCCAAGGGTGCGCAGGTGCCCTGGAACGAGCAGAAGATCACCACCCAGTTTTCCTTCTTCGAGCGGGCGCCCGACGCGCCGCCGCCGGAGGCCGCGCCCGACCAAGTCGCCGCGATCCGGAGCAAGCCGATCCGCGATCTCGGCGTGCAGGATGCCTACGCCGCCGCGCTCGAGCGCGACACGCTGGCGGCCTATGAGGAATTCCTCGCCGCCTTTCCGAATGATCCGCTCTCCAAGCGGGTCATGGCGATCGTCGCGGCGCGTCGCGAGGCGATCACCTGGCGGCGGACCTATCGGACCGACACGCCGGAGGCCTATTGGTCTTATCTGCGCCGTTATCCGCGCGGGCCGCATGCGGCCGATGCGCGCCGCCGCCTTGCGATCCTCACCGCACCGCCCGAGCCGCCGCCGAGCTTTGCGATGATCGACTACGACGTGCCGCCACCGCCGCCGGAGGAGGTGGTCTATGTCGACCGCCCCGTGCTGTATTTCAGCGACCCCGATTTCGGCTTCGCGCCGCCACCACCGCCGCCGGTCTACTATTTGCCGCCGCCGCCGCCCGATTTCGTCGTGCTGCCGCCGCCGCTGCCCGTGGTCGGCCTGTTCGTGCTGCCGCAGCCGGTGTTCGTCCCGATCCCGGTGTTCGTCCGGCCGCCGGCCTATGTCGCGCCGCCGCCGAACAACATCATCTATGCGAACATTCATAATACGACGGTCATCAACACCGTGATCAACCGGCCGCCGGCGCCGCCGACCGGGGCAGCGCCCGCGCTGGGCAATCTGGCACCAGCCGTCGCCGGACGCGCCAACCCGGCAGGTCCGGCGGTGCCGCAGGCCGTCATCCAGCGCGCCGCCCTGATCCAGCAGGGCAAGGCGCCGATGCCGCCGAGTGCGACCATCCAGCCGACCGCGCGACCGGGTATCTCTGCACCGGCTCCTGCTCCCGCCAATCTCACTCCTGGTGCGAGACCGGGTGCACCCAGTCCGACCGCGACAGCCCCCGCCGGAGGTGCTCCTGCTGCCACGCCGCAAGCGCCGGCTCCGGCCAGGCTACCGCAGGCCAATACGCTGCCTGCGCCCGGCACCCCTGGCGGACCGCCACCCCCGGCCGGGGTAGGAGGGGCGCCTGGCGCTGCCACGCCCCATGGCAAACCCGCTTCGACCGCGACGGCGCCTGTCGGCAACGCTCCGCCTACGCCGCCGCACGCGGCGACGGCGCCGGCAAACCCGACGGCTCCCGCGGGTCCGATGACCCCGTCAGCGCGGTTGTCTAGGCCAGGGGCAACGACGCCGCCTGGAGCCGAGGTGCGCGGCAGGCCAGCCGGACCGCAGCCCGGCGCAGTGCCGCCGCCCGGTGCAGCCGCCGGTGGTAAGCCGGCGGTCCCGAGCACGGCCAAGCCGGCGGCGCCAGTGGCGGCGCGAGAGCCATCCAGGGTTCAGGATCATCGACCGGCGCCGCCGCCGCAGGCGGCCAAGCCCGTTGCGCCGCCGCACCCCCAAGCTGCGGCGAGACCGACGCCACCGCCGCCGCCCCGTGTCGCGCCACCTCCGCCGCCGCGGGCCGCGCCTCCGCCGGTGGCCGTGGCTCGACCGGCGCCATCGCCGCCCGTGGCCCGGCCCGCGCCGCCCCCGCCTGCGATGGCGCGACCGGCGCCACCTCCTCCGATCGCACGGCCTGCGCCGCCGCCACCCCCAGTCGCACGGCCGGCGCCACCTCCGATGGCCGCCGCGCCGCCGCGCCCGGCGCCTCCACCGCGGCCGGCCGGCCCGCCACCGAAGACCTGCCCGCCCGGCCAGCCGAAGTGCTAGGGATCCGAAAAGGGGCGCCAGGAAGCGACTGAAGCTTTCGGGCGCCCTGGAGGAGCCGCCTTATTTCCTTGCTTCTGGCCGAAATGGCGCTATATAGCGCGCCATCTCACACGGAAACATGGCTCACAAGGCCGTCCGGTGGCAACCGGGGCGAGAACGCTCCGTTTTGCTCACACGTTTCCGGAGGAACCAACCGGAGAATTAGAACGATGGCGCTACCCGATTTCACCATGCGTCAGCTGCTCGAAGCTGGCGTGCACTTTGGTCACCAGTCTCACCGCTGGAACCCGAAAATGGCTCCGTTCATTTTCGGCACCCGCAACAACATCCACATCGTCGACCTCGCCCAGACCGTGCCGATGCTGCATCAGGCTCTCCAGGCCGTCAGCGACACGGTTGCCAAGGGCGGCCGCATCCTGTTCGTCGGCACCAAGCGCCAGGCGCAGGACGGCGTTGCGGACGCGGCCAAGCGCTGCGCGCAATATTTCGTCAATTCGCGCTGGCTCGGCGGCACGCTGACCAACTGGAAGACGATCTCGGCCTCGATCAAGCGCCTGCGTCACCTCGACGACGTGCTGTCGGGCGGCGAAGCCAATTCCTACACGAAGAAGGAGCGCCTGACGCTGCAGCGCGAGCGCGACAAGCTCGACCGCTCGCTCGGCGGCATCAAGGACATGGGCGGCCTGCCCGACCTGATCTTCGTGATCGACACCAACAAGGAAGACATCGCGATCCAGGAAGCGCAGCGGCTCAACATCCCGGTTGCGGCGATCGTCGACACCAATTCGGATCCCAAGGGCATCACCTATGTGGTGCCGGGCAATGACGACGCCGGCCGCGCGATCTCGCTCTATTGCGACCTGATTGCGCGTGCGGCGATCGACGGCATCTCGCGCGCTCAGGGCGATTCCGGCATCGATATCGGCGCCTCGGCCCAGCCGGTCGTCGCCGAAGAACTGCCGGCCGCTTCCCCCAGCGGCTTCCAGGGCCTTGCGGGGCCCCGCGGCACCGCCGACGACCTCAAGAAACTCCCGGGCGTGTCGGGTGCGATCGAGAAGAAGTTCAACGATCTCGGCATCTTCCACTATTGGCAGCTCGCCGAGCTCGACCACGACACCGCGCACAGGATCGGTGAAGAAGTCGGTCTGCCGAGCCGCGCGGATGCCTGGGTGGCCAAGGCCAAGGCGCTGACCGCGGAAGCGGAATAGTCAAACAGAGCGACGGGTTGGCCGGATAGGGTCCGGCCACCATTTCAGTTGACGCGAATTCCTGAGATGGACCGCGGCGGGGCGCCTCGATGCCGCGCCGCGGCGAACCGGCAGGCACAAAGGATTTTCAACGATGGCAACGATCACAGCTGCGATGGTCAAGGACCTGCGCGAGTCGACCGGCGCGGGCATGATGGACTGCAAGGCCGCGCTGACCGAAAACGACGGCAATATGGAAGCGGCGCAGGACTGGTTGCGCAAGAAGGGCCTGTCGAAGGCCGCCAAGAAGTCGGGCCGCGTCGCGGCCGAGGGGCTGATCGGCGCGCTCACCAAGGGCACTAAGGGCGTCGTGGTCGAGGTCAACTCCGAGACCGATTTCGTGGCACGCAACGGCCAGTTCCAGGGTCTGGTCAAGATGATCGCCCAGGTCGCGTTCGACGTCGGTGCTGATGTCGAGAAGATCAAGGCCGCCAAGGTCGGCGACGTCACGATTGAGACCGCGATCAATGACGCGATCGCCACCATCGGCGAGAACATGACGCTGCGCCGCGCCGCCCAGCTCGAAGTCAGCCAGGGCGTGGTGTCGAGCTACGTCCATGGGGCCGTCGTCGATGGCGCCGGCAAGATGGGGGTGATCGTGGCGCTGGAATCGCCTGGCAAGGCCGACGAGCTCGCCGCCCTCGGCCGCCAGATCGCGATGCATGTCGCCGCCGCCAACCCGCTTGCGCTCGATCCCACCGGCCTCGATCCGGCGGTCGTCAAGCGCGAAAAGGACGTGCTCGCCGACAAATACCGCCAGCAGGGCAAGCCCGAGAACGTGATCGAGAAGATCGTCGAGTCCGGCCTCAAGACCTACTACAAGGAAGTCTGCCTGCTCGAGCAGGCCTTCATCCACGATACCGGCAAGTCGGTGGCGCAGGCAGTGAAGGAGGCCGAAGGCAAGGTCGGCGGGCCTGTGAAGATCGCGGGCTTTATGCGCTATGCTCTCGGTGAGGGAATCGAGAAGCAGGAAAGCGACTTCGCAGCCGAGGTCGCGGCGGCCAGCGGCAAGAAGTAAGCGCCGGAACGTTCCTTCCGGCGTGCCGCCGGAAGCGGCGCCCGGACGAGGAAAGTGCTCATGACTGATCCGGTCTATCGTCGCGTCGTGATCAAGCTGTCCGGCGAATATCTCGCGGGACAGCAGGGTTTTGGTATCGACCAGGTGACCGTCGACCGGGTCGCGGACGATCTGATCGCCGCCCGCAAGCTTGGCGCCGAAGTGGCGGTCGTGATCGGTGGTGGCAACATCGTGCGTGGGGTCGAGGTGTCGTCCCGCGGCGTGTCGCGCCCGACCGGCGACACCATGGGCATGCTTGCGACCATGATGAACTGCCTCGCGCTGGAAGCGGCGATCGAGCGCAAGGGCACGCCGGCGCGCACGCTGTCGGCCTTCGTCATGCCAGAGATTTCCGAGCTGTTCACCCGCACCGCGGCGCACAAATACCTCGCCGAGGGCCGGATCGTGCTGCTTGGCGGCGGAACCGGCAATCCGTTCTTCACCACCGACACGACCGCGGTGCTGCGCGCCGCCGAGATCGGCGCCCAGGCAGTGCTGAAGGCGACCAATGTCGATGGCGTCTACTCAGCCGATCCGAAGAAGGATCCGACCGCCACGCGGTTCGACCGTCTGACGCACTCCCAGGCCATCGAGGGTGGCTACAAGGTGATGGATGCGACCGCCTTCGCGCTTGCCCGCGAGACGTCGCTGCCTATCATCGTATTCTCGATCGCGGAGCCGGGCTCCATCGGTGCGATTCTGCGTGGCACCGGCCACGGAACCATTGTCGCCGGCTGACCGCTCGTCGTCGCGCCCGAGAGAAGGGCGCGGACCGGTCGCCGGGATTTGAAGGAGAAACGTGATGGCCACGGGTAGTTTCGACCTCAACGAAGTGAAGCGCCGCATGCAGGGCGCTGTGCAGTCTCTCAAGCACGAGCTTGGCGGCCTGCGGACGGGGCGCGCCTCGGCCTCGATGCTCGATCCGGTGCAGGTCGATGCCTATGGCACCCACATGCCGCTGAACCAGCTCGCCACCGTCAGCGTGCCGGAGCCGCGCCTGATCTCGGTGCAGGTCTGGGACAAGTCGATGGTCAAGGCCGTGGAGAAGGCGATCGTCGATTCCAATCTCGGCCTGTCGCCCGCGACCGAGGGCCAGGTGCTGCGCCTGCGCATTCCCGAGCTCAATGAGGAGCGGCGCAAGGAGCTGGTGAAGGTCGCGCACAAATACGCGGAGGCCGCCAAGGTCGCCGCGCGGCATGTCCGTCGCGACGGTCTCGACGTGCTCAAGAAGCTCGAAAAGAATCACGAGATGTCCGAAGACGATCAGAAGCGTCACGCCGACGAGGTGCAGAAGGCGACCGACGGCACGATTGCCGAGATCGACCAGCTGCTGGCCGCCAAGGAAAAAGAAATCCTCACCGTTTAAGGCATCGCCTTCATGTCCAACGCCGCCGCGCCCGCAACGGAAGGATCTGACCGGTCCGACGCGCCCGCGCATGTCGCCATCATCATGGATGGCAACGGGCGTTGGGCGGCCGCGCGCGGCTTGCCGCGTGCGGAAGGGCATCGCCGCGGCGTGGACGCGCTGCGCCGCGTGGTACGCGCCTCGCACGAGCTCGGCATTCGCTATCTCACCATCTTCTCGTTCTCTTCGGAGAACTGGTCGCGCCCGGCGAGCGAAATCGGCGATCTCTTTGGCCTGCTGCGGCGCTTCATCCGCAACGATCTGGCGAGCCTGCATCGCGACGGCGTCAAGGTCCGCATCATCGGCGAGCGCGAAGGGCTCGAGAGCGACATCTGTGCGCTCCTCAACGAGGCGGAGGAGCTGACGCGCGACAACACGCGCCTCACGCTCGTCGTCGCCTTCAACTACGGCTCGCGGCAGGAGATCGCGAAGGCCGCGCAGAAGCTCGCGCGCGAGGTCGGAGAGGGCAGGCGGAATCCAGATACGATCGACGCCGAGACGCTTGGCGCGAATCTCGACGCGCCCGACATTCCCGATCCCGATCTCATCATCCGCACCAGCGGCGAGCAGCGCCTGTCCAACTTCCTGATGTGGCAGGCCGCCTATAGCGAGCTCGTCTTCGTGCCGATCCATTGGCCCGATTTCGACAAGGCGGCGCTGGAAGGCGCGATCGCCGAATTTGCCAGGCGCGAGCGCCGTTTCGGCGGCCTGGTCGCGAAAACCGCCTCGTGAGCGAACCCGACGCCGCACCGGCGGGCTCCGCGCCTGCCACGAGCAATCTCGTGCTGCGGGTCCTCGCCGCGCTCGTGCTGGCGCCGCTCGCCATTGCGCTCGCCTACGTCGGCGGCTGGCTGTGGGCACTTCTCGTTACCCTGGTATCGATCGGGCTGTTCGCTGAATGGCTGATGGTGGTGGGCGCGGGTTCGGTCGCGCTGACGGGGACGGGGACCATCGCCATCGCCATCATGGGATTCTGCGTTGCCTTCGGCGCGCTCAGGACCGCTGTCATCGCCGGCTTCATAGGCGGCGTGATCGTGATGCTGATCGCGCGGGGCAAGTTCGTCTGGGCGGCTACCGGATTTGCCTATGCATCGGCGGCGCTGCTGGCCTCGATCCTAGTGCGGCAGGATCTCGTCAACGGCTTCGCCGCCCTGATATTCGTGCTGCTCGTGGTGTGGGCGACAGACATCGGCGGCTATTTCGCCGGCCGCAGCATTGGGGGACCGAAGCTATGGCCGCGCGTCAGTCCGAAGAAGACCTGGGCGGGCGCTCTCGGCGGCTTTGTCGCAAGCCTCTTGGTTGCGGCAGGCTTCGCGGCCTGCGGGCTTGGAAAGCTGGCCCCATTGCTGCTCGTCAGCGCTGTCCTGTCGGTGGTGTCGGCTCTGGGCGATCTGTTCGAATCCGCGGTGAAGCGGCGCTTCGGTGTTAAGGATTCCAGTCACTTAATTCCCGGCCATGGCGGACTTATGGATCGCCTGGACGGCTTTGTCGCCGCCATCTTGGCGGCATGGATTATCGGCTTTCTCCGCCACGGTGTGCATAGCGCCGGAAGCGGTCTTATGGTTTGGTGAGGATATGAGCGCAGTCCCATTGCGAAACAACAGGCTTGCTGCGTCCGACGTTCGCAGCATCACGGTTCTCGGCGCCACCGGCTCGATCGGCGACAGCACGATGGATTTGCTTCGCGCCTCGCCCGAGCGCTACCGTGTCGAGGCGCTGACGGCGAACGGCAATGTCGCAGCGCTGGCCAAACTCGCGAAGGAATTTTCCGCGCGCTACGTCGCGATCGCCGATACCTCCAAGCTCGGCGAGCTCAAGGCTGCGCTGGCGGGCACCAGCACCGAATGCGGCGCCGGCGAAAGCGCGGTGATCGAGGCCGGTGCGCGTCCGGCCGACTGGGTGATGGCGGCCGTGAGCGGCGCCGCCGGGCTGAAGCCGGCGCTGGCCGCGGTTGATCGCGGTGCGCATGTTGCGCTCGCCAACAAGGAATGTCTGGTCTGCGCCGGCGATTTCTTCATGCAGCGCGCGGCAAAAGCCGGCGCCTGCATCCTGCCGGCCGATTCCGAACACAATGCGCTATTCCAGGCGTTGAGCTCAGGCAATCGCGACGAGCTCGTGCGCGTCATCATCACCGCCTCGGGCGGCCCGTTCCGGACCTGGAAGCCTGTCGACATCGAGCAGGCCACGCTCGAGCAGGCCCTGAAGCATCCAAATTGGAGCATGGGCCAGAAGATCACGATCGATTCCGCCTCGATGATGAACAAGGGGCTCGAAGTGATCGAGGCGTCCTATCTGTTTGCGCTCGCGCCCGACGAGATCGACGTGCTCGTTCATCCGCAGTCGATCATCCACGGCATGGTCGAGTTTTCCGATTGCTCCGTCGTGGCGCAGCTCGGTGCGCCCGACATGAGGACGCCGATCGCGCATTGCTTGGGCTGGCCCGACCGCATCAAGGGTCCGGCGGCCAAGCTCGACTTGGCCAAGATCGGCGAGCTGACCTTCGAGGCGCCGGATTTCGAGCGGTTCCCGGGCCTCCGCCTAGCCTACGATTCGCTCCGGACCGGGAAGGGGGCGACCACCGTCTACAACGCCGCCAACGAGGTCGCGGTCGCCGCCTTCATTGCCGGCAAGATCCGGTTTGGTGCGATCGCGCGCCTGGTCGAGGCGACGCTGGACGACTGGATCCGCAGCGGGAATCAGGCGCCGATGACCTCGGCTGACGACGCAATATCCGTTGACCATGTTGCGCGAAATAGAGCTGCCGCCCTATTGCCTCAAATTGCCTTAAAGGCATCCTAGATAGTTCGGGCCAGGGCCTTGCGGCGCTGGATGAGGGGAATCGATGATCGACTTTTTCGTCCATAGTTTCAATACGTTGAGCCATGGGCTCCTCGGCTACGCGGTACCCTTCCTGTTCGTCCTGACCATCGTCGTGTTCTTCCACGAGCTCGGCCATTTCCTGGTCGCGCGCTGGGCGGGCGTTCGCGTTTTAACCTTTTCACTCGGCTTCGGACCCGAGCTGGTCGGTTTCAACGACCGTCGCGGCACCCGCTGGAAGATCTCCGCGATTCCGCTTGGCGGCTACGTCAAGTTCTTCGGTGACGAGAGCGAGGCCTCGACCCCCTCGGCCGAAACGCTCGCGGCCATGACGGCCGAGGAACGCGCCGGCAGCTTCCATCACAAGAAGGTCGGCCCGCGCGCCGCCATCGTCGCGGCCGGACCCATCGCCAATTTCATCCTGGGCGCTCTGATCTTCGCCGGCATGGCGCTGTACTACGGCAAGCCGAGCACGATTGCGCGCGTCGACGGCGTCGTCGCCGACGGCGCTGCGGCTGCCGCCGGCTTCAAGGTTGGTGACGTCGTCGTCCAGATCGACGGCAAGCCGATCGAGAGCTTTGCCGACATGCAGCGGATCGTTGCGATGAGTGCGGGTTCAACGCTTGCGTTCCAGGTCAAGCGCGACGGCGCCATCGTATCGCTGACCGCGACCCCGGCGCTGCTCGAGCGCAAAGATCCGTTCGGCAACCGCCACCGCGTCGGTGTGCTCGGTGTCGAGCACAAGTCGCAGGCCGGTGAGGCTTCGACCGCCCCCGTGGGCGTCGGCGAAGCGCTCAAGATCGGCGTCGAGCAGGTCTGGTTCATCATCACCAGCACCTTCAAGTTCCTGGGCTCGTTGTTCGTCGGAAACGGCAATCCCAACGAGGTCAGCGGCGTGCTGGGAATCGCAAAGATGTCGGGGCAGGCGGCCAGCGCCGGGTTCCAGTTCGTGATCAATCTGTGTGCGGTGCTGTCCGTGTCGATCGGTCTGCTGAACCTGTTCCCGATTCCGCTTCTCGATGGCGGCCATCTGATGTTCTACGCGGCAGAAGTGGTCCGCGGCCGGCCTCTGTCCGAACAGACCCAGGAAATGGGGTTCCGAATCGGGCTCGGTTTGGTGCTGATGCTGATGGTGTTTGCGACCTACAACGACATCCTTCGGATGGCGGCGTCCTGATACGGGCTTTTTTGTGGCGTTGCTGTTGAGCAACGTCTTGCAATGAAATTGAAATCACGGCGCTTTCGGCCGTTTGCGGCGTCCGGGAAATTGGCTACAAGCGGCCTGAACTTGGGGAATCTTCCAGACCGGTGTTGGGTGGGTCTGGTATGGAATGATAAGGGCGCGTTGCGCGATGAAGTTTGGACTGCGACTCCGGGGGGGCTTGCTCGCAACCCTGATCATGTTCGGCGCGCCGGTGATTGCCCCGGTTGGGGCTGTTTTCGTGTCTTCGTCTGCGCTCGCGCAGACCGTGCAGTCGATTTCCGTCCAGGGGAATCGCCGTGTCGAGGTGGAGACAATCCGCTCCTATTTCAAGCCGGGTCCGGGCGGCCACCTGGATCAAGGCGCCATCGACGACGGCCTCAAGGCGTTGATCGAAACCGGCCTGTTCCAGGACGTCAGGATCAATCGCGGCCCCGGCGGCCAGATCATCGTCTCCGTGGTGGAAAACCCGGTGATCGGGCGCGTCGCCTTCGAGGGCAACAAGAAGATCAAGGACGAGCAGCTCACCACTGAAGTCCAGTCCAAGGCGCGCGGCACCTTCTCCCGCGCCATGGTGCAGTCCGACACGCTGCGAATCGCCGAAATCTATCGGCGGTCCGGCCGTTATGACGTGCGCGTCACGCCCGAGATCATCGAGCAGCCGAACAATCGCGTCGACCTGATCTTCACGATCGAGGAGGGCGCCAAGACCGGCGTCAAGTCGATCGAGTTCGTCGGCAACAATGCGTTCTCGTCCTATCGGCTGCGCGACGTCATCAAGACGCGCGAATCGAACCTGCTGAGCTTCCTCGCCAGCGGGGACATCTACGATCCCGATCGCGTCGAGGCCGACCGCGACCTGATCCGCCGCTTCTATCTCAAGCATGGCTTTGCCGACGTCCAGGTCGTGGCCGCGCTCACCGAATACGATCCGGAGAAGAAGGGCTTCAACGTCACCTTCAAGATCGAGGAAGGCGCGCAATACCGCGTCGGCGCGGTCGACTTCCGCTCCAGCATTCCGAACTTCGATCCTTCGTCGATGCGGGGCTATTCGCGTGTCAATGTCGGCTCGCTCTACAACGTCGAATCGGTCGAGAAGTCGGTCGAGGAGATGCAGATCGAGGCTTCGCGCCGCGGTTTCGCCTTCGCAGTCGTTCGTCCCGGCGGCGACCGCAATTTCGAGGCGCACACCGTCTCCGTCGTTTTCAACATCGACGAGGGCCCGCGCACCTATATCGAGCGCATCAACCTGCGCGGCAACACCCGCACGCGCGACTACGTGATCCGCCGCGAGTTCGACATCTCGGAAGGAGATGCCTATAACCGCGCGCTGGTCGACCGCGCCGAGCGGCGGCTGAAGAACCTCGACTACTTCAAGAGCGTGAAGATCGCGACGGAGCCCGGCTCGTCGAGCGACCGCGTGATCCTGGTCGTCGACATGGAAGAGAAATCGACCGGCGACTTCTCGATCTCGGGCGGCTACTCCACGACCGACGGCGCGCTGGCCGAGGTCTCGGTCTCCGAGCGCAATCTGCTCGGGCGCGGCCTGTTCGCCAAGGCCGCGGTGACCTATGGCCAGTATGCGCGCGGCTACTCGCTGTCGTTCGTCGAGCCGTATCTGCTCGACTACCGCGTCGCGCTCGGCCTCGACCTCTATCAGCGCCAGCAGCTTTCAAACAGCTACATCTCCTACGGCACGAAGACGCTCGGCTTCTCGCCGCGCCTCGGCTTCTCCTTGCGTGAAGATCTGTCGCTCCAGCTGCGCTACTCGATCTACCAGCAGGAAATCACGCTGCCGAGCTACCTGGCGAACTGTAACAACAATCTGGGCACCTCGGCGTTCAACCCGAGCCCGGCCTTCGCCGCGTCGCAGATCCCGCCGCTCGACCTGAGCTCGACCAACGGCCTCGGCTGCTACAGTGACGGTGAAGCCTCGCTCCCGGTGCGCAAGGAGCTTGCCAACGGCAAGACCTTGACCTCGGCGCTCGGCTACACGCTCACTTACAACACGCTGGACAACAACAAGAACCCGACCGACGGTCTGCTCATCGACTTCCGGCAGGATTTCGCCGGCGTCGGCGGCGACGTCAGCTATCTGAAGACCGTGGCGGACGGAAAGTACTACGCCCCGCTCGTGTCCGATATCGTCGGAATCGTCCGTCTCCAGGGCGGTATTCTGACCAAGATCAACGATGATCTGCGGATGCTCGACCACTTCCAAATGGGCCCGAACCTCGTCCGCGGCTTTGCCCCGAACGGCATCGGCCCGCGCGATCTGAATCCTTTCGGTACGCAGGACGCGCTCGGCGGCACCAAATATTGGGGCGCTTCGCTCGAATTGCAGATGCCGTTCTGGTTCCTGCCCAAGGAAGTGGGTCTGAAGGGCGCGGTCTATGCCGACGCCGGCGGTCTCTACGATTATAAGGGACCGACGAGTTGGACCGCTACCAACGAGGTCAATGTGCCGGGCTGTATCCCGTCGACGGTCAATCCGTCGAGCACCGGAACCTGCACCGGGCTCGTGTATGACGACAGCAAGGTGATCCGTTCGTCGGTCGGTGTCGGCCTGATCTGGCAGTCGCCGTTCGGTCCGCTGCGCTTCGACTACGCCGTGCCGCTCAGCAAGGGCAAGTACGACCGCACGCAGGAGTTCCGGTTCGGCGGCGGCACCACGTTCTAATTCGATCAGCACGGCACGATCCGGATTACTGGAGCCGGTTTCCGAAAGGGATCGTGCCAATCCTGGAGATGAGGCATGATGCGGCTTGGCCGCTTCATGCCGAAGCCGGACCGCGACGGGGTGGAATGGCGCAGCCGACCTTCTTCACAAAACCGCCTGCCTCAGCGCTGGCCGACATTGCTGCGCTGGCCAAGGCGCAGCTGGTCGACCCCGCGAGAGGTAACGACACCATCACGGGCCTGGCGTCGCTCGACGAAGCCGGACCGATGCATCTGGCGTTCTTCGACAACCTGAAATACGCCGATGAGTTGAAGGCGACCAAGGCCGGGGCGTGCCTGGTGAGTCCCCGATTTGAAGCCCAGGTCCCCGCGCATGTGGCCGTGCTGCGGGTGGCGCAGCCTTTCCGCGCCTTCGTCAGGCTCGCCCGGGAATGGCATGGCGATGCGCTCAGGCCGCAATCCTGGATCGGCAATGACGGCATCGCGCCGTCCGCCATCATCGATCCCACGGCCCGGCTCGAAGACGGCGTGATCATCGATCCCCTCGCCGTGATCGGCCCGGACGTCGAGATCGGCAGCGGCACCGTGGTCGGCGTCGGAGCGGTGATCGGCCCCGGCGTCAAGATCGGCCGGGACTGCAATGTCGGCGCCCGTACCGCCATCCAGTGCGCCCTGATCGGCAATGACGTGCTGATCCACGCGGGCTGCTCCATCGGCCAGGACGGCTACGGCTTCATCTTCTTCGGTCCCGAAGGCCACCTGAAGGTGCCGCAGACCGGCCGCGTGCTGATCCAGAACAATGTGGAGGTCGGCGCCGGCACCACCATCGATCGCGGCTCCTTGCGCGACACCGTGATCGGGGAGGGCACCAAAATCGACAATCAGGTCCAGATCGGCCACAATGTGACCATCGGCCGGAATTGCCTGCTGGCGGCTCAAATCGGGCTGGCGGGTAGCCTGACCATCGGCGACAACGTGGCGCTCGGAGCAAAGGTTGGCATCAACAACCACCTCAAGATCGGCGATGGAGCCCAGGTCACCGCGATGAGCGGCGTCAAGGACGACATCCCGCCGGGCGGACGCTGGGGTGGTTTTTTTGCCAAACCGACCAAGCAATGGTTCAAGGAGATCATCGCGGTGGAGCGTCTGGTGCGCGACAGCAAGGTCGATCCGAAGGACGAGGGACGGGAATGACGCAGGAATCGCCTGTTAAGTTCGAGCTGGTAGATATCAATGCAATCCTGCAGACCCTGCCGCACCGCTTTCCGATGCTCTTGATCGACCGCGTGATCAACATCCGCGCCGATTACAGCGGCATCGGCATCAAGAACGTCACGTTCAACGAGCCGGCCTTCCAGGGGCACTTCCCCGAGCGCCCGGTCTATCCGGGCGTCATGATGATCGAGGCGATGGCGCAGACCGCTGGCGTGATCGGCATCAAGTCGGTCGAGGGTACCGAGAAGCCGCGGGCGGTCTACTTCCTCACCATCGACAAGTGCAAGTTCCGCAAGCCCGTGCTGCCCGGCGATACCATCGAATATCACATGCGCTCGCTCGGCCGCCGCAAAGCCATGTGGTGGTTTCACGGGGACGCCAAGGTCAACGGGCAGGTGGTTGCGGAAGCCGATGTCGGCGCCATGCTGACGGACTGAGCGCTCTCGTCATGCCCGGCAGTCGTAGCGGCTGCCGGCCACCTCGCGGCTGATATTGCGGTTGAAGAACTGGCCCATGGACGGTGCGCCCAGAAGGCCCTCGACCGTCTCCGCCGCCACGCCGCAATAACGATCGTACCTGCCGTTGATGGCGACGACGAGGTCCTGCCGCGCCCGGTCGTAGCAGACGCGCTGAAGCATCGTGCTGCGGTTGATGTCGCGGCATTCGAATGTCGCCAGATCCACGGGGCCGCGTTGGTCGGTCTCGATCGTCTCGGAGACGACCGGTGTGGCCACGAGCTGTGCGAGCAACAATGCAAGGGCTCTGACCACGATCGCTGAATCTCCGCATGAACTTGCTGACGAGCCGGGTAGGCCGCCTCATCCAGCACATGAAACACGGCGAGATGATACGTCACTGGACAGATCGGGCATAGTCGCGCTAACCACCCGAAAACCGAGCGACTTCAATACATAACCTGACCTTCTTGACGAGTAAGATTGGCTTGATGAGCAAGATTGATCCCACCGCACGGATCGCGGACGGCGCGGTGATTGGCGATGGCAGCGAGATCGGACCCTATTGCATCATCGGCCCGAACGTCGTCATCGGCGCGAACTGCAAGCTGATCGGACACGTCACCGTCATCGGCCACACCTCGCTCGGCGATGGCTGCGTGATCTCGCCCTTTGCAGTGCTGGGCGGCGCCCCGCAGGATCTCAGCTACAAGGGCGAGCCGACGAAACTCGAGATCGGTTCCGGCTGCACCATCCGGGAAGGCGCGACGATGAATGTCGGCACGATCAAGGGTGGAGGGCTGACGCGAGTCGGCAACGGCGGCTATTTCATGAACAGCAGCCATGTCGGCCATGATTGCGTGGTCGGCGACAACGTGATCTTCGCGACGTCAGCGACACTCGGCGGTCATTGCGAGATTGGCGACGCCGTCTATATCGGCGGCCTGTCGGCGGTGCACCAGTTCACGCGCGTCGGCCCCTATGTCATGGTCGGCGGCGTGTGCGGTGTCCGCGACGACGTCATCCCATACGGGCTGGTCAACGGCCAATATGCGGTCCTGGAGAGCCTCAATCTGATCGGCATGAAGCGGCGCAAGTTCACCAGGCAGCGGCTTGCAACCGTGCGTGGGTTCTACCAAAAACTCTTCCATGGTCCCGGCACGTTCGCCGAGCGGCTGGAGGCGGCGCGGCCGCTCGCGGGCGAAGACCCTGCGATCGCCGAGATCCTCGACTTCATCGGCAAGGGCAAGCGCCCGCTCTGTCTTCCCGCCATCGCGAAGTGATCCTGGGATGGCCGCGGGCATGACATCGGCGGCTGCGGAGGTTTCCTCGCCGGTCGGCATCGTCGCCGGCGGCGGCGCCATGCCGTTCGCGGTCGCCGAATCGCTTGCGGCGCGCGGCATCACGCCGGTGCTGTTTCCGCTGCGCGGGGCCTGCGATCCGGCGCGGGTCGAGAAATTCCGCCACCGCTGGATCTCGGTCGGCCAGCTCGGCCGCGCGATGCGGCTGTTTCGCGAAGAAGGCTGCAGCGACCTGATCTTCATCGGCACATTGGTCCGCCCTTCGCTGTCCGAGATCCGGTTCGACGTCAAGACGCTGCGCCTGCTCGGCAACGTCATTCGCGCCTTCCGCGGCGGCGACGATCATCTGCTGTCCGGCGTCGGCCGCATGCTCGAGCAGGACGGCTTTCGCATGGTCGGCATCAAGGACGTCGCGCCCGATCTCCTGATGCCCGAGGGCTGCATCAGCCGCGCTTGGCCGAGTGACACCAGCAAGACCGACATCGAGCGCGGGCGGGCGGTGCTGAGCGCGCTCGGTCCGTTCGACATCGGGCAGGCCGCGGTGGTGATCGACGGTCATGTCGTGGCGATCGAGGACATCGAGGGCACTGACGCGCTGCTCGCGCGTGTCGCGCGGCTGCGTGAGGAGGGTCGCATCCGCGCGGCCAGGGGCCGCGGCGTGCTGGTGAAGGCGCCGAAGAGCGGCCAGGACCTGCGCTTCGACCTGCCGACGATCGGCCCGCGCACCATCGAGGGTGTTGCCAAGGCCGGCCTTGCCGGCATCGCTGTCGTCGCAGGCAACACCATCGCCGCCGAGCCGCAGGCGATGATTGCGCTCGCCGACGCAAAATACCTCTTTGTCATCGGCCTGTCGGCGTGATGCAGGGCCGCGATCGCAAGCGCAAGATCTTCCTGATCGCCACGGAGGAATCCGGCGACCGGCTTGGCAGCGCCTTGATGAAGGTGCTGCGCCAGCGGCTCGGCGACGGCGTTGAGTTCGTCGGCGTCGGCGGCCGCACCATGGCGCGCGAGGGGCTCGAGACGCTGTTTCCGATCGAAGAGCTGTCGATCGTCGGCTTTGCCGCCGTCGTTCAGCAATTGCCGAAAATCCTGCGGCTGATCCGCAAGACGGCGGACGCCGTGCTAGAGGCCGCGCCCGACGCGCTCGTCATCATCGACAGCCCCGATTTCACCCATCGCGTCGCCCGCCGCGTGCGTGCCCGCAATCACGCGATCCCGGTCGTCGATTACGTCTCGCCGCAGCTCTGGGCGTGGCGGCCGGGACGGGCGCGGACCATGCTCGGCTATGTCGACCATGTGCTCGGTCTTTTGCCGTTCGAGCCGGAGGAATACCGCAAGCTCGGCGGGCCGCCATGCAGCTATGTCGGCCATCCCCTGGTCGAGCAATTGGCGTCGCTGCGGCCGAACGCGGAGGAGCAGGCGCGCCGCGACGGCGAGCCGCCGGTGCTCCTGGTGCTGCCCGGCAGCCGCCGCAGCGAGATCCGGCATCACCTCGACGTGTTCGGTGCAGCACTCGGCCGCTTGCAGGCGGACGGGCGCGCGTTCGAGCTGATGCTGCCGACCATGCCGCACCTCGAAGCCACCATCCGCGAGGGCATCGCGAATTGGCCGGTCAAGCCGCAAATCGTGATCGGCGAGAACGACAAGCGCGCCGCTTTCCGCATTGCCCACGCGGCGCTGGCGAAGTCCGGCACGGTGACGCTCGAGCTCGCGCTGTCGGGCATTCCGATGGTGACGGCCTATCGCGTCGGCGCGATCGAGGCCTTCATCCTGCGCCGCGCGATCCGGGTCTCCTCGGTGATCCTCGCCAATCTGGTGATCGGCAAGGATGTGATCCGCGAGTTCCTGCAAGAGGACTGCACGCCGGAGAAGCTGGCAACGGCCCTCGCTACCCTGCTGACGGATTCGCCGCTGCGACGGGAGCAGGTCGAAGCGTTCGCCCGGCTCGATCAGGTCATGTCGACCGGCAACAAGTCGCCGAGCGTGCTCGCCGCCGACATCGTGCTCGCGACGATGCGCAAAGGCACTCGGGCGAGCTAGCCGAGGCCGCCGTCGACCTGGAAACATTGACGCGTGATACGCTGGCTTTCGTCCGAGGCGAGGAACAGCGCCATGTTGGCGATGTCGTCGGGTGTCACCGCATCGGGAACCGCCTGACGCGCGCGCACCTCGGCGATGGCCTGCTCGTCCGGATACCACAGCCGGCGCTGGCGCTCGGTGATCACCATGCCCGGCGCGATCGCGTTGACGCGAATGCGGTCGGGCCCGACCAGCCGGGCCAGCGAGTTGGTGAAGCCGACGATCGCTGCTTTCGCCGCGGCATAGGCCGGCAGCGCCGGTGCGCCACGCATCCAGGCGATGGACGACATGTTGATGATCGAGCCGCCGCCGCGCGCCTGCATCTGCGGCACCACCGCCTGTGCTGCGAAGAAGACGTGCTTGAGGTTGACACCGATCATCCAGTCGAACTCGGCCGGCGTTACCTCGGAGAGAACCTGGCGTTGATCGTTGGCGGCGTTGTTGACGAGAACGGCGGCGTCGCCGAGCGAACGGTGGACCTCTGCCATCGCGGTGCGCAAGGCGTCGATGTGCAGGAGATCGCAGGGCACGAACAGCGGCGTGGTCCCGCGCGCTGCCGCCACTTCCCGCACCAGCGTTTCACCGGCATTCGTATCGATGTCAAGGAAGGCGACGTGGGCCCCCTGGGCCGCGAAAGCCCGTACGAAGGCGGCGCCGATGCCGCTGGCGCCGCCGGTAATCAACACCACGCGGCCCGCCAGGCCGGAATAGGTGGTCTTCGTCATGCGATCAGTCGCTCCGTTTCGGGGTCGAAAAGGCAAATACGGCGCGTGTCGAGCGCAAAGGAGGCGGACGCGCCGGGCGCGGGGCGGATATCGGGCGAGACGCGCGCCATCGCGGGCTCGCCCCCGAGCCGCAGCAACACCATGGTCTCGGCTCCAGTCGGCTCGACCATCTCTACCGGCGCGTCGACGAGGACAGGCGCGTCGCCGGAAAATGCGCGGCTGCCTTCGGCAATGCATTCCGGCCTGATGCCAAACACCACCTCGCGACCGACGAAGGATGCCGCGGCGTCATATCCTCGAAGGCGAAGACGAACCTCCTCCGGCCGCCCGGCGCCGATCACGACCACCGGCCCGTCATTCCCGTTCTCGAGCCGTGCCGGCATGGTATTCATTGGCGGCGAACCCATGAAACGCGCGACGAACAGATTGGCCGGGTAGCGGTACACGGTATCGGGGTCGGCGAATTGCTGCACGCTACCCTGATGCATCACGGCGATCCGCGTCGCCATGGTCATCGCTTCGATCTGGTCGTGGGTGACATAGACGATGGTGGCGCCGATCCGCTGGTGCAGCCGCTTGATCTCCATCCGCATTTCGACGCGCAGCTTGGCGTCGAGATTGGACAGCGGCTCGTCGAACAGGAAGAGCAGGGGATTGCGCACCAGCGCCCGCCCCATCGCCACACGCTGGCGCTGGCCGCCGGACAATTGCGACGGCTTGCGGCCGAGCAGCGGCTCGATCTGGAGCAGCTTCGCCACGTTCGCGACCGCCTTCTCCTGCTCGGTCTTCGGCACATGGCGGCATTCCATGCCGAAGGTGATGTTCTGGCGCACGGTCATCGACGGATAGAGCGCGTAGGACTGGAACACCATGGCGATGTCGCGGTCCTTGGGCGGGATGTCGTTGACGATGCGCCCGCCAATCTCGATCGTCCCCGCGCTCGGTCGGTCGAGCCCGGCGACGATGTTGAGCAGCGTGGACTTGCCGCAGCCGGATGGCCCGACGAGGACCGTGAACTCGCCGCTCTCGATGTCGAGATCGACGCCCTTCAGTACCTCGAGGTTGGCGTACCGCTTGGACAGGGCGCGAATGCTCAGTGCTGCCATGACAAATCCATCATTTCACTGCGCCGGCGGTAAGGCCGCGCACGAAGTACCTGCCGCCGAGGAGATAGATCAACAAAGTGGGCAGGGCTGCGATGATCACCGCCGCGCTCTGCACGCCGTGCTGCGGGATATCTGCGACTGCAGCAGACAGCGCGATGAGAGCGGCCGTGACCGGCTGCTGTTGGCCGCTTGTGAACGTCACGCCATAGAGAAACTCGTTCCAGATGTGCGTGAACTGCCAGATCACGGTGACGATCAGGATGGGAGCCGAGAGCGGCAGAATGATGCGCCAGAAAATGCGAAAGAACCCGGCCCCATCGATGCGCGCGGCCCTGATCAATTCATGGGGCACGGCGGCATAGTAGTTTCGGCAGAACAACGTGGTGAAGGACAGCCCCTGGATCGTGTGAATCAGCACGAGGCCCGTCAGCGTGTTGATGAGACCGATGTCCCGCAGCACGATTGTCCAGGGCAGCAATCGCATCTGCTGGGGAAGGAAGAGGCCGAGGGTCACGATGCCGTAGATCCAGGTATCTCCGCGAAAACGCCAGAGCGACACGGCGTAGCCGGCGATCGCACCGAGCATGGTCGAGAAAATCGTCGCGGGAATCGTGATGAATGCCGAGTTCAGCATGTACGGTCTGATGCCGGCGCAGGTCTCGGCCACGCAGAATCCGCTCCAGGCAGTGGCGTAATTGCTCCAAGCCCAGTGTTTCGGCCAGCCGATCATCGAGGCCTGCGCGATTTCCTCATTGGTGCGGAGCGAGTTCAGCACGACAACGACCAACGGCGTGAGCCATGCCGCCGCGATCAGCAATACGATGAGATAGATCGATATCCGACTTGGTGCGAAGGTTCTGTCACGCATGAATAGCACGCCGCCGCTGGACATAACGCCACGCTGCATAGGGCAGCAGGACCGCGAGAAGAATGAGCAACATCAGCACCGCCGCCGCCGCCCCCCGGCCGAGCAGGCTGCGCTGGAACATCAGGTCGTAGACGACAAGGGCCGGCAGCTGGGTCGCGATTCCCGGTCCGCCGTTGGTGAGCGCGCGGACGAGGTCGAAGGCCGAAATCGCAAACTGCAGCTGCACCACGATCACGGTGATGGTGATCGGCCACAGCGTCGGCAAAATGACGCGCCGGTAGATTCGGATCGGACCGGCACCGTCGATCTGCGCGGCCTTGATGATGTCGGCGTCGACAGATCTGAGGCCGGCAAGAAAGAGCGCCATGGCAAAGCCGGAGGATTGCCAGATCGCGGCGATGACAATGGTCCAGATGGCCATGTCGCGGTCAATCAGCCAATCGAACTTGAAGGAGGTCCAGCCGAGATCGTGCACCAGTTTCTGGATCCCGATGCCAGGACTGAGCAACCAGCTCCAGACCGTGCCCGTCACCACGAACGACACCGCAAGGGGGTAGAGGAAGATGGATCTCAGCAGGTTCTCGCCGCGAATGCGCTGGTCGAGCAGGATCGCAAGGACAAGCCCGGTCACCACGCTCAGCAGCACGAAAGCGCTGCCGAACAGTAGGAGATTATCGAAGGCGATCTGCCAATTCCGCGATGCCGCGACCGCCGTGTAGTTGCGCAAACCCACCCAGCCCGAGACCGGGACCAGAGTGGATGGCGTGAAAGAAATCCAGATCGTCCACAGCGAGAACGACACGAGGTGCAGAGCGGACAGCAGCAGCGGCACCCAGATCATCAGATATTCAGGCAGCCGGCGCAGCGCGCCCGCAATCGCCGGCCGGACGGGCCGCGTTGCTATGGAGACGGTATCGATCAACGCGCGCCCTCGACGGCCTCGGCGAGGCGGGTGACCGCCTGCTCCGGCTTGATCGTCTTGTTCTTCACATATTCGGTGATCACGTCGATCATCGCAGCGGTCATACCGTTCTCCTGCGCCATATTGTGCGCGAGGCTCAGGACCGCCTGATTGCTGGCGATAGCGTCTTTCAGAGCTGCTGCGGTCCGCCGTTGACCATCCGACCAGCCTTCACCGGAAAGATCGACATCGGTGCGCACGGGTATCGATCCCGTAATCTGCGAATACATCGTCTGGATCGCTGGATCCATGACGAGCTGGGCCATCAGCGTCTGGCCGGCTTGGAGGTCGGGCTCCTTGCGCTGCCAGAATATGAACGCATCGGCATTCAACAGAAAGACCGGCTTGGTATTGTCGCTCGGGCCAGGGGCGATGATGAAGTCGTCGAACTTGAAACCGGCGTTGCGCAACACGCCCTGTGCCCACCCGCCCATGATCATCATGCCCATGTCGCCGTCGACGAAGCGCTTCAGGTTGGTCGAAAAGTGTTGAGCACCGACGTTGGGATCCATCCAGTCGGCGATCTTGCGCACCTGTGCGAAGGCAGCGCCTACCTCGGGCCCCTTCAATGCCTTCTCGTCAAGATTCATGATGGCTGCGCGGTAGGAGGCGGGACTGATGCCGGCGAGAGCGGCCTCGAATTTCTGGCCATCGTCGGGGCGGGTACCACCGTTAGCGATGGGATAAGTGACGCCGCCCGCTTTCATTTTTTCGGCAAGGTCGTTGAAGTCGGTCCATGTGACGGGGATCTTGCCGGCCTTGGCCTTGTCCATCGCGCGCTTGGAGAGAAACAGCATGTTGGTGCTGTAGATCTGCAGCGGCAGTGCAATCCATTTGCCGCCCGGCTTGTGCAGTCGTGCAAGATCAGGAGCGACAACCTTTTCGTAGCCGACGGCCGCAACAAGGTCGTCGAGATTGACGGTTGGAGCAATCTTCGACCAGGCCGCAATCTCCGGGCCCTTGAGCTGCGAACAGGCCGGTGGATCGCCGGCCATGATCTGAGCGCGTAGCTTGTTCATCATCTCGGTGGTGAACCCGGGGACTGGCGAGTGCTGCCAAACCCCGCCTTTCTCCTCGAATTTCTTGCCGAGCGCGGTGATAGCCGCCCCATCGCTGCCTGCGGACCATTGCGAGATCGCGGTCAGGCGCGGCTTGACCGCGCCTTGCGCGCGGGCAAAGGCCGGCAGCGCGAGCGCGGCGGCAGATCCAGCGAGCAGACGACGCCTTGTTGTTGTGATCGGCATGGCAAGTTCCTCCGTTTTAGGTGCTTTGCGCGTTGAGGCCGAACGACTTGGCGCATGTCAGGCGGCCTCCCTCGATGTGGCGGGCATGCCGCCGCGGCTGGCCAGGCAAAAGGCGGCGAAAGCGAGGGCAGCCTGCGGATCGTTGCCGGTCGAGGGTGGCACGAAAGCGATGGACACTTGCGCCAATGTCCGGCCGCCCAGCAGGCAGGCGTCGATCCCCTCGACCACGGCATTGCGATCGTCGTCGGAGAGAAGCGATGGCCAGCCGCTGATGGCGACGCCATCGCATGGCTTCACGTTCAGCGTGTTGCCGATCGCAAGGCCAAGCCGGAACAGCCGCCGCCGCAACTCCTGGCGCACCCGCCCCGAGCGCGGGATCGTGTGCACCCATTGGCTGCCGGGCTGGAGCAATTCGGCGTCGGAGATGTCGAGGAGCTCGGCCAAGGCGGCGAGCGAAGTATAGGCCTCGACACAGCCGAGATGGCCGCAGCGGCAGCGCGGTCCGTCCGGTCCAAATACCATGTGGCCCAGTTCGACCGGCTGGAGTGCATCGGCTTCAGTCGGGTCATCCATCCACGCGCCGGCAACGCCATGGCTGACAAAGACGAACAGATGCGTGCCGCTGAATGGATAGTTCTGCGTGCGGCAGCGGTGAAAGGTGGCGTGCGCCACCACGGAATTGGTGAATTCCAGCGGCACGCCGGCAAACATCTCGCCGATCAGGCCGCTGATGCGCCCGACGTCGCAGGGGATGATCGGATTGCCGGATATGGTCAAGCGGCCAAGGCCCGGAATGGAGACGCCGATCTGTGACAGTGTGATGTGGCGGCGGCGCGTCCAGTCGCGCAGCAATGTCATCGCTTCGCGGAACACGCGGCCGACCGTCTCGACCGTCGGCGCTTTCGGCAACGGCAGGCGCTCGGTGTAATGCAGCTCGCCGGAGAGACCGCCGACGCCGACGCTGAGCCATTGGGCGGTCAGCTCAACAGCTGCGAGCGCCACCGAGCCGTCGAGGGACACGAGGCCCGTCGGGCCGCCGACGTAAGGGGCAGGGCGCCGCACTTCCTCGATCAGGCGTTCGGCCTTGAGGTCGAGCAGGATGCGCGACAGGCTCGCCTCGGACAGGCGCACCGCCTTCGCCAGCGGCGGCCGAAACGAGCCGCCCGACTGCAGCAAGTGAGTCAAAATGGCAGCGCGCGTCTGCCGCCGACTTCTCGGCTGCTCCGGCATTTCCATCCCAGTCGTCATTCTTACTTAGTGTAAGAATTTGCGCGCGGAGCGTTTCGGCTGTCAAGCGATTACCGCTCCGATGCGCCGACTTGTTGTTGTGCGAGGCAGCAAGTTTGTACCGGTGGGAAACCTCGCTGCCGATGGTGCGCTCAGTGATGGGCGCGCCATCGTGGATGGCCGAACAAAAACGGCGCCATTGTGAGATGGCGCCGTTTCGAAAGCCGTGATGGTTCGAACTTATTGGCGGTTGGCGATCGGCACGTAGTCGCGCTTGGCGACGCCGGTGTAGAGCTGGCGCGGACGACCGATCTTCTGATGCGGGTCCTCGATCATCTCGCTCCACTGGCTGATCCAGCCGACGGTGCGGGCGACCGCGAACAGCACGGTGAACATCGAGACCGGGAAGCCCATCGCCTTCAGCGTGATGCCCGAATAGAAATCGACGTTCGGATAGAGCTTGCGTTCGATGAAGTACTGGTCGCTGAGCGCGATCTTCTCGAGCTCCATTGCCACCTTCAGCATCGGATCCTCGCCATGGCCGGTCTCCTTGAGCACGGCGTGACACATCTTCTGCATGATCTTGGCGCGCGGATCGTAGTTCTTGTAGACGCGGTGCCCGAAGCCCATCAGGCGGACTTCAGAGTTCTTGTCCTTCACCTTGGCGATGAACTCGGGGATCTTATCGACCGTGCCGATATCGTAGAGCATGTTGAGCGCGGCTTCGTTGGCGCCGCCATGCGCCGGGCCCCAGAGGCAGGCGATGCCCGCCGCGATGCAGGCGAACGGGTTGGCGCCGGAGGAGCCGGCGATGCGCACCGTGGAAGTCGAGGCGTTCTGCTCGTGGTCGGCGTGCAGGATGAAGATCTTCTCCAGCGCGTCGGCGAGAACCGGGCTCACCTTGTAGTCCTCGCAGGGCACCGCGAAGCACATGTTCAGGAAGTTCTCGGCGAAGCCGAGCGAGTTCTTCGGATAGATGAAGGGCTGGCCGACCGTGTACTTGTAGGCCATTGCCGCCAGCGTCGGGATCTTCGCGATCATGCGCATGGAAGCGATCATGCGCTGCTTCGGATCGTTGATGTCGGTGCTATCGTGATAGAACGCGGCGAGCGCGCCGACGGCCGCCACCATGATCGCCATCGGGTGGGCGTCGCGGCGGAAGCCCTGGAAGAAGCGAGCCATCTGCTCGTGCACCATTGTGTGATGCGTCACGCGGTGGTCGAAATCCTTCTTCTGCGCGGCGGTGGGCAGGTCCCCGTAGAGCAGGAGGTAGCAGGTCTCCAGGAAGTCGCCGTGCTCGGCAAGCTGCTCGATCGGGTAGCCGCGGTATTCCAGCACGCCCGCGTCACCGTCGATATAGGTAATCTTAGACTGGCAACTCGCCGTCGAGGTGAAGCCCGGGTCATACGTGAACAGGCCGGACTGGCCGTAGAGCTTACCGATATCGATGACATCAGGCCCGACGCTGCCGCTGAGGATCGGAAGATCGTAATTCTTGTTTCCGACCGTCAGCGTGGCGGTCTTATTGCTTGGTTTTGCGTCCATCGTAGGTCCCCGATGTGTGGTGAAACGGGCCGGAGCCGGAGCCCCAAAGGAGATCGTTGGGGGGCAGGCCGGATGTTCCAGAATGTACGGGGAGATGGGTATATTATTGCTGTGTGCGCTGCAAGATCACCGCACGCATGGTCGACTTACGTCGTAGACTGATCTTTAAGCCGGCCCAGGCTTTCCTGGCGTCCAAGGACCTCCAAAACCTCAAAAATACCAGGCGAGGTGGTCCGCCCCGTCAGTGCGGCCCGCAAGGGCTGGGCGACCGCGCCGAGCTTGAGACTATTTTCCTCGGCAAAACTGCGCAGCGCAGCTTCCGTGCTGGCGCCGCTCCATGTCTCGACTTTCTCCAGCGCGGAATGAAGCTGGCCGATCAGCTTGCGGTTCTCGGCTGTCAGCAGCGCCTGCGCCTTGGCATCGAGCTGCAACGGGCGGTCGGCAAAGATGAAGTAGGCGCCATCGATCAGCTCGATCAGCGTCTTGGCGCGCTCCTTCAGGGCCGGCATGGCCTTCAGGAGCTGCGCCCGCGTGTTGTCGTTTAACTTGGCCTTGATCTCGTCGCGGCTGGGCACGACGTGATCGAGCACATCTTCGAACATCTTCACGAGTGATTGATCGTCGGCATGACGGATGTAATGGCCGTTGAGGTTTTCCAGCTTGGCGAAATCGAAGCGGGCGGCGGCGCGGCCGACGCCGGCGAGGTCGAACGCTGCGATCATCTCCTCGGTCGAGAAGATCTCCTGGTCGCCATGGCTCCAGCCGAGCCGGACGAGGTAGTTACGCAGCGCCGCCGGGAGGTAGCCCATGGCGCGATAAGCATCGACGCCGAGCGCGCCGTGGCGCTTCGACAGCTTCGAGCCGTCCGGGCCGTGGATCAGGGGGATGTGGGACATGCTCGGCAGCGTCCAGCCCATCGCATCGTAGATCTGCTTCTGGCGGGCGGCGTTGATCAGATGGTCGTCGCCGCGAATGACATGGGTGACGCCCATGTCGTGATCATCCACGACCACTGCGAGCATGTAGGTCGGATTGCCATCGCCGCGCAGAAGCACGAGGTCGTCGAGGTTCTCGTTCTGCCAGACCACGCGGCCCTGGACCTGGTCCTCGATCACGGTCTCGCCGGTCTGCGGCGCGCGCAGGCGAATGGTGGGCTTCACATCGGTCGGGGCGGTCGCCGGGTCGCGGTCGCGCCATAGGCCGTCATAGAGGCGGGTACGGCCCTCTGCGCGCGCCTTCTCGCGCATGGCGGCGAGTTCTTCGGCCGTGGCGTAGCAGCGATAGGCTTTGCCGTCGGCGAGCAGCTGCTCGGCGACCTCGCGGTGGCGGGCGGCGCGGGCGAACTGGTAGATGACCTCGCCGTCCCAGCCGAGCTCAAGCCATTTGAGTCCATCGAGTATGGCAGCGATGGCGGCCTCGGTGGAGCGCTCGCGGTCCGTGTCCTCGATCCGCAGCAGCATCTTGCCGCCGTGCTTCTTCGCATAGAGCCAGTTGAACAGCGCCGTGCGGGCGCCTCCGATATGGAGGAAGCCGGTCGGCGAGGGAGCGAAGCGCGTGACGACGGAATCGGTCATTCTTGGCAGGGCCTATGCATGGGAAGCGGTGGTGTATAGCAGGAACGGGACATAACTAAAGCCCGTCGGCGGACCTCGTGGGCCTTGGCGCGGCCACACGAATTTGGCAGAAGAACCGCTGATTTCCCTACAGGATTTTCGTAATGACAGAACCGGTGGCGACTGAGGTTGGGCGCGATTTCATTCGTGACATCATCCAGGCCGATCTCGATCAGGGCAAGTACAAGGAGATCGTGACCCGGTTCCCGCCGGAGCCGAACGGCTATCTGCATATCGGCCACGCCAAGTCGATCGCACTCAATTTCGGCATCGCGCAGGAGTTTCCAGGCCGCTGCCATTTGCGCTTCGACGACACCAATCCGATCAAGGAAGAACAGGAATATATCGACTCCATCCAGGCCGACGTGCGCTGGCTCGGTTTCGACTGGGGCAAGAACCTGTTCTTCGCCTCCGACTATTTCGATCGCCTCTATGAATGGGCGGAGCAGCTGATCCGCGACGGTCTCGCCTATGTCGACGACCAGACCCAGGAGGAGATCCGCCTCACGCGCGGCACGCTGACCGAGCCCGGCAGGAACTCGCCGTTCCGCGAGCGCACGGTGGAGGAGAATCTCGAGCTGTTCCGCCGCATGAAGGCCGGCGAATTCCCGAACGGGGCGCGCGTGCTGCGGGCCAAGATCGACATGGCCGCGGGCAACATCAATCTGCGCGACCCCGTGCTGTATCGCATCCTGCATGCGCATCATCCGCGCACCGGCACCAAATGGAGCATTTATCCGAGCTACGATTATGCCCACGGCCAGTCGGATGCGATCGAGGGCATCACGCACTCGATCTGCACGCTGGAGTTCGAGGACCACCGCCCGCTCTATGACTGGTTCATCGAGAAGCTGCCGGTGCCCTCGAAGCCGCACCAGTACGAGTTCGCGCGGCTGAACCTGACTTACACGCTGCTGTCGAAGCGCGTGCTGACCCAGCTCGTTCGCGACGGCCATGTCGCGGGCTGGGACGATCCGCGCATGCCGACCATCGCGGGGATGCGCCGCCGCGGCGTGCCGCCGGCCGCGCTGCGCGAATTCGTCAGGCGCATCGGCGTCGCCAAGGCCAACAGCGTGGTTGACGTCGGCATGCTCGAGTTCTGCATCCGCGAGGAACTAAACCGCACGGCGCAGCGCCGCATGGCGGTGCTGAAGCCGCTTAAAGTGGTGATCGAGAACTATCCGGAGGGGCAGGTCGAGGAGCTCGAGGCGATCAACCACCCGGATGACCCCAGCGCCGGCACGCGCAAGATCAGCTTCGGCCGCGAGCTCTATATCGAGCGCGACGACTTCATGGAGAACCCGCCGAAGAAATTCTTCCGCCTGTCGCCAGGCAACGAGGTGCGGCTGCGCTATGCCTATTTCGTCAAGTGCACCGGCGTGATCAAGAACGACGCAGGCGAGGTGGTGGAGCTGCGCTGCACCTACGATCCCGCGACCAAGGGCGGCAACGCGCCCGATGGCCGCAAGGTCAAGGCGACGATGCACTGGCTGCCGGCAGCGACGTCGAAGCCTGCTGAAATCCGCATCTACAACCAGCTGTTCTCCAATCCGAGCCCGGACGCCTCGAATTTCGCGGCCGATCTCAACCCGCAGTCGCTGGAGATCTTGTCCGATGCGCGGATCGAGGCATCGGTCGCGGAGAGCAATTCGACCGAGCCGATGCAGTTCGAGCGCCAGGGCTATTTCGTGCGCGACAAGGACTCGACGCCGGGCAAGCCGGTGTTTTCGCGCACCATCGGTCTGCGCGACACGTTTGCAAAGGAAGTCGCGAAAGGTTGAGGCACCCATGAGCAACGAAACCGACGCCATCGTTTCCGCCATCATCGCGAAATGGTGCGCCGGCTTCGCGACGCTCGACGCCGCCGCGCTGTCCTCGCTCTATGCGAGCAACGCATTCTTCTTCGGCTCCAACCCGAAACTCTATCGGGGCAGGGACGGCGTTGCGGACTATTTCAACGGCCTGCCGCGATGGCGCAAGCCGAGTGCGACGTTTTCCGAGGTGCATGCCGCGCAGGCAGGTCCTGACATGATCAACATGGCGGCAACCGTCTCGTTCGACCTCGCCGGCGAGCGTCCTGATCTCGTCGTCAAGGTGAGCTGGGTCATCATCCGCGAGGACGGCGCGTGGAAGATCGTCAACCACCATGCCTCGTCGAAGGAACCGCTGATCTGACGAGCGGGCGGCACACGGCATCGTCATTTTCGCGTGGGAAACGAACGCGCGCCTCTGACGTTGGGGTGAATCCAAACGAGGGTCCATCCATGCAGAACATCGCAGAACATATGGAAATCATCGGCGCCGATGGCGTCCATATCGGCACCGTCGATCGCGTTGAGGGCAACCGCATCAAGCTGACCAAGAAGGACAGCGGCGAGGGCCGCCACAAGGGCCACCATCATTTCATCGATAAGGGTCTCGTTGCCGACGTCGAAGGCAACAAGGTCCGCCTCTCGGCCAAGGCCTCGGTCGCCGTGACCATGGAAGAGGAAAAGTAGGGGACGTCCAAGTTCGTTCCTGATCCGTACCGCTATTCGCACAGCCGCACGTTCCGGTAGCCTCTGCACCTATCGCGTATCGTAAGGTGCAGGGAATGGCGGAGCCTGGCCGGCCAGTGCGCTCCCAGGGAGTTGCCGGAACGTGGCCGGTTGGCCGCGCCGCGCCCGCTGGCGGCTTTGCGCCG
Source organism: Bradyrhizobium sp. 154 (assembly GCF_023073875.1). NCBI lineage: Bacteria > Pseudomonadati > Pseudomonadota > Alphaproteobacteria > Hyphomicrobiales > Nitrobacteraceae > Bradyrhizobium > Bradyrhizobium sp. 154. The sequence goes on from NZ_JADPKG010000118.1 coordinate 57,173, forward strand.
GCGGGCTTTGGCGCCTGGCCCGCGATCGTCGAGACGGCGCGCGAATGGGCGCGTGCCGAGGCCGGCGCCGGTCGGCTGTTGCCCTGGGTGCCGGTCGCCTTCGGCGGCGGCATCGCGCTCTATTTCGCTGCCGATCACGAGCCGGTGCTGTGGGTCGTTGCCGCGTCGGCCATCGCGCTCATGCTCGGCGCCGTCCTGCTGCGGCGGAGTCGGCTGTTCGCGCCCGCGATCATGATCGCGGCTGTCGCGGCTGGCTTTGCCATGGCGACCTGGAAGACCGCGCGCATCGCCCATACGGTGCTGGCCAAGCCACTCTATTCGGTATCGCTGTCGGGCTACGTCGAGACCCGCGACATCCGCGAGCGCACGGATCGCTTCGTGCTGCGCGTCACCGCCATGGAGGCGCAGCGCAGCGACGTCAGGCTCGAGCGCGTCCGCCTCTCGGTGCGCAAGGGGATGGCACCGCAGGTCGGCAGTTTCGTGCAGCTGAAGGCGCGCTTGATGCCGCCGATCTCTCCCGTGCGCCCGGGTAGCTACGATTTCTCCCGCGACATGTTCTTTCAAGGCATCGGCGCCTCCGGTTTTGCAATGGGCGCGATTACGGTGGCAGCCCCGCAGGAGACCGGCGGCTTGCGGCTGCGCTACGCAGCCTTCACGCAGGGCTTGCGTGATGCGATCGACGCACGCATCCGTGCGACGCTCGAGGGCGACAACCGTGCGATCGCGACCGCGCTGCTCACCGGACGGCGCGATGCCATCACCACGCCCGTCAACGACGCCATGTTCATCTCGGGGCTTGGCCATGTGCTGTCGATCTCCGGCTATCACATGGCGGTCGTCGCCGGTGTCGTGTTTTTCGCGGTGCGCGCCCTGCTGGCCTTGATCCCGGGGCTGGCGGCGGGATTTGCCATCAAGAAATGGTCAGCGGCCGCCGCGCTGGTGGCGGCTGCGTTCTACCTGCTGCTGTCAGGCGCGGAGGTCGCCACGCAACGCTCGTTCTTCATGACGGCGGTGGTGCTGATCGCGGTCATGGTCGATCGCCGCGCTATCACCTTCCGCACGCTGGCCGTGGCGGCACTGATCGTGCTCGCGGTCGCGCCGGAAGCGCTGGTGCATCCGAGCTTTCAAATGTCCTTCGCCGCAACGCTCGGGCTCGTGGCGCTGGTGCAGATCGGCATGCCGAACCTGTTTGCCTCGCCCGATCATTCCGCGACGGCCCGTATCGCGCTGTGGGGCGGCCGCGAGATCGCGATGCTATTCCTGGCCTCGCTGATCGCAGGACTTGCGACCACGCCCTATGCCGCCTTCCACTTCCATCGCGTCACCCCGTTCGGCGTGCTCGCCAATCTCGGCGCGATGCCGGTGGTCTCGGCACTGGTGATGCCGGCTGGCCTGTTGGGACTGCTCGCGGCTCCCTTTGGGCTTGACAGCGTGTTCTGGTGGCTGATGGGGATCGGCATCGACTGGATGGTCGCGGTGTCGCGCTGGGTGGCGGCACTGCCGGGTGCAGTCGGCCGGATCCCTGCCTTCGGCACCGCGCCGCTGATCGCGGCAAGCCTCGGGATCATCTTGATGGGCCTGTTGCGCACGCCCTTGCGCTGGTCTGGCGCCTTGGTGCTGCTGGCCGCCATCGCGTGGGGCCTGTCGGTGCGGCAGCCCGACATCCTGATTGCCGGGGACGGCGCCAGCGTCGCGGTGCGGGGCAGGGACGGGCAGTTGCATGTGATCCGGGCGAGCAAGGATGGCTTTCTGCTCAAAGAGTGGTTAGCTGCCGACGCCGATCCGCGCGATGCCGGGAGTAGCTCGCTGGCTGACGGCGTGTCGTGCGACGAGTCCGGCTGTGTGACGCCGCTTGCCGACGGTCGGCTGGTCGCGCTTTCACTGCGCATCGATGCGCTGGCTGAGGATTGCAGTCGCGCCGCGCTGGTGGTCACGACGCGCCCCGCGCCGCCCGATTGCGCGGCGATGGTGGTCGACCGGCAGCGTCTCACCAGCCAGGGCGCGCTGGCGTTGACGCAGCGTGGTGACGGCTTTGCGATACAGGCGGTGAGAGCAAGAGGCACAAGCCGTCCCTGGTTGCCGGCCGGCGCCGGCGAGGGTGATTTCGATGGGAGCCTTGTGCCGAGGACGGCCGCGGCCCGCAACCGGGATGCAACGCCGGCGGAGACCGACTTGCAGGTCGACGATTAGGGGCCGGACGATTAAAAACAAATGCGAAGAGTAGGTCCGGGTCCGACCGGACTCCGCAGCACACAAATTATACCATCTCGCCGGCCTCGGCCGGCGATGGCATTTCAATCCTGGCCCGACCCCGCGGGCGGGGACGGCTCAGCCAATCGGCAGGCGCGTGATCGTCGACCGGCTATCGGCAACGATCTGCGGCTTGTGCTCGCGCTCGCTGACCGGCTGCGTCACCGGCAATTGCAGCACGGTTGCGCGCTGGCCTTCGACGAGCTGCGTCACCAGCACGTATTTGCCGTCGGGGAATTCGATCGCGTCATGATGGCGGTCGGGTATGTGCGGATCGATCTTGCCGAACTTGCCGACGCGGGAGTTGATGGTGCGCGTCCAGATCCAGCGATTATCGTAACGGACGTTGTCGGCGAAGGCGAGCTCCGTTCCCGGCAGCAGGCAGACGGCCACGGTCGGATCGGCCGCGGAAGCAAAGCCGCGCGTTGAGGTGCCGCGGAACGTTGTCGACACGATCGTCTCGCCGACTTCGGCGGGGCGAGATGCAACGGCATGCAGGCTGTAGTCACACATCGGGTGCTCCTCATTCGAAGATAGCAACCCGCGCCTCCTTCGGAGGCGCAAGCCTCTATCAGAGTGGAAGCACGTAACGCTCTGCTCGGTTGTGGGCAAATCTGCGGCTGGCGTTGCCGGACACGATCACATTATCTTTCCCGAAGTCATAGGAACAAAGCTCGCTTCAGTGCATTCGGCGGATGCGAGCGCCCGTGGCCTGCGGGCGCCGAGAGGGGGAATGTGGCCAGCTTCGCCGTGGCTGTCGGTTGATGGGAGTTTAGGCGTTGCGGAATAGCTCGCTCCCTACGTGCGCAGATTGCGTGCATGGTGCTGCAATTGAGTTGCGAATGCTTGCGCGAGCACGCTGCGAAGGCGCTTAAAGCGATCCTGCGCACGATCTCTTCACAAGCGATGCGTGCTTGGAGCCGCATGCCGAGGATGGAGCGCCGGAGAGAGGGGCCGGATAATCTGCGCAAGACCAAAAGACTATCCAGCTGGAGCGGACCATCGTCCGCTCCAATCGGAATCATTGGTATCGAATGACCGCTGGCCCGTCTCAGTACTTGCGGTACAGCCCGATCAGCTTGCCCTGAATCTTCACCCGGTTCGGCGGCAGGATGCGCACCTCGTAGGCGGCATTGGCGGGCTCGAGCGCGATCGACGCCCCCCGGCGACGAAAGCGCTTGAGCGTCGCTTCCTCGTCGTCGATCAGGGCCACCACGATGTCGCCGGTATCGGCGCTCTCGTTACGCTGGATCAGCGCCATGTCGCCATCGAGAATGCCGGCTTCGACCATCGAATCGCCGCGCACTTCGAGTGCGTAGTGTTCGCCCGAGCCGAGCATGTCGGGCGGCACGCTAATGGTGTGACTGCGGGTCTGCAACGCTTCGATCGGCGTGCCGGCCGCGATGCGACCCATCACGGGCACCGCAACGGGACGCTCGCCTTCGTCCGCGGAAGAACTGGAGCTCGCGCGCACCTTGCCGAGATTGCCCTCGATGACGCTCGGCGTGAAGCCGCGGCGGCTGCCGGCGGCGGCCTGGAGCTCGGGCAGCTTGATCACCTCGATGGCGCGGGCGCGGTTGGGCAGGCGGCGGATGAAGCCGCGCTCCTCGAGCGCGGTGATCAGGCGATGGATGCCCGATTTCGAGCGCAGGTCGAGCGCATCCTTCATCTCGTCGAAGGAGGGCGGCACGCCACTTTCCTTCAGACGTTCGCTGATGAACCGCAGAAGCTCGTATTGTTTGCGCGTTAACATCTCGACCAAAGTCCCCCGGTTGATGTCGTTCGATTCCGAGACGCTAAATTGGAGCGGTGAACCGCTACATGCTCGAAACAAATCATGAACGGACACTATATGTTCGATATGTGTTCCGCAACTGCTTAATTTACCGTGAACGGGACAAAGTTCGCGGAACGCGTGTGGTGGATGCGTTCAGACGGGCAGGCGCAGGACCTCGCAAGGCGAGCCGGCTTCTGCCTTCGGAGCGAACGGTGCGCGGACGAGAAGTGCCTGTGCTGCAGCGAGATTCGCAAGCAGCGAGGAATCCTGGTGTTTGACGGGAAGGGCCACCAACGTGCCATCGTCGCGCGTCTCCAGATGTGCGCGCAGATAGTCCGCGCGCATATCGTTTGCATCCACATCGCGGCCGAGCACGGCGCGTTCTTGTCGGTGATGAATCATGGATCGTCCCGACAAGGCGCGAATCAGCGGCACCAGGAACAGGAAGGCGCACACGTAGGATGACACAGGATTGCCCGGCAGGCCGATCACGCGCATCGCGCCGAGCCGCCCATGCATCATCGGCTTGCCCGGGCGCATCGCGATCTTCCAGAACGCCATCGCGATGCCTTCGTCCCTCAACGCCTGCTGGACCAGATCATGGTCGCCGACCGACGCGCCGCCGCTCGTGACCAGGATCTCGGCGCCGCTCTCGCGGGCGCGGCGGATGCCGGCAGTGGTGGCCTCCAGCGTATCGGCGGCAATGCCGAGGTCGATGGTATCGGCCCCCTCGCTGCGGGCGAGCGCGTGCAGGGCATAGCCGTTGGAATAGACGATCTGGCCGTGAGCGGGTGTGGTTCCCGGCATGACCAGCTCGTCGCCGGTGGCGAGGATCGCGACCTTCGGACGGCGGCAGACGGCAAGCTGCGGATGATTCATGGCGGCGGCGAGCGCGAGATCGCGCTCGGTGAGACGGGTTCCCTTGCGCAGGAGCACGTCTCCTTCGGAGAAGTCGACGCCCGCGGGGCGGATGTGGCGGCCGGCAATCGCGGCTTCCTTGATCGTGATGCGCTTGCCGTCCGCAACCGTGTCCTCCTGGATCACGACCGCGTCGGCACCGTTGGGAATGACGCCGCCGGTGAAGATCCGCACGGCTTCGCCGGGGCCCAGCGTTCCCGCGAACGGACGACCCGCCGCCACTTCGCCAATCAAGGTGAGCGTACTATCGAGCTTTGTTGCATCGCTCGCGCGCACCGCGTAGCCGTCCATCGCCGACATTGCTTCCGGCGGCTGTGTGCGCAGCGCCGGGACATCGCGTGCGAGCACGCGATGATAGGCCTCGTTGAGGGAAACCATCGCTTCAGGCAGCGGCTCCGCACCCGCCAGCACCGCGGCAAGCGCGTCAGAAACCGGCATCAGGGCCAAGGGCGGAAACTCCTGCTGAGCATATCGGCAATGGGCGGCGAAAGTTCTAGCCGAGTGCAGGCGCGAGGCAAAGGCGCCGACAGGATGATTTATCCTGCGTGATCTCCGTCATGAAGAATCGTGCTCAGACCGGTCACGGCATGATCCGGAAGGCGAGACAGACCGGTACGAGGATAGCCATGGCGAGGACGAGAAGGATGAGCGCCACGGCCGGCATCGGATCAACTCTGCGTCTGTTCGCCCGAACTGACGCTGGATGTCACGTCCGGAGCTTTGGGGCTTTGATCCTTGTCCGGCAGCGGATCGGCCTGCGACTTTAGGTCGGCGGCCTTGCTGATCAGCTTGGCGGAGAGGCGCGAATCCGAAGTTGTCTTGGCGAATTCGAGCAGCAAGGAGGCTTGCTTTGTGAGGTAGGCTTTGCCCAGCACGAGAATAAGTCCGATGTAGACGTCCCAACGGACTCATAGAGTCCGGAGGGAGGTATTCCGTTCCCGGAACTCTGTACAAAAATGTACAAAGTGAATTGGTTCCATACCCGAGCGGATTTGGGTGCCCGAAACCCGACCCCGATCCTGTTCGGCATCGGTGGTCAAATTCCCAACGCTAGCAAGGCGTTGCCGACATCACCGGGCGAGGTGACATGCACCGCCGTCAGTCCACGCGCTCGCGCCCCCTCGACGTTCTCGGCCAGGTCGTCGAAGAAGACGATTCGGCTGGCTGGCACGCCGATCGCCGCCACGACATGATCGAACGCCTCCGCATCCGGTTTGCGCAGGCCGATGCTGGACGACAGATAGAGCTCGCGGAAATGCCCGAGCACGCCGGCATATTCCTTCGAAAAATAGTCGACATGCGGCCGATTGGTGTTGGAGAAGGCATAGAGCGGCATCTGCTTCGCCGCGCGCGGCAAGAGCTCGGCGATCTCAGGCATCTCGCCGGCGAAGATCGCGTTCCATCCCTCCAGAAACTGCGCGTCGGAAATGCCGATCCCGAGCGATGAACGCAGCGATTGGAAATAATCCTCGTCGCCGATCTTGCCGACCTCGTGCAGCCGGTAGGCCTCGTCACGCACATAGCGCGCGACGATGGCCTCGGGCTGGCAGCCGGCATGCCCCGCCCAGCAGGCGATCGCCTTGGAGAAATCGATATCGAGCACCACGCGGCCGAGATCGAACAGGAGCGCATCGGCGCTGCCGGGGGAGAGTGAGGTCATCGTGTTCTTTCACATTTCAGTATCGGTAGGGCTCGTGGTCGAACAGCGGGAACGCGCTGAACACGCTCGGCGCATTCGTTGCGGTCGCCTGATGCAGGCAGGATTTGTCGATTTCGGCGAACGAGGTGGCACCCAAGAGGCCGAGGCAGCGCAGCACTTCGTCCTCCAGCAATTCCAGCATTCGCATCACGCCGGCTTCGCCGGCCGCCGCCAGCGCCCAGCATTGCAGCCGGCCGATGCCGACGATGTCGGCGCCGGCCGCGATCGCCTTGACGATGTCGGTGCCGCGGCAGAAGCCGCCATCGACCATGATCTTGGCGCGGCCCTTCACCGCCTCGACGATTTCAGGCAGCACATGCATGGCGCCGCGGCCGTGATCGAGCTGACGGCCGCCATGGTTGGAGACGTAGATCCACTCGACACCGTGATCGATCGCGATCTGAGCGTCCTCGGCGGTGGCGATTCCCTTCAGGATCAGTGGGATCCTGAACTTGTCCTTGATCATCTTCACCGTCCGCCATTCCAGACCCTTCTGGAAATCGCCGCCGGTCGCGCGCAGGCGGCTTTCGCGAACGTAGCGCTTGGCGATGTCACGTTCGCGACGGCTGTAATGGGCGGTGTCGACAGTCAGGCAGAACGCGGCATAGCCGTTCTTCTCGCTCCGGCTGACGACATCGGCGACGAAGGCATCGTCGCCGCGGACATAGAGCTGATAGAGCCGCAGCGCGTCGGGCGCGGCCTCGGCGGTCTTCTCGAGCCCCGGCTCGGACACCGAGCTCAACATGTGCGCCGCACCGAAGGTGCCGGCGGCGCGCGCGACGCTTGCCGCGCCATCGGGATCGAAGATCTCCAGGGCACCGACGGGGGCGAGCACCACCGGCAGCCGCATCCTGCGGCCGAGCTGCTCGACGGAGCCGTCGACCTTGCGAACGTCGCGCAGCACGCGCGGGCGGAAGGCGATCTCGTCCAGCGCCATGCGGTTGCGGCGCATCGTGGTCTCGGTCTCGGCAGCGCCGACGATGTAGTCCCAGGCATTCTGGTTGAGATTGGCGCGCGCCTTCCGGATGAACTCGTGTAGATTCTGGAACGGCTCGTTGCTGGCGCCGAGTTCGACGTTCCTGTCCGGCCGGATGCGGGGCGCGTCATTCATTGGTGTCCTCCCGAGAATTTGAAGTCTTGTCGCCATCGCCTAGCGTGTCCGGCCCCCCAAAACCATCCTAAAATCGCATAGCTGCGAGGCGTGGGCGGCCGACCGATGCCGCGTTGCGCGAAGCGGTTTCGGAACGTTGCCAAAAGCTTAAGCCGAGGCGAAGGGATTTCGCCGGTGTACCGCCGCCGGCCTTCCAGGCGGCCTTGAAGAAACCAGAATGGTGTTGTGAGAGGTGACCTGGATCGCCATTTGCATGGCGGCTTCCAAGCCCGAGAGATAAGCCCTCAACAGAACCGCTAAGCAAAAGGCCAGCCTATCCATGCGGAAAACCCTGCTGTTCCCCCTGGGCGCGCTCACGGGAGTGTGTCTGACCCTTCTGGTAGCCAGTCCCCACGGCAGCGTGTGGGCGGCACGGGCGGCGGCGAGCGCGGACGATGCCTATTCCCAGCTCAATCTGTTCGGCGCAGTGTTCGAGCGGGTCAAGGCGAACTATGTCGAGAAGCCCGACAGTGCCAAGCTGATCGAAGGCGCGATCACGGGCATGGTGACCTCGCTCGATCCGCACTCGCGCTACATGAATGCCAAGGCCTGGACCGAGATGCAGGAGACCACCTCCGGCGAGTTTGGCGGGCTCGGCATCGAGGTCACGATGGAGGATGGGCTCGTCAAGGTCGTCTCGCCGATCGACGACACGCCGGCCTCGAAGGCCGGCATCATGTCCGGCGACCTCATCAGCAAGATCGACGGCGAGGCCGTGCAGGGCATGACGCTCGAGCAGGCCGTCAACAAGATGAAGGGGCCGGTCGCCACCAAGACCAAGCTCACCATCGTGCGCAAGGGTGCCGACGCGCCGCTCGATGTCGCGATCACCCGCGAGATCATCCATGTGCGCCCGGTGCGCTTCCACGTCGAGAATGGCGACATCGGCTATATCCGCATCACCTCGTTCAACGAGCAGACCACCGACGGCCTGAAGAAGGCGATCGCGTCGGTCTCCAAGGAGGTCCCCCCGGAGAAGCTCGCAGGCTATGTGGTGGACCTGCGCAACAATCCCGGCGGCCTGCTCGACCAGGCCGTCTCGGTGTCGAGCGCATTCCTCCAGCGTGGCGAGGTCGTCTCGACCCGCGGGCGCAATCCGGAAGAAACCCAGCGCTTCACCGCGCATGGCGGCGATCTCACCAAGGGCAAGCCGCTGGTGGTTCTGGTCAATGGCGGCTCGGCGTCGGCTTCCGAGATCGTGGCCGGCGCGCTGCACGATCACAAGCGCGCGACGATCATTGGCACGCGCTCGTTCGGTAAGGGCTCGGTGCAAACGATCATTCCGCTCGGCGCCGGCAATGGTGCGCTGGCGCTGACCACGGCGCGCTACTACACGCCGTCGGGCCGCTCGATCCAGGCCCAGGGCGTCGCGCCCGACATCGAGATCCTCCAGGACGTGCCGCCCGAGCTGAAGGGCCGGATGGATACGATGGCGGAGTCCCAGATGCGCGGGCACTTGTCGGCCGCCGATGGCACCGAGCAGACCGGTTCCCAATCCTACGTCCCGCCGGAGGAGAAGGACGACAAGGCGCTGCATGCGGCCTATGACTTCCTTCACGGCGTCACCGCGAATGCCGTCGCCGCCAAGCGCGCGACGAAGGCTGCGGTGCCGAACTAGACTTGACGGCCTCAGACATGGATCGCCTGGGAGCGGATGACCGCTTCTGGGCGATTTCGTTTGCGGCGCAGTCTGCGAGCCTAACCGGCCTCGCGGCGTCGGCTCTCGCTGCCTTCGCGTCGGGCGAGACGGCTGCGATGCAGCGCGAACAGCTCCAGCATCTTGTCGGCCGGTTTCGCGGCGCTGAAAAGATAGCCCTGCATCTCCGAACAACCGAGCGCCCGGAGCAGGCGCTGCTGCTCTTCGGTTTCGACGCCCTCGGCCGTGGTGGTCATGCGGCGGGCGGCAGCTAAGTTGACAACGGCCTGGACGATGCTGGCGGAGCCGTCGGGGCCGGCGATGTCTTCGACGAAGCAGCGGTCGATCTTGATCTTGTCGAAGGGGAAGCGGTGCAGATAGCTCAGCGACGAGTAGCCGGTGCCGAAATCGTCCAGCGCGATGCGCACCCCGATGGCGCGAAGCTGGTGCAGGATCGCCAGCGCTGCTTCGTCGTCGCGGATCAGCACGGCCTCGGTGATCTCGAGCTCGAGCCGGCTCGCCGGGAGGTCCGAGGCGGCCAGCGCCGCCATGATCTTGAGCGCCAGCGTGCCGCTCTTGAATTGCACTGGCGAGACGTTGACGGCGAGGCGGATGTCGTCGGGCCAGATGGCTGCGTCCCGGCAGGCGGTCGCCAGCACCCATTCGCCGATCTCGTTGATCAGGCCGGTGTCTTCGGCGATCGGGATGAACTCGGCTGGCGAGACCATGCCGCGCTCGGGATGGCGCCAGCGCACCAGCGCCTCGCAGCCGGTGATGTGGTCGTCGTTCAGGCCGAGGCAGGGCTGGTAATAGACCTCGAGGCCGCCATGGGCGATGGCGTGACGCAGGTCGATCTCGAGCTGCCGCCGATCGCGAACCTTAGCGTCCATGTCCGGCTCGAAGAAGCGATAAGTGCGGCGTCCGGCGGCTTTGGCGGCATACATCGCCATGTCCGCGTTCTTCAGGATCTGATCGAGCACCTCGCCGTGTTCCGGCGCCAGCGCAATGCCGATGCTGGCGTCCGCGGTGAGATGATGGCCCATGCAGTCGAAAGGGGTGCGGATGGCCCGGAAGACCCGTGCGACGAGATCGTTGACCTGGTCCGGCGAGGTCACCGCGCTCTGCACGATGGCAAATTCGTCGCCGCCAAGCCGGGCCACGAAATCCGCCGGGCCGGCACAGCGGCGCAGGCTCTGCGCGATCGACTTGAGCAGTTCGTCGCCGACGAGATGGCCAAGCGCGTCGTTAACGCCCTTGAACTCGTCGATGTCGATATAGTGCACCGCGATCTGTTCGCCGTCGGCGATGGCGGCCAGCTCTTGCCGCAGATGCTCGTGGAACATGGTGCGGTTGGGCAGATCGGTCAGCGCGTCGTAATGGGCGAGGTGGGTGATGCGCGCCTCGATCCGCCGGCGCTCGGTGATATCCTCATGCGTCGCCACCCAACCGCCGTCCGCAAGCGGCTCGTTGACGATCTGGATCGAACGGCCGTCGGAGGTGTTGACGACCATGGCGTTGCGCACATGGACGCCGCTCAGCACGCGCGCAACGTAGTCGTCGACATCGCCGGTGAACGAGCCCGTCGCTTTCCGATGGGCGATGATGTCGTGGAAGCTGCAACCCGGCTTCACGATCGCGGCCGATAGCCCGTACATGTCGATGTAGCGTTGGTTGCAGATCACGAGCCGCCGCTCGGAATCGAACAGCAGAAGGCCCTGGGTCATGTTGTTGACGGCGCGGTCGAGACGCTGCATTTCCAGCATCAGCCGTTCCCGCGAGAGGCGGTGCTGCTCCAATAGCTTGCGCACGATCGCGATCAGCACGCCCGCGATGGCGAGCGCAGAAGACGCGGCGACCGAGATCAGGATCCTAATCTGCTCGCGCCAGTCCGTCAGGGCCGCCGCGCGCGTCATAGTGGCCATGATCAGGATCGGGAAGTGGGGCAGGGCGCGCGAGGAGATCAGCCGGTCTTCTCCGTCGACCGGGCTTACGAAGCGGCCGGCGAAGTGATCGAGCCCGAAAACCCTCTGCTGCGAGAACGGGCCGGTCTTGAAATTCCGGCCCATCAATTCGCTGGAAAGCGGATACCGGGCGAGCAGCGTGCCGTCTCGATGCAGCATCGAGATCGTCGCGCCTTCGCCGAGCACGACGGAAGCGAAGAATTTCTCGAAATTTGCGGGCTCGATACCGCGCCCGACGATGCCCAGGAACTCGCCGTTCGGTCCCAGGATCTTGCGCACGATCAGGATGGTCCAGGCACCCGAGATGCGACTGTGCAGCGGCTCGATCAGCACGTCAGGCGAATGCGGATCGTATTTGAAGGTGCGGAAATAGGCGCGATCGGCAACGTTCACTTTCGGGGCCGGCCATGCCGTCGACGAATTGACCAGATTGCCTTCGGCGTCGATGACGTTAACCCCACCCATGTAGGGCAACGCCTCGATCTTCGAGCGCAGCATCCGGTGGACGTCCTGCCCCGAGAGGCGCCTGCGATAATCCTCCGCGTCACGGATGCCGGTCGTGCGGACGTGGTCGACGAAATCCCGTTGGATGACCGCAAAATCCTGCAATTGGTGGTCGAAATGATGGGCGAGCATCAGCACGGTGTTTTCCAGCTCGCGGCCGGAGTTGCGCAGCGCACGTTCGCGGAAATTCTGCGCCATCAGCGTCGCGCCGACGGCGATCGCCGCGATCAGCAGCGTGCCGCCCACCACCAGCCAGCGGATCGGTCCGCTGCGCACGAAGGCTTGGTCAAAGAGGCGACTGCCGAATCTCGTCATCATGCTGGATCATTGCCGTGCACACGCCAGGATCAATTCCTGACCTCGAAAACACCCGTTGGTTTACGGGAACGGTATGGAGGCGAAGTTAGGAAGCGCGGTTAACGCGATGTGAACGGCCGGGTGCAAAGGCAACCGATGTGCGCGGCGCAGAAGGTGGATCGCTGACGTCCGCGTGTCAGGCGCGGTAATGGCCGGACTTGCCGCCGAGCTTCTCGACGAGATGGATGCCCTCGATGCGTACGCCGCGCTCCACCGCCTTGATCATGTCGTAGATCGTGAGGCAGGCGACCGAGACGGCGGTGAGCGCCTCCATCTCGACGCCGGTGGGACCGGTAACCTTCACGCTGGCGCGGACGAGGCAACCCGGCAGTTTCGCATCGGGCCCGATGTCGACCGTGACCTTCGACAGCGCGAGCGGATGGCAGAGCGGGATCAGCTCGGAGGTGCGCTTGGCGGCCATGATTCCGGCAATGCGCGCAGTCCCGAGCACGTCGCCCTTCTTGGCGTTGCCGGACACGATCAGCTCGAGCGTCGCCTTGGTCATGATGACACGGCCTTCCGCCACCGCAAGCCGCTCGGTCGCGGGCTTGTCCGAGACGTCCACCATCCGCGCTTCGCCGGACGCGCCGATATGGGTGAGGGCAGCGCCGGCCTTCGACTTGGCTGGGATTGTCTTGGATGGCTTGCGCGCCATGTCAGCGCGTACCCGTCGCGCGCGGCGCCGTCTCGCGCGCCAGCAGCGTGCGCGTGGCGGCGGTGACGTCGGCCTGCCGCATCAGGCTCTCGCCGACGAGGAAGGTCGACATGCCGACGCGCTCGAGCCGCGCAAGATCCGCGGCTGTGAAGATGCCGCTCTCGCCGACCATCAGCCGGTCCCCGGGGATCAGCGGCGCCAGAGCCTCGCTGGTCGCAAGCGTGGTTTCGAAGGTGCGCAAATTGCGGTTGTTAACGCCGATCACCGGCGAACGAAGTTTCAGCGCGCGGTCGAGCTCGGCGCGGTCGTGGATCTCGATCAGCACATCCATGCCGTAGGCGAAGGCGGCATCTTCGAGGTCTCTGGCAGTCGCATCATCGAGCGCGGCCATGATGATCAGGATGCAGTCGGCGCCATGCGCGCGAGCCTCCGCCACCTGATAGGTGTCGAACATGAAGTCCTTACGCAGCACCGGCAGCGAGGTTGCCGCGCGCGCGGCCACCATGAAGTCGAGATGGCCCTGGAACGAGGGCGTGTCGGTCAGCACCGAGAGGCAGGCGGCGCCGCCGGCCTCATAGGCCTTGGCAAGCTGGGGCGGATCGAAATCGGCGCGGATCAGTCCCTTGGACGGCGAGGCCTTCTTGATCTCGGCGATCAGCGCGTAGTCGCCATTGGCGTGCTTCGCCTTGATCGCGCGCACGAAGCCGCGCGGGGCGGCTTGCGCCTTGGCCTTTGCCTCGACAATCGAGAGCGGCTGCGCGCGCTTGGCCGCGGCAATCTCCTCGCGCTTGTACGCTTCAATCTTGGTCAGGATATCCGACATGTCAGGCTCAGCCGTTCGAAACCGCGATCAGATGTTTTAGCCGCGCGCTCGCGGCGCCGCTGTCGAGCGATTTTGCGCCGATCGCCACCCCTTCCTTGAGGTCCTTGGCGCGTCCGGCCACGACGAGCGCGGCGGCGGCGTTGATCAGCGCGACGTCGCGGTAGGGGCTCGGCCTGCCGTCGAGCACGCTTTTCAGCGCGATCGCGTTGGCATCGGCGTCGCCGCCTTTGAGTGCGCCCGTCTCGCAGCGCGATAGGCCGGCCTCCTCGGGCGTCACCTCGAAATTCCGGATCTCGCCATTGTGGAGCGCGGAGACGAAAGTCGGGCCGGTGAGGGTGATCTCGTCGAGGCCGTCGGAGCCGTGCACCACCCAGGCTGACTCCGAGCCGAGGTTCTTGAGCACCTGCGCCAGCGGCTGCACCCATTGCCGCGAAAAGACGCCGACCATCTGCCGCTTCACGCCAGCCGGATTGGAGAGCGGACCGAGCAGATTGAAGATCGTGCGCGTCGCGAGCTCGACCCGGGTCGGGCCGACGTTCTTCATCGCGGGATGGTGCGCGGGGGCGAACATGAAACCGATGCCGCATTCGCGCACGCAGTGTCCGACCTGCTCGGGCCTGAGGTCGATCTTCACGCCGAGCGAGGCCAGCACGTCGGCGGCGCCCGAGCGCGACGACAGCGCGCGGTTGCCATGCTTGGCCACCGGCACGCCGGCGCCCGAGACGATGAAGGAGGCGCATGTCGAGACATTGACGGAGCCGGAGCCGTCGCCGCCGGTGCCGACGATGTCGACCGCATCAAGCGGCGCCGTCACGGTCAGCATCTTGGAGCGCATCGCCGTCACAGCGCCGGTGATCTCGTCCACGGTCTCGCCGCGCACCCTGAGCGCCATCAACAGGCCGCCCATCTGCGAGGGCGTGGCCTCGCCGGACATCATGGCATCGAAGGCGGAGGCGGCTTCGTCACGCGACAGGCTGGCGCCGGTCGCCACTTTTCCAATGATCGATTTCAGGTCGTCCATCGCGTGCTTTCAACTCACTGGTTCGCGCCGGTCACCTGCGCGAAGGCGGCCTGATTAATGGTGGTCCCGATGTCGGTTTCAAGCTTGTTGACGTAGGAAGCGACCTGCTCCTCGGTCTGCGCACGGTCGAGGCTGTCCTTCAGCTTCTTCACCGCCTCGGAGGCTGCGTCGACCGCGGGTTCGACGATGTCGGTGACGCGGAAGATGATCACTTCGCTGCCGCCGCTCACGGGCGTCTGCCCGACGCCGTCCTTGGCGGTACGGAAGGCCGCCGACACCACAGTTGCGGGCACGCCGGCAGGCGAATCGTCGCGCTTGAAGCCGGTTGCGGTCTCGACTTTGGCGCCGATCGCAGCGGCCTCATCGGCGAGCTTGCCGCCGGATTCGAGCTTCTGCACCATCTCGGTCGCCTTGGCCTTCAGCTTGGCCGCGACCTGGTCCTGGCGCCAGCGCGCCTCGACCTGGTCGCGGACCTCGTCGAGATTGCGGTCGCGCGAGGGCGTGATGGCGAGGACGTCGTACCAGACATAGCCGCCTTTGAACGAGATCGGGTCGTTGTCGACGCCGACGTCGGTGTTAAAGGCCTGCGACACCACGTCGAGACCCTGCGGAATGTTGGCGACCGGCTGGCCGTTCGGGGCGCGGCCGGAACGGTCGACGGCGTCGATGGTCACGGCCGTGAGCCCGAGCTTCTGTGCCGCGTCGATCACGCTGGAGCCGCCCCCACGCTCGTCCTCCATCTTGTCGCGGAGATCCGCGACCTTGACGCGCGCGCGCTCGGTCGCGATCTCGCGCTTGATATCGCTGGCAACGCTCGCGTAGTCCGCCTCCTTGCCCGGTTCGATTTTCTCGACCTTGACGATCGCGACGCCAAGCCCCCCCTGGATCGGCTGGCTGATCTCGCTGGCAGGAAGCGCGAAGGCGGCTTCGCCAACGGCGGGATCGAGCGAAGACTTGGTCACGAGCCCGAGGTCGACGTCGGAGGCGCTCAGCCCGCGCTCCTTGCCGAGGTCCTCGAACGACGTCCCGCCGACGAGGCGCTCGCGTGCGGTCTGCGCGTCGGCCATGTTCGCAAACACGATCTGCTGGATCTGGCGCTTCTCCGGCGTGCCGAGCCGGTCCTTGCGCTGGTCGAACACTTTCCTGGCGTCCTCGTCCGAGACCTCGGTCCACTTGCCGATCTCCTCCGGCGAGACCACGACGAAGGCGACCTTGCGATATTCGGGCGCGCGGAACTGGACCTTGTGATCCTCGAAATAGGCGGGGAGCGTCTCGGGCGAGGGCGCATCGATGGTGCCTGCCTGCGCGGCGTCGAGCCTGACGAACTCGATGGCGCGCTGCTCGTTCTGGAAGCGCGTCAGTACGTCGAGCATCGTTTTCGGCGGCTCGAGGCCGGCGCCGATCGTGCCGGTGATCTGCCGGCGCAGCGACACCTTGCGCTGCTCGGCGACGTAGCGCTGCTCGGTGTAGCCGAAATTGCGGATCACGGCCTGGAAGCGGTTCGCATCGAAGTTGCCGCCGACGCCCTTGAAGTTCGGGTCGTTCATGATGACCTGGCGGATCTGCTCGTCGGACTGGCCGAGCCCGAGCCGACGCGCCTCCTCGTCCAGGGCGGCCTCCGCAATGGTCTGCTGCAGCACCTGACGATCGAGGCCGAAGGCGCGCGCCTGATCGGGCGTCAGCGGACGGCCGAACTGGCGGCTGATCTGTTGCAGGCGGTCCGTGTAGATCTGGCGGAACTCGTTGAGCGAAATCTCGGTGCTGCCGATCTTGGCCACCGTGGACTGCCCGAAGCCGCGGAAGATGTCGGCGATGCCCCAAATGCCGAAACTGACAATCAACACGCCCATCACCACGGCCATAATGGTCTTGCCGAGCCAGTTTGATGAGGCCTTGCGCATTCCTCGAAGCATTTGGTCCAACTTGTTTGGCAGGAGGGGAACGGGAGCGCGTCTTAATGCAGATTCCGCAAAAGCGCGTCACCAAATTGATAGATCATCATAAAGTGGCGGCTTTCCCCCCGCAACCTCGCCTCAAGCGGCTGCTCGAAGCTGCGGTTAAAAGCCCCGAGGTCTGGAACTGGCGCGACAGCTCTGCTAGCGCATGCACAAACCTCATTTTGCTGGACATTGACATGACCGACGCCATCCGACCGCTGATCGCCGGCAACTGGAAGATGAACGGCCTGAAGGCCCAGGTTGCGGAATTCGACGCCATGCTCAACGGCGCGGCAGATGTGACTGGAAGGGCCGACCTGCTGGTCTGCCCACCGGCAACCCTGATCGCCGCCTTCGCCGACAGGGCGCGGGGCAAGAAGGTGACAGTAGGAGCCCAGGACTGCCATCCCAAGGCCTCGGGGGCCCATACCGGCGATGTCGCCGCCGAAATGCTGGTGGATGCGGGTGCTGCCGCCATCATCGTAGGTCATTCCGAGCGCCGCGCCGACCACGGCGAGGGCGATGCCCTGGTCCGGCAGAAGGCCGAGGCAGCCTGGCGCGCCGGGGCGACCGCGATCGTCTGCATCGGCGAGACGCAGGGCCAGCGCGATGACGGCCAGACCCTGGACGTCCTGCGCGGCCAGCTCGACGGCTCGCTGCCGGACGGCTCCAGCGCGGCCAATCTGATCGTCGCCTATGAGCCGGTCTGGGCGATCGGCACCGGCCTCACCCCCACATCCCAGGATGTCGAGCAGATTCATGGCTTTATTCGGGAACTCCTGACGTCCCGGTTCAGAGCCGATGGTGCCAGGATGCGGATCCTCTACGGCGGCTCGGTCAAGCCCTCGAACGCGGCCGAACTGATGGCCGTGAAGAACGTCAACGGCGCGCTGGTCGGCGGGGCCAGCCTGAAAGCAGCTGATTTCCTTGCGATCGCGAAGGGCTGTCCCTAGCTCATCCAAACCATGGGTCCGGATCCGATCGGGGGTGGCAATACCCCCTCCGATCGTGTAACACCGCGCAACTTCAGGAAAACCCGCGAAGCGCGATCGGCCGCCGTCAGGCGCCGCCCGCTTATGACGGAAGGATACTATGCAGACCGTTGTCATCGTCATCCACCTCATGATCGTCGCCGTCATGATCGGCGCCGTCCTGCTCCAGAAGTCGGAAGGCGGCGGCCTCGGCATGGGCGGAGGCGCGGGCTTCATGTCGAGCCGCGGCACCGCAAACCTCTTGTCGCGCACGACAGCGATCCTGGCCGCGGGCTTCTTCCTGACCAGCCTGTTCCTGTCCTGGTACGCCGGTTATGACCGCAAGCCGTCGTCGATCATCGGCCAACCTGGGCAGACTCAGCCGGCCGGCGGATCCCCGATCGCGCCGCCGACCTCGGGCGGTATCCTGGATTCGCTGAAGAAGGCCGACGAGCAGCAGAATCAGGCGCCTGCCGGCCCGCAGGTGCCGCGCTCGCAATAAAGCAGGGGGGCCATGCAGGTCGGCTGCTACCGTCCTGCATCAAAAATCCCCATCAAGGCACTGTCACCACTCTCAGTTCTGGATCACCCACAGGCCCGCAGAATCTTTGGGGCGGAATGCGAATCGCTTTGGCGAATCGAATTCGAGGGATTAGAGGTTAAGTCCCATGGCGCGGTATATATTCATCACCGGCGGCGTGGTTTCTTCGCTCGGCAAGGGTCTGGCTTCAGCGGCACTCGGTGCGCTGTTGCAAGCCCGGGGCTACAAGGTCCGCCTCCGCAAGCTCGACCCCTATCTCAACCTCGATCCCGGAACGATGTCGCCGTATCAGCACGGCGAAGTGTTCGTCACCGATGATGGCGCAGAGACCGATCTCGATCTCGGTCACTATGAGCGCTTCACCGGCAGGCCTGCGACCAAGGCCGACAACATCACAACGGGGCGCATCTACCAGGACATCATTTCCAAGGAGCGCCGCGGCGATTATCTCGGCGCGACCATCCAAGTGGTTCCGCACGTCACCAACGCCATCAAGGAATTCGTCCTCGACGGCAATGACCATTACGATTTCGTGCTGGTCGAGATCGGTGGCACTGTCGGCGACATCGAGGGCCTGCCGTTCTTCGAGGCGATCCGCCAGCTCAAGAACGAGCTGCCGCGCGATCATGCCGTCTACATCCATCTCACGTTGCTGCCCTACATCCCCAGCGCCGGCGAGCTCAAGACCAAGCCGACGCAGCACTCCGTGAAGGAGCTGCGCTCGATCGGCATCCAGCCGGACATCCTGCTCTGCCGCACCGACCGCGAGATCCCGAAGGAGGAGCGGCGCAAGCTCGGGCTGTTCTGCAACGTGCGCGAAAGCGCCGTGATCGAGGCGCGCGACGTCGACAACATCTACGCCGTGCCCGAGGCCTATCACAATGCGGGCCTCGATGATGAAGTGCTCGCCGCCTTCGGCATCGCCTCGCGGACCCCGCCCGAGCTGCGCAGCTGGCAAGAAATCAACGAACGCGTGCGCAATCCCGAGGGCAACGTGACCATCGCCATCGTCGGCAAGTACACCGGCATGAAGGATGCGTACAAGTCGCTGATCGAGGCGCTGTCGCATGGCGGCATCGCCAACAAGGTGAAGGTCAATCTCGACTGGATCGAGAGTGAGATATTCGAGAAGGAAGATCCCGCGCCGTTTCTCGAGCACGTCAACGGCATCCTGGTGCCCGGCGGCTTCGGCCAGCGCGGCGCGGAAGGAAAGATCAAGGCGGCGCAATTCGCACGCGAGCGCGACGTGCCGTATTTCGGCATCTGCTTCGGCATGCAGATGGCGGTGATCGAGGCCGCGCGAAATCTCGTCGGCATTGAGGATGCCAACTCCACCGAGTTCGGCCCGACCAAGGAGCCGCTGGTCGGCCTGATGACGGAATGGCTGCGCGGCAACGAGCTCGAGAAGCGCTCGCAGGCCGGCGACCTCGGCGGCACGATGCGGCTAGGGGCCTATCCTGCAACGCTCAATCGCGGCAGCCGCGTCTCAGAGGTCTATGGCGGCGCCACCGAAATCTCCGAGCGTCACCGCCACCGTTACGAGGTCAACACTGCCTACAAGGATCGCCTCGAGCAGCACGGCCTAAAATTCTCCGGCCTGTCGCCCGACGGCGTGCTGCCGGAGATCGTCGAGTACGAGGATCACCCCTGGTTCATCGGCGTCCAGTTCCACCCCGAGCTGAAGTCGCGCCCCTTCGAGCCGCACCCGCTGTTCGCCTCGTTCATTCAGGCGGCGATGGTGCAATCGCGGCTGGTCTAGACGCCTCAGCTCGCTTTCTTGACGATCTTACGGAGAGCGGCATCGATCGTCGATTGCCAGCCAGATCAATCCGTCCCGGCAACATCGGCGCCGCAAGCTCGGGCGAAAGCAGTGCCGTGACAAGTTTCATCTGCGGCCGCCGCGTCAGCCTGTAGACGGCCGCGGGTGGCACGTTCAGCATTGCCCGATCCACCAGCTTGGCGCGCAGGCCCAGCCGGTCGAGCACCGGGCGCGGCACCGGGCAGCTCATGCCGTAAGTGAACTGATAGAAGGCGCCGCCGGGGCGGATGTAGCTGAATGCGCCGCTGACAATCGAGACGACTTTGCGCATTGACATGTTGAGCATCGGCAATCCGCTCACCACGGCGCCGACCGGCGCGCCCTCATAAAGGCGATGCGTGGTGAGCCGCGCCGCATCGATCCACAATATGCGAGCCCCGGGAAAGCGCACCTGCAGCAGCTTCATGAAATCGGAGCCGTATTCGACCAGCGTGAGGTCTTCCTGGCGCACGCCGCGCTTCAACAGCTTGTAGGTGAATGCGCCGGTGCCGGGACCGAGCTCGAGGATGGGGCCGGTCGATGCGTCGATCTCGCGCGTGATGAGATCCGCCAGTGCCGCGCTCGACGGCGCGATCGCACCGACCTGACGCGGTGCCGACATCCAGGCGAGGAAGAACGAGAGAAAATCGTTGGGCATGCGCACTCCGGCATTTTGCTTCGCGCCTCGCAAATCAGAGGCGGCTCACAATCTCACGGGAGTGCATTGCGACAGCATTGCGTAGGTGATGCCGACCAAGATCACTTGGCGCGGATCGGCGGCAATGTGATCCGGAAGCATGCGCCGCCGTTCGCTCCGTCCAGCACCGAGACGTCGCCGCCATGCAGCAGCACGATCTCGCGAACCATGTTGAGGCCGAGGCCGGCGCCGCGATCGAGCGGCGTGAGCCGATAGAACGGCTCGAAGATCATCTCGCGTTGCTCGGGCGGAATGCCCGCGCCCTCGTCGGTGACTTCGATGCAAGCGGGCTTGCTGACGCGGATGCCGATCGTGCCGCGGCGCGGGCCGTGCTGGATGGCATTCTGCACCAGGTTGGTCAGGGCGCGTTCGAGCGCGACCGTGTCGCCGAGTGTCTCGATCGCTGTTTCCGGTGCGTCGAGCGCCAGCTCATAGCCCGCGGCGATGGCAAGCGGAGCAAGCTCGGCGGCGACGCCCTGGGCGATTGCGACGAGGTTGACCCGTGCGAAAGGGTGCCCGCAGCGGTCGAGCCGCTGGATATCGAGCAATTGCTCGGCGAGCGTGGCGAGCCGCGCGGCATCCTCGATCAGGCGGGTCTTGTCAGGTCCCGGCGGAAGCGACTCCAGGCGCGTGTTCAGGATCGCGATCGGCGTGCGCAGTTCGTGCGCGGCATCGGCGACGAAGCGCTTGTGCCGGGCATAGCCTTCATCGAGCCGCGCCAGCGCGTCATTGACTGCGGTCACGAGCGGCACGACCTCGAGCGGAATCTGGTCCACCGACAGTCGCGCGCCGCGCTGATGAATGTCGATGCGGCGCGCCTGATCGGCGGTCGTGTCCAGCCCCCTGAAGGCGCGCCGCACGATCATCGGAGTAGCGATCAACGTCGCCGTTCCCATCAGGAGCAGGCCGGGCAGGGCGATGCCGAGAAACATCAGCGAGGTCATGAGCACCGCCTTGGCGCCGGTTAGCGTGCCCTGCGTCGCCGTGATGACCTGCACGTTGCCGGCGTCGGCATCGACGCGCTTCAACCGCGCGGGGGCTTTGCGTGGATCGTCCTCGAAAAGCTGCCAGCCGAGCCGCGCCTGGCTGATGTGGTCGAGCGCCCCGCCGATCGTGGCGAATTCGGCCGGCACAGCGCCTTCGCTGAGCGAATGGCCCTCTCTGTCACGGACCAGGAACCACAGGTCGGGCGTCTCCGCGCGCAGCTGTTTCAGCTCCGGCGTCGCGCGCAGCATCAGGCCGCCCTGTGCGTCGCGGGTCAGCGCATGCTGCACGGCGTCGATGACACGGTCCTCGTCGCGCGCGGCGAGCACGAAGCCGGAGGCGCATAGCCCCGTGATGATGACGGCCACCAGTGCGACGAGCAGCGCGGCCTGGAGGGACAGCAGGCGCCAGCTCAGCCGCGAGCGCAGGCAATAGGGATCGGCGTGCCTGCTCACGGCAGCTTCTTCAGGAGATAGCCGACGCCGCGAATGCCGTGAATCTCGACATCCGCATCCGCTTCGGCAAGCTTGCGGCGCAGCCGCGATATGTGGGTATCCAGCGCGTTCGACTGGATTTCGTCGTCGAAATTGTAGACGGCCTCTTCCAGTGCCGAGCGCAGGACGGTCCGGCCCATGCGGCGGATCAGCGCTTCGAGCACCAGCAGCTCGCGGCGCGGTAGCTCGAACGGGTGGCCGTCGATGCTCGCCTCGCGATGGCCGACATCGAAGGCGAGGCGGCCGGCGCGGATGACATCCGGCGTGAGACCGGCGGGCCGCCGCAGCACCGCGCGCAGACGCGCGAGCAATTCCTCGACCGCGAAGGGCTTTGCCAGATAGTCGTCCGCGCCGCTGTCGAGCCCGGCGACACGGTCGGCGAGCTCGCCGCGGGCCGTCAGGACGATGATGGGCACGCTGTCGGCGCGCGCCCTCAGCTTCGGGATCAGGGCAAGACCGTCACCGTCCGGTAGCTGGCGGTCGAGCAGGACTGCGGCGTGGACCTCGGCGGAAAGCGCTTCCTCCGCTTCGCAGAGCGTCGGCACGTGGTCCACCACCATGTCGTAGCGCTTCAAGGCCGATGCCAGCGCGCCCGCCATCTCCGCCTCATCCTCGACGAGCAAAATTCGCATGATCTCGCACCTCAGCCTTCAGAGCCGTTCTAGCCGCCGTATCATTGCGGCAGCATTGCGGGAACCGGCTGCGACGCGGTGACAGTGAAGGGGGCACCAGCCATGCGCGGAACGCCGCAGGGGCGGCCGGGTGAGGCTCAAGACAGCATCACGGCCAATCGTTATAACCGCTGCACTTGATCAGGGAGGAACATGAATGATCTACGAAATGCGCCAGTATCGCTGCGTGCCTGGCCGTTTGCCGGCGCTCTTGAAGCGGTTCGAGACGGTCACGCTGAAGCTCTGGGAGAAGCACGGCATCAAGCAGGCCGGCTTCTTCACGACGCTGATCGGTGAGTCCAACCAGGAGCTGACCTATTTTCTGGCCTGGGAGACCCTTGCCGAGCGCGAGAAGAAGTGGGGCGCGTTCATGATCGATCCGGATTGGCTCGAGGCGCGGGTCAAGTCGGAAGCCGATGGCCAGATCGTCGCCAACATCGTCAGCCAGATACTGACGCCGACCGCTTTCTCGGCGGTGAAGTAGTGAGCCTGGCGCGGCGGGGAACCTTGGTGCAACCCTGATATTCGAACGGTCCCGGCCGAAGAGGGTTGATCCGACCCTCATCGCCGCTATGGTCGCGCCGAAACGAGGGATTTGCCTTGAGCTCTTCGAATTCAGCGGCGCCGGTCGTCACCATTGGCACGGTCAAATTCGGCAATGACCTGCCGATCTCGGTCATTGCCGGGCCGTGCCAGCTCGAGAGCCGCCAGCATGCGCTGGAGGTCGCCTCCGCGCTGAAGGAGATCGCCGCGCGGCTGAACATCGGCCTCGTCTACAAGACCTCGTTCGACAAGGCCAACCGCACCAGCGCGTCCGCTGCGCGCGGGCTGGGCCTCGCGCAATCGCTGCCGATCTTCGCGGAGATCCGCTCCTCGCTCGGCTTGCCGGTGCTGACCGATGTGCACGAAGCCACGCAATGCGCCGAGGTGGCGCAGGCCGTGGACATCCTCCAGATACCCGCCTTCCTGTGCCGGCAGACCGATCTGCTTCTTGCAGCGGCTGCGACCGGGAAGGTCGTGAACGTCAAGAAGGGCCAGTTCCTGGCGCCTTGGGACATGGCGAATGTCGTGACCAAGATCACGGGTGCGAACAATCCCAATGTGCTCGTTACCGAACGCGGCGCCTCGTTCGGCTACAACACGCTGGTTTCCGACATGCGCGCATTGCCGATCCTGGCACGCACCACCGGCGCGCCTGTGATCTTCGACGCCACCCATTCGGTGCAGCAGCCGGGCGGGAAGGGGACTTCCTCGGGCGGCGAGCGCGAGTTCGTGCCGGTGCTGGCACGCGCGGCTGTTGCCGTTGGCGTTGCCGGCGTCTTCATCGAGACCCATCCCGACCCCGACAGCGCGCCCTCCGATGGTCCCAACATGGTGCCGCTGCGCGAGTTCGAGGGGCTGATCGCCAAGCTGATCGCGTTCGACGCACTCGCAAAGAACCCGGGCTAATGCAGCGAGGCGAGGCGCGGCCGCAGGATCACGGCTTGCCGACAGCACTCTACGTCATATCGGGCGCAAGCTTCGCCGCAGCGCTTTCGGCACGCGCGCTCGATCCGGTGCTGCCGCACGTCGCCGAAGATTTTGGCGTCAGCATCGCGACCGCCGCCGGCTTTGCTGCGGTGTTCGCCTTCACCTTCTCGATCATCCAGCCCATCATCGGCGCCGCCGCCGATCTATTCGGCAAGACGCGGCTGATGATCGGCTGCCTCGCGCTGCTCGGCCTTGCCAACATCCTGGGCGCGCTCTCGACCTCGTTCTCGGTTCTGTTTGCGACCCGCATCCTCGCCGGTATCGGCTCGGGCGGCGTGTTTCCGGTGGCGCTGAGCCTGACCAGCGATCTCGTTGGGCCGGAGAGACGCCAAGTCGCGATCAGCCGCACGCTTGCAGGCGCGATGACCGGCAATCTGCTTGGCGCCTCGGCCTCCGGGCTGATCGGCGATTTCCTCGGTTGGCGCGGCGTGCTCGCGGTGCTCGGCGTGCTGGTGATCGCCGCCTCGATCGCGGTCGCGGCCGGCTTTCACGGCGCCAAGGTCAAGCATCCGCCGAAGACCAGCCTGTCGGCACTGAAGGCCGGCTATCGCACCATCTTCACCAATCCGAACGCCTATGTCTGCTACTCGGCCGTGTTCATCGAAGGCTGCTGCGTGCTCGGCCTGTTTCCCTACATCGCCTCGTTCCTGTTTGAGCTCGGGCAGACCTCGCTCTCGATCGCCGGCATCGTCATCGCGGGCTTTGCGGTCGGCGGCTTGTTCTACACGCTGACGGTGTCGCGCCTGCTGCCGCGGCTAGGGATGAAGGGCATGATGATCGCGGGCATGACGCTGGTGGCCTCACAGCTCATGGCCGTCGCATTCGGCCCACGTTGGGAAGTGCAAGCACTGAATCTCGTCGTGATGGGATGGGGCTTCTACATCGCCCATGGCTGTCTGCAGGTCTTCGCCAGCGAGCTCTCGGTCGAGGCGCGCGCCACCGCACTGTCGCTGCATTCGTTCTTTTTCTTCATGGGACAGACCGTTGGGCCGCTCGCCTATGGCTTCGGGCTCCAGCATGCTGGCAAAATGCCGACGCTGGTCGCGAGCGCCGGGATCATGGTGGTGCTGGGCTTCGTCTGCGCCCGGTTGCTCAAGCCGCGTGCACCGGCGGATGCGCGGGCCTGAACAATACCGTTCAGGCCACGCCAAGCTGGACAACAGGACGCTATCCCCGCCCGCGATAAGGCGCGACACCTTGCTCCGGCACCCACAATCCTTTCGGCACGCGGCCGGTTTGCCAGAACACGTCGATCGGAATGCCGCCGCGCGGATACCAATAGCCGCCGATGCGCAGCCATTTCGGCTTGATCTCGCTCGCGATGCGCTTGCCGATCATCACGGTGCAGTCCTCGTGGAAAGCGCCGTGATTGCGGAAGCTCGCAATGTAGAGCTTGAGCGACTTCGACTCCAGCAGCCATGGGCCCGGCGCGTAGTCGATCATCAGATGCGCGAAATCCGGCTGGCCCGTGACCGGGCACAGCGAGGTGAATTCCGGCACGGTGAAGCGCACCAGATAATCCGTGCCCCTCTGCGGATTGGGCACGCGATCGAGCTGCGCTTCTTCCGGTGTGTGCGGCCACTCGACCGCGCGGCCAAGCTGCAGGGATTTCTTCGCCATCGTCGTCACATCCTGTTTCGGATGCCGGGATGGACGCAAATGTCGCTGTCGTCAACCGGCGGCGATGGTGTGGATCATGACGATCCGGTCGTTGCCGGATTCGCAGCCCCAGAGCTCGCCCGGCCTGCCGTCGAGCTGTCGCACATTGGCATTGGCCTTATTGCTGGCGAAGACGTTGAACCGCTCGGTTGTGGGATCGAAACGGACGATGGCGTTGGCGGAGAAATCGCTCAGCCAGACCTTATCCTTATCGTCGACATAGACTGCGTAGGGCCGGGGGCGCTCGCCCGGCAGCTTCCAGGTCTTCCAAGAGCCGTCCGCGGGATCGTGCACCGAGACATGGCCGCTGTTCCACTCGCTGACCCAGATCCGGCTCTTCGAATCGGACCACACCCGCCGCGAGCCTTGGCTCGGCGTCGGCGGCTCGACCACGCTCGCATTGCCGCTCGCGCGGTCAATCTTCGCGATGTAGCTCCCAGCGAGCGAGGCGTACCAGATGTCGCCGTCCGGGGTGACCGTGATGCCGTAGGGGCCGATTCCCTTGGGCGCCTTGAACACATTCATGTCGCCAGACTTCGGCACGAGCCGGCCGTAATAGCCGGACTGACCGGTGAACCAATACGTGCCGTCCTTGTCGAACACGCCGGTGTTGAGATTGGCGGCGGCGAACTTTTCCGGCAGGCGGAACAGCGTGACCTTGAGATCGCCGGGGTCGGCCCGCGCAATTGCGTTCTGGCCGCCCTCGGTGATCCATGGCGCGCCGTCGGGGCCGATGGTCACCCCGTGCGGGGCAGCACCCTGGCCGAGGCTGACCGTCTTGAAGGTGCCATCCTTGGGGTCGAGCCTGCCGAGCATGCCCTTGCCCTGCGCGGTGAACCACACTGTGCCGTCAGGGGCGGGCGTCAGATCGTGCAGGCCGATGCCGGCACTGATCGGGAAATACTTTGTCCGGAACGGGCCTTCCTGCGCGAAACCTGGGCGGATGGCGAGCAGGGCGGCGCTTGAGACAAGAAACTCGCGGCGATTCATGGCGTTACCCCGACTGTTTCAGATTGAGGTTGGACGCGCAGATCAGATGCCGTGGAGCATAATCTGAGGGGCTTCACGGGTCAGTCGAAGCCAGCCGTCCAAGCGTTCACATTTGCTTGCGCTCCGTGTAAGACCCGCGACACCGATCAGCCCTAACGAACGGAAGTGCACATCATGACCGCCATCATCGACATCATCGGCCGCGAAATTCTCGATAGCCGGGGCAATCCCACGGTCGAAGTCGATGTCGTGCTCGAAGACGGCGCACTGGGCCGCGCCGCGGTGCCGTCGGGGGCCTCCACCGGCGCCCATGAAGCGGTGGAACTGCGCGACGGCGACAAGGCCCGCTATCTTGGCAAGGGCGTCTCCAAGGCGGTCGGCGCCGTCAACGGCGAGCTCTTCGAGGCCCTCAGCGGCCTCGATGTCGAGCAGCAGGCCCAGATCGACCAGATCATGATCGACCTCGACGGTACGCCGAACAAGAGTCGCCTCGGCGCAAACGCCATTCTCGGGGTATCGCTGGCCTGCGCCAAGGCGGCCGCGAACTCGCTGGACATGCCGCTCTATCGTTATGTCGGCGGCACCTCGGCGCGCCTCTTGCCGGTGCCGATGATGAACATCATCAATGGCGGCGTGCACGCCGACAACCCGATCGACTTCCAGGAATTCATGATCCTGCCGGTCGGCGCATCGAGCTTTGCCGAGGGCCTGCGCTACGGCGCCGAAGTCTTCCATACGCTGAAGTCGGAGCTGAAGAAGGCCGGCCACAACACCAATGTCGGCGACGAGGGCGGCTTCGCGCCGAACCTGCCGTCGGCCGATGCCGCGCTCGACTTCGTCATGAACGCGATCGGCAAGGCCGGCTTTAAGGCCGGCTCCGATATCGTGCTCGGCCTCGATTGCGCCTCGACCGAGTTCTTCAAGGACGGCAAATACGTCTATGAAGGCGAGGGCAAGACGCGCTCGATCTCCGAGCAGGCGAAGTACCTTGCCGACCTCGTCGCGCGCTATCCGATCGTGACCATCGAGGACGGCATGTCGGAGGACGACATGGACGGCTGGAAGGAGCTCACCGACCTCATCGGCAAGAAGTGCCAGCTGGTCGGCGACGATCTCTTCGTCACCAACGTCAAGCGCCTCGCCGAAGGCATCAAGGCGGGCAGGGCCAATTCGATCCTGATCAAGGTCAACCAGATCGGCACGCTCACCGAGACGCTTGCCGCGGTCGAGATGGCGCACAAGGCGGGCTACACCTCAGTGATGTCGCACCGCTCGGGCGAGACCGAGGATTCCACCATCGCCGATCTCGCGGTCGCCACCAATTGCGGTCAGATCAAGACCGGCTCCCTTGCGCGGTCCGACCGCACCGCCAAATACAACCAGCTCCTGCGCATCGAGCAGCAGCTCGGCAAGCAGGCGCTCTACGGCGGCAGGGCGGCACTGAAGGCGCTGG
This sequence comes from Bradyrhizobium sp. 154, assembly GCF_023073875.1. NCBI lineage: Bacteria > Pseudomonadati > Pseudomonadota > Alphaproteobacteria > Hyphomicrobiales > Nitrobacteraceae > Bradyrhizobium > Bradyrhizobium sp. 154. Next base: position 85,649 of record NZ_JADPKG010000118.1, read on the forward strand.
CTTAAGCCGGCGCTTCGACCTGCGAAACGACGAACAGGGGAGGATCGACATGAGCGACGGCAACACCGGACTGCAATTGCGTTCGCTGATCAAGGCGAGCGGCGAGCTGGAAATCTCGCTGGTCGACGTGCCGACCCCCGAGCCTGCCGCGGACGAGGTCGTCGTCCGCGTCGACGCGGCGCCGATCAATCCGTCCGACCTCGGGCTTCTGATCGGCGCGGCCGACATCAGCACGGCGAAAGCTTCGGGCAGCAAGGACGCTCCCGTCATCACCGCGAAGGTGCCGGAGGGCGCGATGCGGGCGATGGCAGGCCGGCTCGACCAGTCGATGCCGGTCGGCAACGAGGGCGCCGGCGTCGTCGTCAGGACCGGCTCGTCGGATGCCGCCAAGGCGCTGATGGGCAAGACTATCGCCATGATCGGCGGTGCGATGTATTCGCAATATCGCACGCTGAAGGTGAGGGAGTGCCTGCCGCTGCCTGAGGGCACGACGCCGGCCGAGGGCGCCTCTTGCTTCGTCAATCCGCTCACCGCGCTCGGCATGACCGAGACGATGCGGCGCGAAGGTCACAAGGCCCTGGTGCACACCGCGGCCGCCTCCAATCTCGGCCAGATGCTGAACAAGATCTGCATCAAGGACGGCATCCCGCTGGTCAACATCGTGCGCAGCAGGGAGCAGGCCGACATCCTGCACAAGATCGGCGCCAAATACGTGGTCGATTCCACCGCGCCGAGCTTCCTCGGCGATCTCACCGATGCGCTAGTCGAGACCGGCGCCACCATCGCCTTCGACGCTATCGGCGGGGGCAGGCTGGCCGGCGACATCCTCAACTGCATGGAAGCGGCAATCAACAAGACCGCGAAGGAGTACAGCCGTTACGGCTCCAACGTGCACAAGCAGGTGTACGTCTACGGCGCGCTCGACACGCGGCCGATCGAGCTGCCGCGCGGCTTCGGCATGGCCTGGGGCGTCGGCGGCTGGCTGCTGTTTCCGTTCCTGATGAAGATCGGGCAGGCGGACGGCGCCAAGCTGCGCCAGCGCGTCCTCGACGAATTGAAGACCACCTTCGCCAGCCATTACACCAAGGTGGTCTCGCTTGCCGAGGCGCTCGATCCCGCCAACATCGCCGTGTACGCCAAACGCGCCACAGGCGAAAAATTCCTCATCAACCCGAATAAATTATCGTGATGTGCGACGGCACGTCACCGAAAGAAGGACTTGCCTTCTGAGCGAACCGGGGGATTATTCCCGCCGCCGTTGAAAGCGGAAAAACCGCAAGGCACTCAGAAGGGGATCTGCATGACCGACCTCAATCGCCGTCACCTGCTTGCAGGCGCCGCCACCCTCAGTGCGGCTGCCGTTACCGGGCTTGGACCGATCGCCGCCGATGCCTCAGTGCCGCCGGCCGGAACGCAGGCGCCGGGCTTCTATCGCTATAAGGTCGGCAGCTTCGAGTGCACCTCGATCAATGACGGTGCGCGCACCTTCCCGATGCCGGACAAGTTCGTCGTCAACGTGCCGAAGGACGAGGCGCTGGCCGCAGGCGAGGCGGCCTACATGCCGAAGGGCATGGTCACGGTGCCCTTCAACCCGCAGCTCATCAATACCGGCTCCAAGCTGGTGCTGATCGATACCGGCAACGGCATCGCGAATTTCGAGCCGAGCAAGGGCGCCGTCGGTCGCACGTTGCAAAATCTCCAGGCCGCTGGCGTCGATCCCAAGAACATCGACGTCGTGCTGCTCTCGCATCTGCATCCCGACCACACCAACGGCATCCGCCTCGCCGACGGCGCGCTCGCCTTCCCGAACGCGGAGATCATGGTGCCGGGCAAGGACTGGGAGTTCTGGACCAGCGAGGACAACGCCGCCAAGGCCGAGTCCAACGCGATGATGAAGAATTATTTCGCGAACGTGAAGAAGACCTTTGCCGGCCTCGAGTCCAAGGTCACCAAGTACGAGTGGGGCAAGGAGGTCGCGCCCGGCATCACCTCCATCGCGACGCCGGGTCATACGCCCGGCCACACCTCGTTCGCGGTCGCATCGGGCGATGCGAAGGTGCTGATCCAGTCCGATGTCACCAACATTCCGGAATTCTTCCTGCGCAATCCGGACTGGCACGTGATGTTCGACACCGATGCCGCGCTGGCGCAGGCGACCCGCCACAAATTCTACGACATGGCGGCGGCCGAGAAGGCGACCGTGGTCGGCTTCCACTTCTCCTTCCCCTCGATCGGCCATGTCGAGAAGGACGGCGCAAAATATCGCCTGATCCCATCGGCGTGGAATCCAACGATCTGATCTGGGTTAGTCTCGTCTAGACGTTCGCGCGAATGATCGGGCCGCCACTTGGCGGCCTGACTGTTTTGGCCAACAGGTCAAAGGACGCGATTTCCCCAGAAGAGCCGAGGGCACTTTCACGAAACACAGCGTTTCCAAATCGAGCCAGTTCATGCACTTGCATCCATCGGTCCGGATGGCTTAAGTGCCTTCCCGGCACTCCCGCTCAAGATCCCAAGGACACACCATGGCCTACAACATTGTCACGATCGCCGGCAGCCTGCGCAAGGACAGCTTTTCGCTCAAGATCGCCAATGCCCTCGCCAAGCTCGCACCTAGCTCGCTCAAGCTCGAGGTCGTCACGCCGGCGGGCATTTCCTTCTTCAACCAGGACCTCGAGGGCGCGCCGCCCGCCGACTGGCTGGCCTTCCGCGAGAAGCTTCAGAAATCTGACGGCGTCATCTTCGTCACGCCCGAATACAACCGCTCGATCCCGGGCGCGCTGAAGAATGCCATCGACGTCGCCTCGCGGCCCTATGGCAAGAGTTCGTTCAACGGCAAGCCGGTCGGCATCATCTCGAATTCGCCGGGGCCGCTCGGCGGGGTCAGCGCTGCCAAGCATTTGCAGACCATCCTGCCTGGTATCAGCGGCCCGATCATGCAGCAGCCGGAGGCCTATCTGAACGCCGTGGGCGACGCCTTCGATGCCGAGGGCAATCTGACCAAGGAGTCGCTGAAGCCGGTGCTGCAGGCCTATCTCGACGCCTTCGCGGCGCACGTGGCGAAGCATCACGGCTAATCCAAGTCGCCGGCGGCTAGACGCCAGGTCCTGATCTTGAGGAGGCGCGTCAGCGCCGTCTCGAAGGATGGCCGCGGGGACAGCGGGGCCTTCATGATTCGAGACGGCCGCTATGCAGCCTCCTCACCATGAAGGTCAGATCCTCGTCAGCTAGGGCCGATTAGCACTCCCTTAACCAACCTGTCCCATCTTCCCAAGATGGTCTCCCGCGCGCGCCTGAAATCGATCCTGACCGGCCTTGCCCTGTATGCGATGGCGGCGGCCATCGTCGGCTATTTCGGCGTCAACGCCTACACCGGCAAATACGGCCTCAATGCCCGCCAGGAGCTCGATCAGGAGATCATCGCCCTGACCAGCGAACTGGCGCAGCTCAAGCGCGAGCGCGCCCGGAGCGAGCAGCGCGTCTCTTTGCTGCGCACGTCGAGGATTGATCCTGACATGCTGGACGAGCGGGCGCGCTACCAACTCGACTATGTCAATCCGCATGATCTCGTTCGGATGATCCCGGCGAAATAGCGTTCTCGCTGCCGAGCGGTCGTGACATGATCGGCCATGGTGTCTTGGTCGAAACGGTCGGGGCGTCGGGCGTGAGTCCCAAAAGATGATGCTCGATCACGACCCGCAGACCAAGAAGCTCCCGAAGAGGGTCGGCTTCTTCTGATTGGGCGGACGGAGAGGGCGGCGTCATTTCGGCATCGCCCGTCCTCCCCATTTCTTGACGCGGTCACGAATCTGCGCGTGCGGCAGCCTTGCATCGAATTGTTGCCCGATCGGCGCCAAAGATTTTCCAATATTACGATCACGTTGCAGTGCGGCATAATGAAAGTCGTGCCATGCCGCCGCGGTGCTTTCCAACGGTGTTTGACTTGGGTTAGAGAGGGCGAAAGTTTTCTCTGACCCGGAATTCCCATGGCCGCACCCAAGAAAGCCGCCGCAAGCACTCCACAGGACAAGGCCGACGGCGGTCCGCCCCCGGAATTCACCAGGGAGCAGGAGCTCAAGGCGCTCCGCGACATGCTCCTGATCCGGCGCTTCGAGGAAAAGGCTGGCCAGCTCTACGGCATGGGCGCGATCGGCGGTTTCTGCCACCTCTATATCGGCCAGGAGGCCGTGGTGGTCGGCATGCAGATGGCCCTGAAAGAGGGCGATCAGGTCATCACCGGCTATCGCGATCACGGCCACATGCTCGCCACCGGCATGGACGCCAACGGCGTGATGGCCGAGCTCACGGGCCGCCGCGGCGGCTATTCCAAGGGCAAGGGCGGCTCCATGCACATGTTCAGCAAGGAGAAGCACTTTTACGGCGGCCACGGCATCGTCGGCGCGCAGGTCTCGCTCGGCACGGGTCTCGCCTTCGCCAATCACTATCGCGGCAACGACAATGTCAGCGTCACCTATTTCGGTGACGGCGCGGCCAACCAGGGTCAGGTCTATGAGAGCTTCAACATGGCGGAGCTCTGGAAGCTGCCGGTGATCTACGTCATCGAGAACAACCGCTACGCTATGGGGACCTCGGTCTCGCGCGCCTCGGCGCAGCAGGACTTCTCCAAGCGCGGCGCCTCCTTCAACATTCCCGGCAAGCAGGTCGACGGCATGGACGTCCGCGCCGTGAAGGCTGCGGGCGAGGAGGCGGCGGCCTGGTGCCGTGCCGGCAAAGGCCCCTACATTCTCGAGATGCAGACCTACCGCTATCGCGGCCACTCGATGTCCGACCCTGCAAAATATCGCACGCGCGAGGAGGTCGAGAAGATCCGCCACGACCAGGACCCGATCGAGCAGGTACGTAACCGCCTCTTGGCGGCCAAGGTCAGCGAGCAGGATCTGAAGGCGATCGACGCCGAGGTGCGCGACGTCGTCAACGCGTCCGCCGATTTCGCCCAACATGATCCCGAGCCGGATGCCGCCGAGCTCTGGACCGACGTTTACCGCTGAACGCGCGCAAGCTTTCTTTTGGAGTCGATATGCCAATTCAAGTGCTGATGCCCGCGTTGTCGCCCACGATGGAGAAGGGCAACCTCGCCAAATGGCTGAAGAAAGAGGGCGAGACGATCAAGTCCGGCGACGTCATCGCCGAGATCGAGACCGACAAGGCGACGATGGAAGTCGAGGCAACCGATGAGGGCACGCTCGGCAGGATCCTCATTCCCGAGGGCACCGCCGACGTTGCCGTCAATACGCCGATCGCGACCATCCTCGCCGATGGCGAGAGCGCCGCCGATCTCGCGAAGGCCCCAGCGCCGGCCAAGCAGGAGAAGGCTGCGGAGTCCGCGCCGCCCGCCGCCGCCAAGTCCGAGGCCCCCCAGCCCAAGGCGGCGCCGTCCGCGCCGCAGCCCGTGGCCGAGCCCGATCCGGAGGTACCCGCCGGCACCGAGATGGTGACGCAGACCATCCGCGAAGCCTTGCGCGATGCCATGGCCGAAGAGATGCGCCGCGACGGCGATGTCTTCGTGATGGGCGAAGAGGTGGCCGAATATCAGGGTGCCTACAAAGTCACGCAAGGGTTGCTTCAGGAGTTCGGCGCCAAGCGCGTGATCGACACGCCGATCACCGAGCACGGCTTTGCCGGTGTCGGCGTCGGTGCCGCGATGACGGGCCTCAAGCCGATCGTGGAGTTCATGACCTTCAACTTCGCCATGCAGGCGATCGATCAGATCATCAACTCCGCGGCCAAGACGCTGTACATGTCCGGCGGCCAGATGGGCTGCTCGATCGTATTCCGCGGGCCCAATGGTGCCGCTGCGCGGGTCGCAGCCCAGCACAGTCAGGATTACTCGGCCTGGTATTCGCACATTCCCGGCCTCAAGGTGGTCGCGCCGTATTCGGCGGCCGATGCCAAGGGGCTGCTTAAGGCCGCCATCCGCGATCCCAACCCGGTGATCTTCCTCGAGAACGAGGTGCTCTACGGTCACACCGGCCAAGTACCCAAGCTCGACGATTTCGTGATTCCGATCGGCAAGGCGCGCATCGTGCGCTCCGGCGGCCACGTCACCATCATCTCGTGGTCGAACGGCATGACCTATGCGCTCAAGGCCGCCGACGAGCTCGCCAAGGATGGCATCGAGGCCGAGGTGATCGACCTACGCACGCTGCGCCCGATGGACACCGAGACCATCATCAACTCGGTCAAGAAGACCGGTCGTGCGGTGACGGTGGAGGAGGGCTGGGCTCAGAGCGGGGTCGGCGCCGAGATCGCCGCGCGCATCATGGAGAACGCCTTCGACTATCTGGACGCGCCGGTTACGCGGGTCTCCGGCAAGGACGTGCCGATGCCCTATGCCGCGAACCTGGAGAAGCTCGCGCTGCCCTCGGCAGCGGAAGTCGTCGAGGCCGCCAAAGCCGTCTGCTACAGGTAGACCATGGCGGGCCCCAAGGAGCAGCCACTGCCGCCCGACGTCATGACCCGCGAGGACGCGGTCGAGATCCTGCGTGTGTTCGTGCTGGACGGTGGGCTGTCGATGGCGTTCCAGCGCGCCTTCGAGGAGCCCGACATGTGGGGCCTGCTGCTCGTCGATCTCGCGCGCCATGCCGCGCGCGCCTATGCGCGCGAGAGCGAATACACCGAGGAGGATGCCTTGAACCGGATTCTGGAGATGTTCCAGGCCGAGATCGAGCGTCCGACCGACACCGGCAGCACGACGCCACGCGGCAAGGGGCACTGACGTGGCCATCGAATCCTATCACTACGATTTTATGCTGGAGGCGATCCGCGAGGCGGAAACCTCGATCGCGCAGGGCGGCCTGCCGATCGGTGCGGTGCTGACGCGCGACAACAAGATCATCGCCCGCGGTCACAACAAGCGCGTGCAGGAGAACAACGTGATCCTGCACGGCGAGATGAGCTGCCTGCGCGAAGCCGGCGCGATCACGTTTCATGACACCGTCATGTACACCACCCTGTCGCCATGCTCGATGTGCGCCGGCGCGCTGGCGCTGTTCAAGGTCAAGCTGGTGGTGATCGGGGAATCTGTCACCTTCGAGGGATCCAAGGACATCCTCGACAAGTTCGGCATCCCCTGGATCGACCTTGCCGACGACCGCTCCATCACCATGATGAAGAATTGGCGTTCCAATCCCGCCAATGAGCGTCTGTGGCAGGGCGACATCGGCAACTAAACCTGGTCTGTTCGTCTTCGCTTCAGGAGACGACGTTTTGAGAAGTTCTTCGTGAGGTCAGCATGCCCATCAACATCCTGATGCCCGCTCTTTCGCCGACGATGGAGAAGGGCAACCTCGCCAAGTGGCTGAAGAAGGAGGGCGACAAGGTCAAATCCGGCGACGTCATCGCCGAGATCGAGACCGACAAGGCGACCATGGAGGTCGAGGCGATCGACGAAGGCACGATCGCCAAGATCCTGGTGCCCGAGGGCACCCAGGACGTTCCGGTCAACGACGTGATCGCGGTGCTGGCCGGCGAGGGCGAGGACGTGAAAGCCGCGGGCGCCGCGAAGCCGACCGCCTCGGCTGCACCGCCCAAGACCGCTGAGGCACCTGCTGCCGCGCCGGCACCGGCACCTGCGCCGGCCGCACCCAAGGCGACGCCGGCTGCCGCCGCACCGGCTCCGCCGGCTGCAGCTCCCGCCGCGCAGGGCAACGGCCATGGCGGCCGCGTGTTCTCATCGCCGCTCGCGCGCCGTATCGCGAAGGAAGCCGGCATCGATGTTGCGATGATCACGGGCACTGGCCCGCACGGCCGCGTGGTCGCGCGTGACGTCGAGCAGGCCAAGTCCGGCAAGGGCCTCAAGGCTCCCGCCGCAGCACCGTCTGGGGCGCCCTCGATCGCGCCGACCATGTCTGACAAGCAGATCCTGTCGCTGTTCGAGCCGGGCTCCTACGACATCGTCCCGCATGATGGCATGCGCCGGACCATCGCGCAGCGCCTGACCGCATCGATCCAGAACGTCCCGCACTTCTATCTCACCATCGATTGCGACATCGGCAAGCTGCTGGCCGCGCGCGAGGAGATCAATGCGGCTGCTCCCAAGGACAAGGAGAAGAAGCCGCTCTACAAGATCTCGGTCAACGACTTCGTCATCAAGGCGATGGCGGTCGCACTCCAGAAGATCCCGAACTGCAACGTCAGCTGGACCGAAAGCGGCATGGTCAAGCACCACCATTCCGACGTCGGCGTTGCCGTCGCGATGCCAGGCGGCCTGATCACGCCTATCATCCGCAAGGCCGAGACCAAGACGCTCTCGACCATCTCCAACGAGATGAAGGACTTTGCCGCGCGCGCCCGCTCGCGCAAGCTGAAACCCGAGGAATACCAGGGCGGCACCACGGCCGTCTCCAACCTCGGCATGTACGGCATCAGTCACTTCACCGCGGTGATCAATCCGCCGCACGCGACCATCCTCGCGGTCGGCACCAGCGAAGAGCGTCCCGTCGTGCGCGGTGGCAAGATCGAGATCGCAAACATGATGAGCGTGACCTTGTCCTGCGATCACCGCGCCATTGACGGCGCGCTCGGCGCCGAGCTGATCGGCGCGTTCAAGCAGCTGATCGAAAATCCCGTCATGATGATGGTCTGACGCGGCGGCAGAGGGGGCAACGTTGCATGTCCGTACCCGCTGGCCATGGATATCGCTGCTGCTTGGGGGGATCGTCGCGCTCAATCCGATCGGGCTCGATTTTCTTCAGTCCGCCTTCCTGTCGGCAGAGCAATTATCGCGGAACATCGCTCAACCCATTGTGTTGAGCGCGCTGGCTATTCTGGTCCTGGTCGGGATCATCGAATGGCTAGTCAGGTTTGTTGTCTTCAAGCGCCGCGCTCGCGGCGCCTCTTGAATTGAACGGGAGCGCCATGGCCGATACATCCTTCGACGTCATCATCATCGGCTCCGGTCCCGGCGGCTATGTCACCGCGATCCGCGCCGCACAGCTCGGCTTCAAGACGGCGATCGTCGAAAAAGCGTATCTGGGCGGCATCTGCCTGAACTGGGGCTGTATTCCGACCAAGGCGCTGCTGCGTTCGGCCGAGATCTACCACTACATGCAGCACGCCAAGGATTACGGCCTGTCGGCAGAGAAAGTGTCTTTCGACCCGAAGGCTGTGGTGCAGCGCTCGCGCGGCGTCTCGAAACGACTCAACGACGGCGTCGGCTTCCTGATGAAGAAGAACAAGGTCAGCGTGATCTGGGGCGCGGCGTCGATCGACGCGACCGGCAAGGTCACTGTGAGTAAATCGGACGTCGAGGGCCCGAAGGGCACGTTGGGCGAGGGGAGCTACCAGGCCAAGCACATCATCGTTGCGACCGGCGCGCGGCCGCGCGTGCTGCCCGGGCTGGAGCCGGACAAGAAGCTGGTCTGGACCTATTTCGAGGCGATGGTGCCGGAACGGATGCCGAAGTCGCTGCTGGTGGTCGGCTCCGGCGCGATCGGCATCGAGTTCGCCTCGTTCTTCCACACCATGGGCTCCGACGTCACGGTGGTCGAGGTGCTACCCCAGATCCTCCCCGTCGAGGACGCCGAGATCGCGAGCCTGGCGCGCAAGCGCCTGGAGAAGCAGGGCATCAAGATCATGTCCTCGACCAAGGTCACCAAGCTCGAGAAGAAGGCCGATAGCGTCGTCGCCACCATCGACGACGGCAAGGGCAAGCCTGTGGCGACCGAGTTCGAACGGGTGATCTCCGCTGTCGGCGTGGTCGGCAACGTCGAGAATCTCGGCCTCGAAAAGCTTGGGGTGAAGACCGATCGCGGCATCATCGTGGTGGACGGCCACGGCAGGACCAACGTTCCTGGCATTTACGCCATCGGCGACGTCGCAGGTCCCCCGATGCTCGCGCACAAGGCCGAGCATGAGGGCGTGATCTGCGTTGAGGCAATCAAGGGTCTCAATCCGCATCCCATGGACAAGAACATGATCCCGGGCTGCACCTATTGCCATCCGCAGGTGGCATCGGTCGGGTTGACTGAGGCCAAGGCCAAGGAGAGCGGCCGCGAGATCCGCGTCGGCCGCTTCCCCTTTGTCGGCAACGGCAAGGCGATCGCGCTCGGCGAGGACCAGGGCCTCGTCAAGGTGATCTTCGACAAGAAGACCGGACAGCTTCTCGGCGCTCATATGGTCGGCGCTGAAGTCACCGAGCTGATCCAGGGCTACGTCGTCGCCATGAACCTGGAGACCACGGAAGAAGAGCTGATGCACACAGTGTTCCCGCATCCGACGCTGTCGGAGATGATGAAGGAAGCCGTGCTGGATGCTTATGGACGGGTGCTGAATATTTGAACGCTCGCCATGACGACCAAAGAGCTGTTCTCCAGAATAAGAAGGAAACCACCCCATGCACGACAACGACAACCTCACCATCGAACGTCCGACCTTCGTCACGCATCTCGAATGCGCGATGGAAGGCGATCATTACGCCCCCGACCAGGTCCACAATCTCTCCAAGGCCGGCAAGCCGCTGCTGGTCCGCTACGACCTCACTGGGGTGAAGAAGGCGCTGACCAAGGACGCCCTGGCCCAGCGTCCCGCCGACATGTGGCGCTACCGCGAGCTGCTGCCGGTGCGCAAATGCAAGGACATCGTCTCACTCGGCGAGGTCACGACGCCGCTGATCCGGCTGCCGAAGCTCGGCGCCAAACTCGGCGGTGGCGAGATCATCGTGAAGGACGAAGGGCGCCTGCCGACCGGCTCGTTCAAGGCGCGCGGCCTCGTGATGGCGGTGTCGATGGGCAAGGCGCTGGGCATCAAGCACATGGCGATGCCGACCAATGGTAACGCCGGCGCCGCGCTGGTGGCCTATGCGACCTCCTGCGGCATCAAGACAACGATCTTCTGCCCGGCCGATACGCCCGAGGTGAATGTCAGCGAGATCGAGCTCCAGGGCGCGACCGTCTATCGCGTCAACGGCTATATCGACGATTGCGGCAAGATCGTCGGCGAGGGGAAAGCAAAAGTCGGCTGGTTCGACACGTCGACGCTGAAGGAGCCGTACCGCATCGAGGGCAAGAAGACGATGGGCCTCGAGCTTGCCGAGCAGCTCGGCTGGGACGTGCCCGACGTGATCTTCTATCCGACCGGCGGTGGCACCGGCCTGATCGGCATGTGGAAGGCGTTCGACGAGCTCGAGAAGATCGGCTTCATCGGGTCCAAGCGTCCGCGCATGGTCGCGGTGCAGGCCTCGGGCTGCGCGCCGATGGTGCGGGCCTATGACGCCGGCGCCGAGCATGCGACGCGCTGGGAGGATGCCCACACCATCGCCTCGGGCATTCGCGTGCCGCAGGCGATCGGCGATTTCCTGATCCTGCGCGCGGTGCGGCAGAGCAAGGGTTTTGCCATCGCGGTCGACGACGACAAGATCTCGTCGGCGCTGAGCGAGGTTGCGCGCGAGGAGGGACTGCTGTTGTGTCCCGAGGGCGCCGCCACCTACGCTGCCTACAAGCAGAGCCTTGCCGATGGCCGTGTCAGCAAGACCGACCGCGTCATGCTGTTCAACTGCGCGACCGGACTGAAATATCCATTGCCGCCGGTCACCCGGACGCTCGATCGCCACAAGCCGATCGATTACACGCAGTTCTAGCGCGGCAATACGCCACGAACGATCCCTCTTCCCGTACGCGGGCAGAGGGTCACAATAACAAAGACATCGCTGGGGAGAGGACTATGAAGGCCGCTTGGGCTGCGCTGATTGCCATTCTCGCTGTTGCAGGCGCCGCGCGCGCTGACGACTATCCCACGCGTCCCATCACCATCATCGTGCCATTCGCGGCCGGCGGGCCGTCGGATGCAATGGCGCGGGTGCTTGCGGAGCGCATGCGCGTATCGCTTGGCCAGCCCGTGGTGATCGAGAACGTCACCGGTGCGGGCGGCTCGATCGGCGTCGGTCGCGCCGTGCAATCACCGCCGGACGGCTACACCATCTCGTTCGGCCATCTCGGTACCCACGTCGCAAACGGTGCCGTCTACAAGCTCAAATACGACCTTGTCGCCGACCTCGAGCCGGTGGTGCTGTTGCCGAGCAATCCGATGATCGTGGTCAGCAAGAACGCGGTGCCGGTGACCTCGCTGAAGGAGCTCATTGAATGGCTGAAGTCGCGGCCATCGCCGCCCACGGCAGGCACGGCCGGCGCAGGCTCCGGCAGCCACATCGCCGGCGTCTATTTCGAGAGCGTCTCCGGCATCAAGCTGCAATACGTGCCGTATCGCGGCACAGCGCCCGCCCTCAACGATCTCATCGCCGGCCAGATCGATCTCATCGTCGACCAGACCTCCAATTCCATCAACCAGGTCCGCGCCGGCACCATCCGCGCCTACGCCATCACCGACGACAAGCGCCTGCCGTCGGCGCCGGAGATTCCGACCGCGGAGGAGGCGGGCCTGAAGGGTTTCAAGATGACGCTGTGGTCAGGCATGTGGGTGCCGAAGGGCACGCCGAAGGAGGTCGTGACCAAGCTCAACGCGGCGGCCGTGGAAGCGCTGAACGATCCTGGAGTGAAGAAGCAGCTCGAAAGCCAGGGCCTGGAGATGACGCCCAAGGATCAGCTCACGCCAGAAGCGCTCGGCAACCGCCAGAAGGCGGAGATCGCTAAATGGTGGCCGATCATCAAGGCGGCGAATATCAAGGTGGATTGAGGTGGGCTGCGCTGGTGTCAGCGTCGCATTCGCTGATCGCCGGACAATCACTTCATGGTTTCGTCACCTGCTGCAGCGCCACCTCCAGGCATTTCATCAGATCCGAGGCGGCAAACGGTTTACCGAGGAAACAACTTGCCCCGGCTTTAAGCGCACGCACACGCACGCTCTCCTCCGGGAAAGCGGTGATGAAGATGAACGGCGTTGACGACCCCTGCGCGCGCATCTGCGTCAGCAGATCGATTCCAGTGACCGACGGCATCTGCACGTCCGCGATCACGCAGGAGGTGTCGGTCGAATCGGTCGACCTCAAAAACTCCTCGGCGGAGGCGAATGTGTGGACGATGTATCCGCGGGATTCCAAGAGATTGTTGATCGCGGCCCGCACGTAGGGATCATCGTCAAGCACAGAAATGACCGAAGCCACTGACAAGACGTCCGCTCCTCGCCCGGAATTACGCTTGCCGTCGCTACGGCCTCACATAAACCCGCAAGGTGGACCCGCCGGTCATCGTTGGAAACTCATACTTAGGTTTGTACGTCGGGCTTGCTGGGTCGAATCCCGAGCGCCTCGCTCATCCTCACCAGGTCGGCCAGCGACTTCGCCCCCATTTTCCGCATGATTTGGCCGCGATAGATCTTGACGGTGATTTCCGCCAAACCGAGCTGGGCGGCCACTTGCTTGTTCATCAGGCCCGACGTCACCAGTGACAAGACGTCCCGCTCCCGCGAGGTGAGTGACTCGAAGCGCGATCTGACGTCCGAGACGGTCTTGTAAAGATCGCGGCGCTTGCGGTCTCGCTCGATCGCGGCCTGGACCGCGTCGAGAATTTCCTGGTCGCGAACCGGCTTGGTCAGGAAGTCGATCGCGCCGCTCTTCATGGCCCGAACAGTCATGGGAATATCGCCATGACCGGTGATGAAGATGATCGGCGTATGGATATTTGCCTTGGCAAGATCGGTTTGCAGCTCAAGGCCGCTCGTTCCGGGCAGGCGGATGTCGAGCACCAGGCAACTGGGGACTTCCGGCGGCTTGGTCTGGAGGAGTTGCGGCGCCGAGCCGAATGCTTCGACCTTGAGGCCGACCGACTCGAACAGATTGGTAAGCGCACGACGCATGGACGCGTCGTCGTCGACGATGAAGACGATTGGCTGATCGCCGTCCTCCTTGGGCGAAGGCCCCGCGCGCTCGTTCACGGTGCTTCCTCTCGATGGAGTGGCAGGGTGATCTGAAAAGTCGCTCCGCGCTCCTGGTTCGGTATGGCGGAAAGTCGTCCGCCGTGTGCCTCGATAATCGAGCGGCAGATCGACAGGCCCATGCCCATGCCGCTGGACTTCGTGGTAAAGAACGGCATGAACAGGCGGTCCATTGCCTGTTCGCAGATGCCGACGCCGCAGTCGGAGACGCTCACCAGCACCGCGCCATCGTCGTCGGCCGCTGAACGGATCGCCAGCTCGCGCGGGCGGTCATCGATGCCTTCCATGGCCTCGATGCCGTTCTTGATCAGGTTGATGAGGACCTGCTGCAATTGAATTCGATCGCCAAAGATCCTGGGCAGTGCCGACGACAGTTCCATTCGAACCGACACGGCATGGCTCGCCATCTCGCGCTGAACGAGCGCGACAGCCTCGCGCACGACCACGCTGACTTCGAGCGGAGCCATCTCGATATCGGAACGCTTGGCGAGCGCCCGAACGTGACGGATGACGTCGCTGGCACGCTTGCCGTCCTCGATGATCCACTCCACGGAGCGGCGCGCCGCCTTGAGATCGGGCGGACTGCGCTGCAGCCAGGCTAGGCAGGCGTCGGCGTTTGCGATCACGGCGGCGAGGGGCTGGTTGATTTCGTGAGCAATTGAAGCGGTCAGCTCGCCCAGCATCGTGACGCGAGTCACATGAGCGAGCTCGGCTTGCGCCTTGCGCAGCGCCTCTTCGGCGTGATCGGCCCGGATGGCCGCGGTCACGTCGGTGCAGACGCCCCGATAACCCAGAAAGGTGCCGTTGGCGTCGAAGAACGGCTTGCCGCTCGTCCGCACATAGATCGGCTGTCCGTTGCGGTCCTTGCTGCGGTAAACCAGATCGCGGAACGGGACGTGGGCATCGAGCGCCGCCCGATGTTGTCGCCATTTTTCGGGCTCGAGATCGGCGTCGGGAGCAATGTCCCAACGCGTGAGCCCGATCAGGCCCGCGGGGGCGGTGACGGTATCAGAATGTTCCGAGATGTGAGTGACGCGATGGTCTGGTCCCGTCTCCCAGAACCAGTCGGAGGCGGTTTCGGCATAGTCGCGAAAGCGCTGCTCGCTGTCACGAAGTCTGCGCTCTGCCTCCTTGGTCGCCGTGATGTCAGTCACCGACCCCACGAACTCCACGTGACCGCTCGCATCTCGCGTCGCGCGGGCGACCGCTCGGACGTACTTGATGGAACCGCCGGGCATCACCAGCCGGTATTCGTGATCGTAATCTTTTCCCTCGCGCGCCGCCCGGCCCGTGATCCGCTGCACTGCGAGCCGGTCCTCCGGATGGATGCGCTGGAGCATGAAGGGAATCTCTGGCTTGGTCCCCTCGTCGCATTGGAAGATGCGATAGGTCTCCTTGGACCATGTGATCTCGCCGGTTGCAGCCCTCCAGCCGAAACTGCCGGTGTGGCTCAATTCCTGTGCCTGGGCGAGGTAAGCTTCGCTCTGTCGCAGCGCATTCTCCGCTTCCTTGCGCTCGGTGATGTTCTCGCAGGCGACCAGCACGATCGGCCCGCCATTGCCCCGCAGCATGGTCTTGGCATTCTCGCGCACCCATAGCACCGAGCCGTCCTTGCGAACCTTCCGGATTTCCCAGGTGTGTGACTGATCAACGGTCTCAAGGCACAGCGCAACACACGCGCGTACGAAGTCGCGATCTTCCTCGAAGAACACATCCAGCACTGATCGGCCGATCAACTCCGCGGCCGTATAGCCCAGTTGCGCCGCGCCGAACGTGTTCACGTTGATCACGGTTCCGCTCGGATCGACCATGAAATACATGACCGGGTTGTGCTCGAAGACTTGCTGCCACTGCTTGACCGCCTCCAGCAGACCGGCGTCGCTGGGCTCGCTGCGCGGCTTGGGGGTGACAACTTGCCTGAGGCAGCCGGCGAGGTATTGCGCGGCTGACTTCCCGAACGTTGCTGCCCGGCCCGGCTTCATCGCAGACGCTCCCGGCGCTCTCTGCGTGAACACAAGTAGAGCACGTTGCCGCCGGAGGAGCAATTCCGGCCAAAGTCGGATGCCGGTGACGACGTTGGGCTTGGAATTGGCTGCTCGCCGTCCTGGTCACCTCAGCGCCCGATTTTTCGCGGTAGCCGTGCAACCCGCGCATCGTGCGTGGTCTCGTTGAACGCGAGCCCGCGCGAGAGCCCCCGGGCGAGTACGGGACAAACCTAGGTATAGCTCGTCTATTCCTAGTCATGGCGGCCATTTACCTCCGTACAATTGAGCGCCTCATGCCTGGCGGACTAGCCTCATGACCATCGGGAGTGTCGACCAGCCAATCGCATCGGTCGGGCGAGATCGGGTCTCAAGCCTACGGCCGAGGCCTCTCACTAACAGGCACGACCAAGGACGAGGCCGCTGCATTTCTCGACACCCAGCCGCGTTGGAGCAATTCACGACCCGCGTGAGGTCGACGGGAACCAAGCAACAAGGGAGAGAACAATGTGCAATACGTCGCAACTTCCTGAGCCTCGCCTATCCGAGTCCGAACGTTGCTCTTCAATCAAAGGCTGTGCGGTGTGTGGCGGCAAGTTTGGCCTGATCCGCTACTATTCCTGGCGCACAGCGCTCTGCTCCAAGAAGTGCGTTGATCGCTTCCGCACACGCCGCGAACGCGACCGCCGGTGGCTGTTCCGGGCTCAGGTCGCGTGAGGGCTGAACTGGAGAGCTGACTTCTAATCGCGGAGCTCGTGCGTTGAACCGCTCATGCAAGCTCTTGTGCTCGATGGTTCTCCTTGGCTCCGCTGCGACGGTCCAGGCGCAGGAGACAAGAGACGGTGCCGTTCATCGCCAGCATCCACCCCAGGACCAGGCGCTGCACGAAAAATTCTATTCGACCTGGCACATGCCGGACAATCCGAGCCTCAGTTGCTGCAGCAGCGCTGACTGCTATCCGACTGATATCAAGTACATTGACGGCCGGCTCTATGCACGGCGCAGGGAGGACGGCAGATTCATTCTGATCCCACCGCAAAAAGTGGAGCGAAACAGGGATAATCCGGACGGCCGAAACCATCTTTGCGCTCCACCGCCCGCACTTTCTCCGTTGGACAGCGTTTACTGCTTCGCTTTGGGAGGTGCCACGTGAGATTCGCGTTCGTATTGGTGAACGGCCGGACTCCGTTCCGGAAGACCTGGTGCATGCAGTGCTGCGAGCCGATCAGCAGCAGCTATCTCCGCGAGATTCGGACAGGTCTGCCTTACTGCGACTATCAGTGCTACGCGCTGTTCTGCGAAGCGCTCGCCAAAGATGGCGTGAGGGCGGCTTCATGAAATTCGTGGTGGTCAATCACGACCCCCCGTTGCCCGCCGTCACGTGCAGCACATGCTCGCGGTCAATCCGCTCCGGCTATGTCCGGCATGTGCGGACGCAGCGCCGTTACTGTGACTACGATTGCTACCGCCGCGGCGAACTCGTCACGTTTATGCGATGGTCGATGCCCGGGTGGACAGAACGGGCCGCCGAGAACGTCGAGTTCGCTGGAAACATGATCGAGACGTTGGCGGTCCTGACGGCCGTCTCGTGCTGGAGCTGCACGATACACGCCTGGACCTTCGCAAGAGCGTTGACCGGCGCATATTTGGACGGTCGCGATCTGATCACGATGGAAGGAGGTGACACCTAGCTGCGCGACTGCACGCGCGTGGAAGCCGCAGCACCGTAACCTTGCAGGCGCCGCGTTCAGCCCCGGGCGGCGTTGACTAGGGAGCAGGTGCTGCGGCCGCCACGGGTGCGGTTGCGCCAGCTTCGTGCGTGACGACGCGCTGGTCGCTCTTGCCGGCGATCATGCCGCTGTCTTCGAACCGTGCGCGGTAGACCAGCACGTTCTCGATCACGCGCTGGACGTAGTTGCGCGTCTCCGACAGCGGGATGCGCTCGACCCAGTCGACCGGATCGACCTTGGGGTCTCTGGGATCGCCACGCGCCTGCACCCATTCGCGCACGCGACCGCGGCCGGCATTGTAGCCGGCGAAGGTCATGATCTGGTTGCCGCGATATTCCGAGAACAGCGCGCTGAGCTCGGCCGCGCCCATCTGCGTGTTGTAGACGGGATCGGAGACCATCCTGTTCCAGTCATAGGTCAGGCCGAAGCGTTTGGCGGTGTCGCGGCCCGCTTCCGGCGTCACCTGCATCAGCCCGACCGCATTGGCCGGCGACTTGTCGCGCTGGTCGAACGAGCTTTCGGTGCGCGCCACCGAATAGATCACGCTGGTCTCGATCGCGGGCGCGACCTGTTTGTGCTCGGGAACGCCGATGGTGGGGAAGGCATAGTGGTCGAGCGCAAGCCCGCGTGCCAGCGCCGATTTGCCGATCTCCAGCATCACGCGCGCATCGCTGCGCCGGCCCGCGAGCTCGGCGAGGGCTTCGAGCGCCGCGAGCTCGGTGCTCTCCTTGGCAAAATCCTCGGCATAATAGAACACCACGCCGCGCTCGCCGATATCGTAGAGCATGTTGGCGGCGCGCACGCGTTCGTCCGCCAATTGCGTGTCGGCAGTGGCCAACACCGGGGAGGGCGCACGTAGCTCGATACGGTCGAGGCCAAGCTTTGCGCGGGCGAGCTGGCCGTAATAGGCGGTCTGATAGCGCGCCGCCGCCTTGTAGCTCATGCGGGCGTCGACGGTGGCGCCCATCGCTTCGGCGGCGCGGCCGCGCCAGTAATGGGCGCGCGACAGCGCGATCGGATTGGCCGAGCCTTCGTCGATTGCGGCGAAGTGCACCATCGCCGTCTTGGGATCGTCGAGATAGCGCAGCGCGATCCAGCCGCACATGAAATGGTAGTCGACGCGGTAGACTTCCTTTTCCGGCACCGCGGCCGTGCGCACCACGTCGTAGGCGGTCTTGAACTTGCCCTGGTCGAGCAGCTTGCGTGCCAGCAGGCGGCGCTCGCGCCACCAGGCATCGGTGTCCTGCGCCGCCATCGTGTCGGGCAGGGCGGTGAGGATCACCTCGGCTGCGTCGTCGATGCGGTCGTTCTGAAGATGCCATTGGGCGCGGCACAGTACATAGCCGAGATCGCGCCGCGCCTCGGTCGAGACGTCCTCGAGATAGTCCTTGGCCTTGCTAGCCTTGCCGGTGACGGCGGCGCAGGCCTTTACGATCGCGAGCGCATCCTCGCCGAGACGTTTGGCTGCGCGTCGTGCGCCTGCGTAGTCCTTGGCGCCGAGACGCTTGTCCATGCGCGCGCGGTGATCGTCGGTGGATAGAAGGTCGTGGAACGCCGCGTAGGAGTCTTCTTCGCTCCGCTCGGACAATTCATCCGTGCGCCAGGCCTCGCGCACGAGACGCGCGGCCCTGTCGGTCTCGCCTTCAGTGAGCAGCACACGGGCCAGCGCGAACCTGCCCTTGGCGCTGGTCGGCCGGTCCATGGTGAATTTGTGCACGATGGCCGGCTCGCTCTTCTCCTGCCACAGCCGCGCCTCGGCGCGCCGGCACAGCAGAGCGCTGCTCGGCCAGTCCGGATTGGCGGCGAGGAAGGCGGCGTAGCGCTTGAAATTCGCCGTGCTCTCGGAATGGCGCAGCATGAACCAGTCCACAAGCTTCTGTCCGGCGGGGTCAGTGATGCGGTCGCGTGCGGCGCCCGCATCCTCGGTCTTGCCCTTGCGCGCGAGGTCGATCGCATCCCTCAGCGCGGCGAGATCGCCGGTCAGCGGCGGCGGTGCCGGCTTATCCGAGGGTACCTCGACCGTCTTCTTCGACTTGCGCTTGGCTTCGGCGTGCTTGCCGTGCCGCGCCTTGGCGGCCGAGGCATGGCGGTGCTTGCCGGCCTTCGCCTCATTCGTCTTCTTCGGAGCAGATGATTTATGACTGCTCTTCGCCGCCAACGCCGTGGGAAGGAGGGCGATCGCGGCCACGGCAACGACACACGCGAGCGAGCGTAGGCACTGGTTCATTCCATGGCCCCCCTGCGAAACCACTACAAACCAAGGTCCGCGACGACATGCGGCTTGAGAATCAAAAAAAGACACCAAAACGATGTCATGACATCGTTTCGCATTTCTCACGCTCCCGCAACAATGCGGCAAAATACGGATGGGAACTCGGGAACGTGCGAAATGGTGGAAGGACAGCGCCTTTAAACCTCTGTTAGTGGGCTCTCGCAGGGGTTGTGTAGGTTCAGGACGTCAGGCCCGCCAGATTGTGCGTGTCCCTACGACCAATTCCGGTGTATTGAGTTCCATCGTTCATCCTTTCAGCCTTTGCCCTGCACCTATGCCGATTTTCAACCAGTCGATTCGGCGCAAGATCGTCGGGGTCGCCCTCGGATTGATCGTTCTCATGTTGATCACCTCGATCCTGTCGATGGTGATGTCGAGCCAGGTCGGCGTGCTCTTGGACGAGCTGACCAACCGTTACATCCCGGCCTATGGGCATCTGGCGCGGGCCAACGTCCGTTCGCTGGAACGGGCGTTGGCACTGCGGCGCATGGTCATGACCAAGATGCAGTCGCCATCGGACGAGGAGGCCTATGCGGCGCGCCTGCGCGAGTTCGATCAAACCGACCGCAAGATCGAGGAGGAAGCCGAGAGTGCACGCAAGCTCATCAACGCCATCATCGACGATCCCAGGACCCCGTCCGACTATGCCGCGCTGGCGCGGATCGAGCTCCGCATCGAGACCGCCGTCACTGAGCTGCGCCGCGATCTTGACGAGGACCACGGAAAGCTGGTCAAGCAGGTCGATGCCAAGCAGATGGCGGAGGCCCGCGGCACGCTGGAGCACATCGATGCGCTGCGCGACCAGTTCAACCAGAAGATCGATGCGATCCGCACCGACATGCTGGCGCAGGTTTTCTTCAGCACGTCGCAGGTGATCAGCCGCCAGCACCAGACGATCATCGTGTCGGGCGTCGTGACCCTACTCGCAGCGATCGTCGGATTTGCCTTTGCGCTGCTCGTGAGTAGCGGTATCACGCGCCCGGTGCGACTGCTGCTCGCTGGCACCCGCGAGGTCGAGGCGGGTCGGTTCGACAAGCCGATCACCGTTTCCACGCAGGACGAGATCGGCGAGCTTGCCGCGGCCTTCAACCGCATGATCGAGCAGTTGCGCCACAACGAACGCATCCGCGAGACCTTCGGGCGCTACATCGACCCCAAGGTGGTGCAGGGCCTGATTGACCGGCCGGAGGTCGCCATCGAGGGCCAGCGTCGGGTCATGACCATCATGTTCTGCGACATGAGCGGCTTCACTTCGATGAGCGAAGGCATGACGCCGCGCGGTCTCGTCAAGGTGATGAACCACTATTTCACGGTGATGTCCGGCCCCATCCGCAGCAATCGCGGCGTCATCGACAAATATATCGGCGACGCCATCATGTCCTATTGGGGGCCGCCCTTTATCGAGGAGGACGAGCAGGCGATGCTCGCCGGCCTTGCCGCCATCGAGATGGCCGATCAGGTGCCCGCGCTCCAGAAGCAGCTGCCGGATCTGCTCGGCATCCGCGCCATGCCGGCGCCCTGCGATCTGCGTATCGGCATCGCCACCGGCGAGGTCCTGACCGGCAGCATCGGCTCCGAGCTGATGATGAGCTTTACCGTGATGGGCGACGCCGTGAACCTCGCCTCGCGGCTGGAGGCCGCCAACAAGGCGTATGGGACCCGCATCCTGATCTCGCAGGCAACGGCAGAGGCGGTCGGCGCGCGCCTCGAGCTGCGCGAGATCGATCGTCTCGCGGTGGCGGGCCAGAGCGCACCGCAAGCTGTTTTCGAGGTGATGGGCAGGGCCAACGCACTCACCGATGCCCAAGCGAGCCTGCGCACGCACTATGCCGAAGGTCTCTCCGCCTATCGCGCCCGGCGCTTCGGCGATGCCCGCGCCGCCTTCAACGCCGCGCTCGAAGCGGTCCCGGGCGACGGTCCTTCGCGCACGCTGCTCGGCCGCATCACGCAGTTCGAGGCCAACCCGCCCGACGGCGGTTGGGATGGCGCCTGGCGGTTGGAGCAGAAATAGCCGTGCCTGCCGTCCTTCGCCGCAGACCGGAAAAAACGATTCTGGTTCATAACGATGTTCGCCGTGACCTATTTCCCGGGCTTAGGCTTGATGTCCTTGAGGCGTCTGATGGGGACACGCCGATGACACATCTTGAGGACAGGCTCGAACGGTTCGAGACGCTCACCGCGGAGTGCGAGCTGATCGCCAAGCTCGCGACCGACAGCGCCAAGCGCGAGTTCTATCTGAATCTCGGAGAACAGTACCGCCAGCTGGCGCTGGACACGCGGCAGGCGATCGCGACCAGGGCCGCGGCCTGAGGCCGGCTGCAATCCGTTCTTAACATTTGGCGCGCATTCTCGCAGCATGCGGATGTCGCTGATCGGCGACGGTTCGTGGTGGGAAGGCGGGGATTCGTTGCAATGCAGCGCGCCCCGCGAGTGTCACTTGCCATGTTCGACGGGCAATCCCATGCGCCTCGTTGCAGTGATCACAGTCGCGCTCATGATGGCAGCCTGCAATCAGGAGCAGGACATCACCGGCTCGGCCTCGACCTGCCCGATGCGAAACTACAGCAGCTACAATCCCCGCGACATGAACCAGTGCGTCAGCGCCTGCAAAGCATGCGATCGCGGCACCACGGTGACCTGCACGACCTCCTGCACCCTCAAGGGGGCGCACTGATCCAAAGTCCCTGACGCGCCAAGCCCGGCGGTGCCTAGGCACCGGAACGATTCACATGGATTAATCATTGAGGAAGCGGGCAGGACGCGGAGTTCGATGGAATGGGTATGCTCGATCCCGGCCGGTTCCTGGTGTCGTGCTCGCATTGCGACGCCTGGCCGATGGCTGCCAACGTCAAACGTTCAAGCTGGTCGGCGTCCCCGCACGAAGTCCGCTTCGTGTGCCCGCGCTGCCGCCGCGAGGAGACCGCGATCGTCTCCGCCTCCGGCGAACTGACGCCGATCAAGCGCATCGATGTTCCGCCACGCGACGTCGCCGTTGCGTGGGCGCAAGCCCAGCGCCCGCGCGGGCGGACGTAAGTCGCCACGCACTCGCAGTCTGACGGGACGTCCCTTGATCTCCGATTTGGAACCGGGCCCACCGGCGGGCGTTTCTGCCCAACATCAACCCATCGAGGCCGGGCGAATGATCAGCGAGCACTTCGACACCCGCACACGGATCAACATGAAATTGGCGTTGGACCGGATCTGCCGCGGTCGCCCCGATGGCGAGGACTATGGCTTCCGGAGGTCGGTCGCTGAAAACATCGTCCGGTGCGCGCTTATGGGCCGAACCGGTATCGGCCAGCTCGTCGACGCCGGCGAACGGGCCGTGGTCCGGACGCGCTCCGAGAGAACGCCGGCCTGATCGTGCTGGCTTGCGTAAATCGTAAATCATCACCAGACGTGGTAAGACGACCGTCTGGAGATCACCATGGCTCTCATCCTGCCATCTCATGACGACCGTTTCCGGCTTCACCCCGTCGCGCCGCGCCTTGCGCGGATGTTCTGTTTTGCGCTGTTGGCGGTGTCAGGCGCGCTCGGAAGCTTCGCGTTCGCCTGCGCCACGCCGTTTGCGGCCTTCGCGGTTGTCGCGGCCGCGATGCTGCCGCTGCGGCCGGCACTGCTCGTCGTCACCGGCGTCTGGCTCGTGAACCAGGCCATCGGCTTCGGCGCGCTGCATTACCCTATCGACGGCAGCACCATCGCCTGGGGTTTTGCGACCGGCGCGGCCGTGCTGCTGGCGACCGCCGTTTCGTCCGCCGTGCTGCGTACGCTGCCGCAGGGCCGCAGGCCGCTGGCGCTGGCCGTCACGCTCGTTGCCGCCTATGCGGCCTATGAGCTCGCGCTGCTCGCCGCGACGCCGGCCCTCGGCGGAGAGGGCGCCTTCACCGCTGCCATCGTGACGCGCATTGGGCTCACCAGTGCCGTGTGGCTCGCCGGTCTCGTCGCCGTCTGCGAGATCGTCCGTGTGGGCGATCCGTTCGTCCGCGCGCTGCGGAATGCCTGAGCACATCCCGACGGGCAAAACACCAGGCAATTTCGGCCTGTCCCGTGTCAAGCGGCGCGTTCAAAAATATTCCGCTTTACCGAAATTCGGAAATGACGTATGTGTCGTGCATCCCGGCTCATCCGAGAGGGGCGATCATGTGTCGTGATGATCGCGGAGCCGGGCTTGCGGTGGACGCGGCAGCGTCGGGCGCGAAAGGCCAAGGGCAGGGCGGATTGCTCTCCGTGAGCCCTTGAGCTTCGCGTAGACGGACGGCGCTGTCAGGTTCGTCGCGCCAGCATGTCGATGGTAAAGTGCACAACGCCGTCGAACCCTGCGGCGCAGGCGAGCCGCGCGTACGGCAAAACCGTGTGGTCCTGGCCGTCGTTGCTACGGTCAAGCCCTGGCGGATGCGGCATGGGCGTCAACCGGCGCGGTGTCCGTGACTTCTACGAGGGCGAGGGAGGCCAGAACGAATTCGGCTCCCAGGAGAGCGCGGCATAAGCCGTCAAACCACTGCGCAGGGAAGGCCGTGTGTTGGGCTTCACCTGTATGCCGCTGTGCAGTTTTCTGCGTGTGCCTTTCGCACAGCGGACCGTGGGTGCCAGGTCAGCACCCGGCCGCCCCTGCGCCCTCCCGGCTTTGAGGGTGGAGCGACGAAGCAAAGCTCGGGCGAAATGCGCCGCGAGGATGCGAAGGCGTGTCTGCGCGTTGAAATGCACGTCGGAGAGTTACGATATCCCCTCTCGATCCATCATTGCGATGCGCCGACGGCGGTGTGTCACACCTCCCTCGTGCTCCGGACGCCAGCGCCGGGCTTGCCTGGCGATGTGGAGCTTGTCGCGGACACGAGCGAGGTGTGCACGGACATGATCAGGCAAAGCGGGTCCCCGACTCAGTGCAGCCGCGCTTCCTGTCACCAACCAGATCCGGGCGGAGCTTCTTCGCTCCTTCAAGTCGGAGATTGGGCCTCGCCGCGAGGTATCACTGTAGGCTTATCCGTGTCTTCCGAGCCACGATTGTGCTGTCCGCGCAACACTCCCCCGGATTTAACTTTGATCACCGACCGTTCGCGTCGTCGCCGCTTTTTAGCCACACCCGAACATGAATAAAATCACTCTAATGTTTTAAGGGTAGCGGCCAGTCTTCGACGGCGACGGGAAATCCCAAGGTCGATTCAAATCTTGGCTCTGATTTTTCGGGTCTGAAAGGGTTGACCGGGGAAACTGGTTTGCGATGCGCGCGAAGATCGACAAGCAGAGGCTGCCGAGCCGTCACGTGACGGAAGGTCCTGCGCGCGCGCCTCATCGCTCCTACTTCTACGCGATGGGTCTGACTACCGAGCAGATCCACCAGCCTTTCGTCGGCGTCGCCTCGTGCTGGAACGAGGCTGCGCCCTGCAACATCGCTTTGATGCGTCAAGCACAGGCGGTGAAGAAGGGGGTCGCATCGGCCGGCGGCACTCCGCGCGAATTCTGCACCATCACCGTCACCGACGGCATCGCCATGGGCCATGATGGCATGCGCTCCTCGCTGCCGTCGCGCGAATGCATCGCCGACTCGGTCGAGTTGACGGTTCGCGGCCACGCCTATGATGCGCTCGTCGGCCTCGCCGGCTGCGACAAGTCGCTGCCGGGCATGATGATGGCTATGGTCCGCCTCAACGTGCCGTCGATTTTCATTTACGGCGGCTCGATCCTGCCCGGCAATTTCCGCGGCCAGCAGGTCACGGTGCAGGACATGTTCGAGGCGGTCGGCAAGCATTCGGTTGGCGCCATGTCGGACGAGGACCTCGACGAGATCGAGCGCGTGGCCTGTCCCTCGGCGGGTGCCTGCGGCGCGCAGTTCACGGCCAACACCATGGCGACTGTCTCCGAGGCGATTGGCCTTGCGCTGCCATACTCAGCCGGTGCGCCGGCACCTTATGAAATCCGCGACGCCTTCTGCATGACCGCGGGCGAGAAGGTGATGGACCTGATCGCCTCCAACATCCGGCCGCGCGACATCGTCACCCGCAAGGCGCTGGAGAATGCGGCCGCCGTGGTCGCCGCGTCCGGCGGCTCGACCAATGCTGCGCTGCACCTACCGGCGATCGCGCACGAGGCGAGCATCAAGTTCGACTTGTTCGACGTCGCCGAAATCTTCAAAAAGACACCATATGTCGCGGATTTGAAGCCGGGCGGCCGTTATGTCGCCAAAGACATGTTTGAAGTTGGCGGCATCCCGCTTCTGATGAAGACGCTGCTCGACAACGGATTTCTTCACGGTGATTGCCTCACCGTCACCGGTCGAACGATCGCCGAAAACCTCAAGAGCGTGAAATGGAATCCGCACCAGGACGTGGTGCACCCGGCAGACAAACCCATCACCGTCACGGGCGGTGTGGTCGGTCTGAAGGGCAATTTGGCGCCAGAAGGTGCGATCGTGAAAGTCGCGGGAATGTCCAACCTCAGGTTCACCGGTCCGGCCAGGTGCTTCGACCGTGAGGAGGATGCTTTCGAGGCGGTCCAGAAGCGCACCTATCGCGAAGGCGAAGTCATCGTGATCCGCTACGAGGGGCCGAAGGGCGGTCCCGGCATGCGGGAAATGCTCCAGACCACCGCAGCGCTGACTGGCCAGGGCATGGGCGGCAAGATCGCGCTCATCACCGACGGCCGCTTCTCCGGCGCGACTCGCGGCTTCTGCATCGGTCATGTCGGGCCCGAGGCCGCGATTGGCGGCCCGATCGGGCTGCTCGAGGACGGCGACATCGTCGAGATCGATGCCGTCGCCGGTACCCTTAACGTAAAATTGAGCGACCAGGAGCTCGCCCAGCGCAAGACCAAATGGGCACCTCGCGCGACTAACCACACGTCGGGTGCGCTCTGGAAGTATGCTCAGCAGGTTGGACCAGCGCTCGGGGGGGCGGTGACCCATCCGGGCGGCGCGCACGAGAAACAGTGCTATGCGGACATCTAGGCGTGCCATAGTTGCGTTTGTGTTGGGGGCTATAGCGCTGGCCGCACCGGCGCTCGCCTTCGACGGTGCGCCGGTGAACAAGGACGCGACCATCCCGGTCGTGACCACCTTGCCGGGCGCCGCGAATACGGTTCGCAGCCGAATTCCGCCGGCGGTCGTAACCCAGGAAACCTCGCTTAGCGCCCTGCAATATGCCGCCGAGGGCGGCCACCCCATCGCGCAGTGGAAGCTCGGCCGCATGTACGCCAATGGCGACGGCGTCGCCCAGGACGATCTGCGCGCCTTCGAATATTTCAGCCGCATCGCCAATGCGCATGCCGAGGACAGTCCGTCGGCGCCGCAGGCGCAGATCGTGGCCAACGCCTTCGTCGCGCTCGGCCGCTATTATCTCAGCGGTATCCCGAACTCGAAGATCAAGTCGGATCCGGAGCGGGCGCGGGAGATGTTCTCCTATGCCGCGTCTTATTTCGGCAACGCGGACGCGCAGTATGATCTGGCCCGCCTGTACCTGAAGACGCCGGACGCCTCGCGCGAGGATTTTCGCTACGGCGCGCGCTGGCTCGGCCTCGCCGCACAAAAGGGCCAGCATCAGGCGCAGGCCCTGCTTGGCCAGATGCTGTTCAACGGCGACCGCCTGCCGCGGCAGGTCGCGCGCGGCCTGATGTGGCTGACGCTGGCGCGTGACAGCGCCGGGGCCGAGGAGACCTGGATCAAGGAAAGCTATAACCGCGCCTTCGCCAAGGCCTCCGACGACGACCGCGCCATGTGCCTGCAAATGCTGGAGCAGTGGGTGCAGGGCCGCCGGGAGTGATCTGCAGAGGCGGCTCTTATGCCGCCTCAAGATCGAGATCCGCCCATACCGGCACGTGGTCCGACGGCTTCTCCCAACCGCGCACATAGCTGTCGATGCCGACATTGGCGAGCCGGTCGCTGGCCTGCGGCGACAGCAGGAGATGGTCGATGCGCAGGCCCTGGTTCTTCTGCCAGGCCCCGGCCTGGTAGTCCCAGAAGGTGTAGAGCCCGGGCTCATCCGTGACCGCCCGCAAGGCATCGGTCAGGCCGAGCCCGAGCAGGGATTGAAAGCTCTCCCGCGTCTCGGCCTTGAACAGGGCATCCTCGGTCCAGGCGGCGGGGTTGTGGACGTCGCGGGCATGCGGGATGACGTTGAAGTCGCCCGCGAGGATCAGCGGGACCTCCTCCTTAAGGCGTTCCTTCGAATACTCAAGAAGCCGCGACATCCATTTGAGCTTATAGGGATATTTGTCGGTGCCGACCGGATTGCCGTTGGGCAGATAGAGGCAGGCGATGCGCAAGACGCCCTGCTTGAGCGTTACCACGCCTTCGAGAAAGCGGGCATGCGCATCCTCGTCATCGCCGGCGAGTCCCGATTTGGTCTCGTCGAACCGGAGCTTGGAGAGCAGGGCGACGCCATTGAAGGTCTTCTGCCCATGCGTAACCACGTTGTAGCCGAGCGCCTCGATCTCCAGCCGGGGGAAGGCCTCATCGACGCACTTGATCTCCTGGAGGCAGACGATGTCCGGCTGGCACTCCTTCAGCCAGGTCAGCAGCAGGTCGATCCGCTGCCGGACCGAGTTCACGTTCCAGGTGGCTACTCTGATAGGCATTGGGAGGGGCTCCAGGCGGGGCCACCGTTAGAACAAAATGCAAACGCGCCCGTCAAGGCGGCCGCAGAATCTCCCACAAAATTAACCCGGCTTAAGCGCGCGGCGGGTCATTGATGCCGAAAAGGTGCCTCGGATGGGATGGCCGGACAAATCCATGACGCGAACTGAGCCGCGCGACGGCGTGATCGGCGCGTTGCTGTATTGGCTAGGCGGCTTCGAGATCGAGGATGGTCTGACGGCCGATCTCAGCGAGCGCGAGCTGCGGCGCATCCGCGCCAAGCAGATCGAGGCGGTGACGCGGCTGATTCCGGTGACGATGGCCGTCACCATGCTCAACGTCGCCGTCGTGCTGATCCTGTTCTGGGGCAGGGGCTGGAACGACTTCCTCGCGATCTGGGGTATGACGCTCGCCGCCACCGCCTCGCTCGCGGTCCGTTCGTGGCGGCGGTCGCATCGAAATCCGCCGCAGGAGGCCTCGCCGCGTGCCGCGCGGCAGATGCTGCGGCAGGCGTTCTTCCTCGCCGCGATCTGGGGCATGCTGCCGCTGGCGCTGTTCAGCCGCATCGTGCCAACCAGCCAGCTCATCCTGGCCTGCCTGATGGTCGGCATGATGTCGGGCGGCGCGTTCACGCTGTCGACCTTCCCGCGTGCCGGCCTTGTCTATCTCGCCACCATGACGATCGCCTGCGCCGGTGCGATGCTACTGTGCGGTGACGGGCCCTATCTGGTGACCGCGGTGTTCCTGTTGCTGTTCGCATTCTTCATGGCGCGCAACATGGTCTCCCACGGCAACCTCTTCCTCGGCAATCTCAAGGCCCAGCTCGAGCTTGAGCGGCAGACCGAGATCATTTCGCTGCTGCTGAAGGACTTTCAGGAGAACGCCAGCGACTGGCTGTGGCAGACCGATGCCGAAGGGCATCTCGTCGACGTACCCCAGCGCTTCGCGGACGTGGCGCAGCTGCCGCTTCCGCTCCTGAAGGGATCGCACTTCGCCGACGTGCTCGACATGCTCTGCCCCGAGGACAAGAGCGCGGCCTACAACATCATCGGCCTGATGGAGCAGGCCGAGCCGCTGCATGAGATGAATATCAAGATCGTCGCCGGGGGCGAGGCGCGGCTGTGGTCGCTGACGGCGAAGCCCGCCCACGATCGCGACGGCCAGTTCCTCGGCTATCGCGGCTTCGGCCGCGACGTGACTGAACGCTGGCGCGCGGAGAAGGCCGAAGCCGAGAGCCGCGCCAAGTCCGACTTCCTGGCGGTGATGAGCCACGAGATCCGCACGCCCATGAACGGCGTGCTCGGGCTTGCCAGCATGCTGCTGGAGACAAAGCTCGATCCGGAGCAGCACGAGGCCGTCACCACGATCCGCGAGTCCGGCGACAATCTCCAGCGCATCCTCAACGACATCCTCGATCTGTCCAAGCTCGAGGCCGGCCGCTTCGCGTTGGAAGCGATCGACTTTGCGCCGCGGGCGCTGGTCGAGACCGCCGCGTCCGTGGCGCGCGCGAGCGCCAAGAGCAAGGGGGTTGCAGTCAAGATCGAGCTCGATCCGAACCTGCCGCCGACGCTGCGCGGCGACGCCGCGCGCATTCGCCAGGTGCTGCTCAATCTCGTGTCCAACGCGGTGAAGTTCACCGACGAAGGCGAGGTGAGGGTTTCGGTCACCTGCCAGGCGCGGCGCGATCTGCTGGCGACGGTCGAATGGGCGGTGACCGATAGCGGCATCGGCATCGCCCCCGATAAGCTCGGCCAGCTCTTCAGCGACTTCGTCCAGGCGGACGCCTCGATCAGCCGCCGTTTCGGCGGCACCGGCCTTGGCCTTGCGATTTCCCGGCGCATCATCGAACAGATGGGCGGCACCATCGGCGTCACCTCGATGCCGGGCGAGGGCTCGACTTTCCGCTTCACCCTGGTGTTGCCCTGGAGCCGGGCGGAGGCGTCAGACCACGATGCGGGCCGCGACGACGGCGACGAGCTCAAGGCTCGCATCGCCGGGCTCGACCGGCCGCTGAAGGTGCTGGTCGCCGAGGACGACGCCGTCAACCGCATGGTCGTGAGCAAGATGCTCGGCGGATTCGATGTTGAGCTGCGCGTCGTCACCGACGGCGTCGACGCCGTCGCGGCAGCCTCTGAAGGCGACTACGATGTCGTGCTGATGGACGTGCGCATGCCCGACATGGACGGACTTGCCGCAACCCGCGCGATCCGTGCGCAAGGCGGGCGCTTCGAAGTCCTGCCAATCATCGCGCTCACCGCCAACGCCTTCCCCGAAGACGTCAGGATCTGCCGCGAGGCCGGCATGTCGGACTTTCTGCCCAAGCCGCTGCGCAAGCCTGCGCTGGTCGCGGCCCTGCTACGTGCGCTGGACGGCCACGTCATGTCGGAGGATGCGCCGCTTCGGCCGGAGCTGATGCCGGTCGAGGTGGAGTGGACGGACGAGGAAAGGCAGATCACCGGCGCGTAGGTGCTCAGATCGAGAAGCTGGTCCCGCAGCCGCACGAGGCAGTCGCGTTCGGATTGTTGACTCGGAACGAGGCGCCGATCAGATCGTCGACGAAATCGACCTGCGATCCCGCCAGGAACGGCTGCGAGGCCGAATCGACCAGCACCACAGCATTGTCCTGCTCGATCACGAGATCGTCATCGGTGCGGGCACGGTCGATGTCGAACTTGTACTGGAAACCCGAGCAGCCGCCGCCCTCGACGGAGATGCGTAGCATCGCGCCTGACCCTTCGCCCTTGAGGATCTCCCCAATCCGGCGTGCGGCCCGGTCGCTGATGGTCACGGCAGTCGTCATCGTTCGTCTCCGATAGTCCCGGTCATACCAAGTTCATTGCCCAATTCGTTTGGTATCCCGCGCCCGACATAGTTAAGTGCCACCATACGCAGAATCAAATGGATAGGGACTAAATTCGCCGTGTCCGTCGGAATGGCTGCCCCCCGCGCGCCCTTTGCCTGCGACCCCGAGCGCAGCCGCGGCCGGCTGGTCGCGGAGCCCCCGAGCCGGACCCGCAGCCCGTTCCGACGCGATTGCGACCGCGTGATCCATTCGACCGCGTTCCGCCGCCTGAAGTACAAGACCCAGGTGTTCGTGTTCCACGAGGGCGACCACTACCGCACCCGGCTGACCCATTCGCTCGAGGTGGCCCAGATCGCCCGAGCGCTGGCCCGGCAGCTCGGGCTGGACGAGGATCTCACCGAAACCTTGGCGCTTGCCCATGATCTTGGCCATCCGCCGTTCGGCCATGCCGGCGAGCGGGCACTGGACGCCTGCCTGAAGGAGTTTGGCGGCTTCGACCACAACGCCCAGACGCTCCGCGTCGTCGCCGCGCTGGAGCACCGCTATCCCGAGTTCGATGGGCTGAACCTGACCTGGGAAGCACTGGAGGGCATCGTCAAGCACAACGGCCCGCTGACCGATCGCAGCGGCGCGCCGATCGGACGCTATCGCGAGCACGGCGTTCCCATCGGCATCGCCGACTATATCAAGACGCATGATCTCGAATTATGGAGCTTCGCCTCGCTCGAGGCGCAGGTCGCCGCGATCGCCGACGACATTGCCTATGACGCTCACGACATCGATGACGGTCTGCGCGCCGGCCTGTTCCAGCTCGACGATCTCAAGGTGATGCCGCTGACGGCGGAGATCATCGCCGAGACCTCGGCGCATTATCCCGATCTCGAAGATGTCAGGCGCGGCGCCGAGCTGGTGCGCGAGCTGATCTCGCACCTAATCGGTGCGGTGTTCGCCGAGGCGCAGAAGAACCTTGCGGCGGTCAAGCCGCAATCGGCGCAGGACGTGCGCCAGCAGAGCCGGGCGCTGATCGCGTTCCCCGCCGAGGTCGCCGAGGAGGAGGCCGCCGTCAAGACCTTCCTCTACCAGCACATGTACCGTCACAAGCGGGTGGTGCGGGTGATGGGCGAGGCAGAGCAGATCCTGTTCGACCTGTTCGCAAAGTACCTGAAGGTGCCGGCCGAGCTGCCGCCGGAATGGCTGCTGGGGGCGGAGGCAGACAATGAGGGCGACCGCGCCCGCCGGATCGGCAATTTCATTGCCGGAATGACCGACCGTTTCGCCCTGACCGAGCACCAGCGGCTCTTTGACTCGACCCCGGATTTGCGTTAGGCGGCGGCCATGCCCGACCCGTCCTCATCCCTGCACCTGTTCGCCGACGTGCTCGCGCGCGTGCACGCCGCCTGCCGGACGCTGGCCGTGGACGCCAGCTGGCCTGAGGGCATCGATTTCTCGCGCGTCGTGGTTGAGCCGCCGCGCGATGCTTCCCATGGCGACATGGCGACCAACGCCGCGATGGTGCTGGCGAAAGAGGCAAAGGCAAAGCCGCGCGATCTCGCCGAGCAGATTGCCGAGCGGCTGCGCACGGATGCGCTGATCGCCAAGGTCGACGTCGCCGGTCCCGGCTTCATCAATTTGACGCTGAAGCCGGCCGCCTGGGCCGAGGCACTGCGCACGGTGCTGCGCGAGGGCGCCGATTACGGCCGCGTCCGCGGCGGCTCCAAGGTCAACGTCGAATACGTCTCGGCCAATCCGACCGGACCGATGCATGTCGGCCATTGCCGCGGCGCCGTGTTCGGCGACGCCCTGGCGAGCCTGCTTCAGTTCGCAGGCCACGACGTCACGCGCGAATATTACATCAACGACGCCGGCGCCCAGGTCGACGTGCTCGCACGCTCCGCGTTCCTGCGATATCGCGAGGCGCTCGGCGAGGACATCGGCGCGATTCCGGAAGGACTCTATCCCGGTGACTATCTGAAGCCGGTCGGCGCTGTGCTGGTGAAGGAGCATGGCGACAAGCTCCGCGGAATGAGCGAGGCCGAGTGGCTGCCGACGGTGCGCGCCAAGGCGATCGCGATGATGATGGAAGAGATCAAGGACGATCTCGCCGCGCTCAACATCCGCCACGACGTGTTCTTCTCAGAGCGCTCGCTGATCGAGAACGGCAACAACCAGGTTGCCGAAACCATCGACTTCCTGTGCGCCAAGGGCGACATCTACGAGGGACGCCTGCCGCCGCCGAAGGGCGCGCCGGTCGAGGATTGGGAAGACCGCGAGCAGTTGCTGTTCAAGGCGACTGCCTACGGCGACGACGTCGATCGTCCGCTGATCAAGTCGGACAATTCCTACACCTACTTCGCCTCCGACATCGCCTACCACAAGAACAAGTTCGACCGTGGTTTTGCGGAGATGATCGACGTCTGGGGCGCCGACCATGGCGGCTACATCAAGCGGATGCAGGCGGCGGTAAAGGCGACGACGTCCGGCAAGGGCGCGCTCGACGTCAAGATCGTGCAGCTCGTGAAGTTGCTGCGCAGCGGCGAGCCCGTGAAAATGTCGAAGCGGAGCGGGGACTTCGTCACCCTGCGTGAGGTGGTAGATGAGGTGGGCCAGGATGCTGTCCGTTTCATGATGCTCTACCGCAAGAACGATGCGGTGCTCGACTTCGACCTCGCCAAGGTCGTGGAACAGTCGCGCGACAACCCGGTGTTCTACGTTCAGTACGGTCACGCCCGCGGCCACTCGATCTTCCGCAACGCGCGGGCTGAGGTGTTCCCGGAACTGCCGGAGGATACCGGCGCGCGGACCGCTTGGCTCAGTGAGTCGGCGGTGGAACGGTTGTCGGACCCGGTCGAACTCGATCTTCTCAAGCGCCTCGCAATTTTTCCGCGCATGCTGGAAGCTGCCGCCGCGGCCCACGAACCGCACCGAATTGCCTTTTATCTCTATGATTTAGCCAGCGAATTTCATGCACTTTGGACGAAGGGGCGCGATTTGCCCTATTTACGCTTCATTATCAATAATGATGCAGATCTTACGAAGGCGCGGCTGGCCATGGTCCAGGGCGTTGTCTCAGTCCTGGCATCGGGCCTCGCCATCCTCGGCGTCCATGCCCCGGACGAGATGCGGTAGTTTGGGGCGAACTACTTAAGAGGAATTCGGGGGTAACCGGCAGAAGCCGGATCGCTTAGACTTGGTTGAAAGCCTTGTGGGTCGAAAGCCGTGCCTTGGTCGAGGGGCGCGCGGCTTTCCCGAAGGGACGCATCATCACGATGGCCGAACGATATCAGGACAGACCGTTTCCCTCCGATGACTATGGTCGCGGTAGCGAGCAGCATGGGAAGGCGGAAAATGATCCCTTGGCCGAGCTCGCCCGTCTGATCGGACAGACCGATCCGTTCGCAGCGCAGTCGCCGCCGACCGCACGCCCGACGGCAGCGCCCGCGCAGAGTTATCGAGAAGACGATTATCGCCAGGACGATGATCGGCAGGTTTATGCCGAGCAGGCCTCACCGCCGCCCGGGCCGCCGTCATGGATGCGGCGCGCCAACGTACAGCCGCAGCCGACAGCCGCGCCGGAGCCCGACTATTCCGTCTCCGTAAACCCGGTTCATCCGTTGCATCGCTATTCGGCCCAGCCGACCGCAGTTGCGCCTGAGCCGGACTTTCATCAATCGCAGGCCCATCAGGATCACGCTTATCAAGCCCAAGCCTATCAGGATCAGGCCCACCAGCAGCACGGTCAGGCTTATCAGGATCAGGCCTATCGGGAGCCGTACGCGCAGCCCGATCCGTCGCGCTATGATGATGCGCTCTATGGCCGGCTCGAGACAGGCGAGCAGGACTACCAGCGCGATCCGGCCTACCCCGACGATCCTTACGCCTACCAGAGCGACTATCCTGAGGCCGAACTTGACGAGCCGAAGAAGCAGCGCGGCGGCATGATGACAGTCGCGGCGATCCTAGCGCTTGCCGTGGTCGGGACTGGTGCTGCCTTCGCCTACAAGACCTATGCGGGCTCGCCCCGCAGCGGCGAGCCGCCGATCATCAAGGCCGACAACACACCGACCAAGATCGTGCCGGCGCCGACGGACTCCTCCGCCAAGATGCCGGATCGCATGGTGAGCGGTGACGGCACCGAGAAGATCGTGCCGCGGGAGGAAGCGCCTGTCGACGTCAATGCCAGAGCGGCTGGTCCCCGCGTGGTGTTCCCGCCGCTGAACCAGAATGCGAATCCACCGTCGGTGGCAAGCGTGTCGCCGTCGATGGTGCCGCCGCCGAGCGCGGGGGCGGCCCCGAGCAACGGCACACTGCCGAACAATTCGCCGCGCTCAATCAGGACGGTGGCTGTGAAGGGTGATCAGACCGATAGCGCTACGCCGCAATCGGCTGCAGCCGCCAAGCCCGCAACTGCGCCAAAACCTGTTGCCGCGCCGCCTGCGCCAATCGCGCCGCGCAATCCACCGACGTCGGCCAATGCCAGCGCCAACCAGCCTTTGTCGCTCGCGCCGCAATCGGGACCGACGGCCGAGCCTCCGCAGCGGATGGCTGCGACCAACCCGACGCAAATTGCGCCCGCCAGCAGCGGTGGGGGCTACATCGTGCAGGTTTCCTCGCAGCAGAGCGAGGAAAGTGCCGCCGCGTCCTATCGGGTGCTTCAGAGCAAGTACGGCAGTGTGCTCGGGTCCCGTTCGCCGGTGATCAAGCGCGTCGACCTCACCGACAAGGGCAAGGGCATCGTCTACCGCGCGTTCGCCGGTCCCTATGGCTCGGCCGAAGAGGCGACGCAGGCATGCAACAGCCTCAAGTCCGCAGGCCTGTCCGCCTGCTTCGTCCAGAGGAATTAACGGCCGTTTCCTTGACCCCCTCGCGGGGCAGGGTTAATCGGCCGTATGAGCACGCGGGCCTTCATTACCGGCGTATCCGGAACGGAACTGACCGCCGCCGAGCGGGAGTTTATCCGCGCCGAACGTCCATGGGGCTTCATCCTCTTCAAGCGTAACGTCGCGGCGCCGGCTCAAGTTGCTGCATTGGTTGCGGAATTGCGGGCAGTGGCGGGTGCTGCCGACGCGCCCGTCCTGATCGATCAGGAGGGCGGACGGGTGCAGCGGCTGGGGCCGCCGCACTGGCCGCTCTATCCGCCGGGAGCCCTATTTGCGAATTTGTACGACACTGATTCGGCGCTCGGGCTTACTGCGGCGCGCCTGAGCGCCCGCCTAATCGCGGCCGATCTCGCCGATCTCGGCATTACGGTGGATTGCTTGCCGCTCGCTGACGTGCCGGTGCCGGGTGCCGATGCCGTCATCGGCAACCGAGCTTATGGCACGGAGCCGGGCAAGGTTGCCGCGATTGCGCGCGCGGTCACCGAGGGGCTGGAGCAGGGCGGCGTGCTGCCGGTTCTCAAGCACATTCCCGGTCATGGCCGCGCCACTGCCGACACCCATTTCAAGCTGCCGACAGTCGACACGCCCCGGGACGAGCTGGAACGGACCGATTTCGCCGCGTTCAAGCCGCTCTCGGATCTGCCAATGGCCATGACTGCACATGTTGTGTTTAGCGCGATCGACGCCGCCCAACCGGCGACGACATCTGCGACAATGATTGCTGACGTGATTCGCGGCACAATCGGGTTCCAGGGTTTGTTAATGAGTGATGACGTGTCGATGAACGCGCTGTCGGGGAATATCGCCGAGCGGACCCGCGCCATCTTCGCGGCTGGCTGCGACGTGGCCCTGCATTGCAACGGTAACATCGAGGAGATGCGCGACGTCGCCAGCCAGACACCCGAACTGTCCGGCAGAGCACTGGAGCGGGCGAAAGCCGCGCTCGCCGCACGCAAGCCGCCGCAGCCGCTGGACCGGGCGGCCGCACGCGCAGAACTGGACGCATTGATCGCACGGGCAAACACGGCATCCGCATGACCGCAGAAATCCTATCCTTCGAAACCGGGCGGCCCGCAGAGCTTGCCGAGGGTGAGCCGGCGTTGGTCGTGGATGTCGAAGGCTATGAGGGCCCGCTCGACCTGTTGCTCGCACTGGCGCGGCAGCAGAAGGTCGACCTCGCCAAGATTTCGATCCTGGCGCTGGCCGACCAGTACCTCCACTTCATCGAGGCTGCGCGGAAAATCCGGCTGGAGCTCGCTGCTGACTATCTCGTGATGGCGGCCTGGCTTGCCTTCCTAAAGTCGCGCCTGCTGCTGCCGGAGCCGCCGAGTGCCGAAGGCCCGAGCGCGGAGCAGATGGCGACTGCGCTCGCCAACCGCCTGCGCCGGCTCGAAGCCATTCGCGAAGCCGCCAATCGGCTGATGAACAGGCCGCAATTGCAGCGCGACATCTTTCCGCGCGGCGAGCCCGAGCACATCGCGGAGATCAAGCATCCGAAATACACGGCGACGCTGTACGACCTGCTCACCGCCTATGCCGCGCAGCGCCAATCGCGCGTGCTGGCGAGCGTGCATCTGGCCAAGCGTACGGTGTGGTCGCTCGCCGAAGCGCGCGCCACGCTGGAACGGCTGGTCGGCAGTATCAGCGAACAGGATGATTGGGGCGTTCTCGACGACTTCCTGATCCGGCATGTCGCCGATCCGACGCAGCGCGCGACGGTGTTCGCCTCGAGCTTCGCCGCCGCGCTCGAACTGGTGCGCGAAGGCCAGCTTGAGCTGAACCAGAAAGAGGCGTTTGCGCCCATCTATTTCCGGAAGGGGCGTCCTAAACCGGTTCCGGACGCAGCTCCTGCGCCCGATGCGCCGGTCGGTTAAGTGCAAGAAGGAGGATCTGCCATGGCAAGCCTGGCTGAAGCGCGGGTAGAAGAGGCCGAGCCGATGGAGAACGAATCCCAGGCACGGCCGGAGGAATTGCGGCTGCTGGAAGCGCTGCTGTTTGCCTCGAGTGAACCGCTGGATACGGCGACGCTGGCCAAGCGGATGCCAGACGGCGTGGACGTCAAGGCGGCGCTTGAGCAGCTCCAGGCCGATTATGCGTCGCGCGGCGTGAATCTCGTGCGCGTCGCCAACAAATGGACCTTCCGCACCGCCGGCGATCTCGCCTGGCTGATGACGCGGGAGAGCACCGAGACCCGCCGTCTGTCGCGCGCGGCGATCGAGGTGCTGGCGATCATCGCTTATCACCAGCCGGTGACGCGCGCCGAGATCGAGGAGATCCGCGGCGTCGTCACCTCGAAGGGCACGTTGGATGTGCTGCTGGAAACCGGCTGGATCAAGCCGCGCGGCCGGCGCAAGACGCCCGGCCGTCCGCTGACCTTCGGCACCACCGAGGAGTTCCTGTCGCAGTTCACTTTGGAACAGCTCGGCGACCTGCCGGGCCTCGAAGAGCTCAAGGGCACTGGCCTGCTGGATTCGCGCCTGCCGACCGGATTCAGCGTGCCGACGCCGTCGGACGACCCGACGCTGCGTGAGGACGAGGATCCGCTGGAACCGGGCGAGGGCCTCGATTTGGCGCTGGCGCCTGCGGTCGAGCCGGAGACGCCGGAAAGCGGCGATGAGGGTGGCAGCCAAGGTGGCGGCGAGGAGTGATGTCCGTCCGTCTACGGGCCCTGCGACCGGTTAACACTAGCAAGATTGCGTAGCGCCGACAGCGAATTGGCGCTGCCTTGGTCCTTGTTTTTGACACCCGCCAAGCCTAGGTTTCGGTAAAGATCGGCCGGGTCCCCGGCCATGCGCGTTTGGAGGGTTGCAGGATGGGTTCACTCAGCATTTGGCACTGGATCTTGGTGATCGCAGTGGTCCTGCTGCTGTTCGGCCGCGGCAAGATTTCGGATCTGATGGGCGACGTGGCGCAGGGCATCAAGGCGTTCAAGAAGGGCATGCAGGACGACGATAAGCCCGCCGACAAGCCCGAGCCGGCCAAGTCCATCGAGCACAACAATGCCGCACCGACCGCGGCACGGTCCGACGTCGGCAGCAAGGCCGTCTGAGCCAGAGAGCACGCCAGAACGCGGGTAGCGGCCCCGATCCTGCGCGCAATGGATTGGGCCGGTTGCGGCTGGCGTGAACGGAAGACCTCATGTTCGACATCGGCTGGAGTGAACTGGTCCTCATCGGGGTCGTGGCCCTGATCGCCATCGGCCCGAAGGAGCTGCCGGGCGTGCTGCGCATGGTTGGGCAGTGGATGGGCAAGGCCCGCAAGATGGCCGCCGAATTCCAGGGCCAGTTCCAGGAAGCGATGCGCGAGGCCGAGATGGCCGACCTCAAGAAGAGCTTCGACGAGGTCAAGGAAGTCGCGACCGGCTTCAATCCGCTGACTTCGCTTCAGAAGGATGTCAGCGACGCGCTACGCGTCGATGCGCTCGACAAGCCGGCCGAGACGCCAGCCAGCGGCGCCGTCGAACCGGCGGCGAGTTCAAGTGAAACGCCGGTGATTTCGAGTGAAGCGCCGGTAACGCCAACGACACCGGAAGCGCCGACGCCCGCGACCTTCATGGAAGCCGAGGCGCACGCAGCAGCGAACGAGCCGCTTGCGATCACCCGTGAGGTCAAGCAGGCCCAGGTCGCGCAAGACACCGCGGCATCCGAAGCGATCAAGGACGCCAAAGCGTCATGACCGACGCCGATATCGAGGCCAGCAAAGCCCCTTTGATGGACCATCTGATCGAGCTGCGGTCGCGGCTGATCAAGGCGCTGCTCGGATTCGGCGTTGCCTTCATCTTCTGCTTCTTCTTCGCCAAGCAGATCTACAACGTGCTGGTCTGGCCGTTCGTGTGGGTCGCGGGTCCCGAGA
The DNA here is from genome assembly GCF_023073875.1 of Bradyrhizobium sp. 154. Lineage (NCBI taxonomy): Bacteria > Pseudomonadati > Pseudomonadota > Alphaproteobacteria > Hyphomicrobiales > Nitrobacteraceae > Bradyrhizobium > Bradyrhizobium sp. 154. The sequence continues at coordinate 125,573 of NZ_JADPKG010000118.1, forward strand.
ATTCCAAGTTCATCTACACGGCGCTGCTGGAATATTTCATCACTCAGCTCAAGCTCGCGCTGTTCGGCGCCGGCTTCATCTCGTTCCCGATCGTCGCGACGCAGATCTACAAGTTCGTGGCGCCCGGCCTCTACAAGCACGAGAAGCAGGCCTTCCTGCCGTATCTGGTCGCAACCCCGTTCTTCTTTGTGCTGGGCGCAGCGCTGGTCTATTTCGTCGTCCTGCCGATGCTGGTCCGCTTCTCGCTCGGCATGCAGCAGGCCGGCAGCGACGAGACCGCGCAGATCCAGCTCTTGCCCAAGGTCGGCGAATATCTGTCGCTGATGATGTCGTTGATCTTCGCCTTCGGCATCGCCTTCCAGCTGCCGGTGATCCTGACGCTGCTCGGGCGGATCGGCATCGTCACCTCGAAGATGCTGCGCGAGAAGCGCCGCTATTTCATCGTCATCGCCTTCGTCATCGCGGCCGTGCTGACGCCGCCCGACGTGCTCAGCCAGTGCTCTCTGGCGTTTCCCTTGCTAGCGCTCTACGAGGGTTCGATCATCGCGGTGGCGATGGTGGAGAAGAAGGCCGCGGCCTCGCGGGCGGCCACTGGCACCGACGTGTCGACGCCGGCCAATCCGGCGGAGTAGAGGACGGCCAGCCCATCGGCGTCATTCCCCGCGAAGGCGGGGATTCCAGTACGCAGCAGCCCGTCGAGAAATCACGACTGTCTCTGGAATACTGGATCATCCGCCTTCGCGGATGATGACAGCCGTGCTAGGAGACCCGCTAACTTGCAACGTTCAACGTTGCATGTTTACGCGCTTCCCCAGGACCACCGCCATGCACGACATCAAATCGATCCGCGACAATCCGCAAGCCTTCGACGCCGGCCTCGCACGGCGCGGCCTGAAGCCGATGTCGGCCTCGCTGCTCGCGATTGACGAGAAGCGGCGCGCGGCGATCCTGGCGTCGGAGCAGGCACAGGCACGGCGCAACGCGGCCTCGAAAGAAATTGGCGATGCTAAGAAAGCCAAGGACGAGGCGCGCGCCGCCAAGCTGATGGCCGAAGTGGCCGAGCTCAAGACGACGATGCCGCAGCTCGAAGCCGCGGCCAAAGCTGCCGATGAGGAGCTGACGAAAGAGCTGTCGGCGATTCCGAACATTCCGTTCGATGACGTGCCCGACGGTGTCGACGAGCGCGGCAACGTGCAGCACCACATATTCGGCAACAAGCGCAACTACGCATTTGCCCCGAAGCTGCATGACGATCTCGGCACCGCGCTCGGCTACATGGATTTCGAGGCGGCGGCAAAACTCTCCGGGGCGCGTTTCGTCGTGCTGAAGAAGGGGCTGGCGCGGCTCGAACGCGCCATCGGCCAGTTCATGCTCGACCTGCACACCACCGAGCACGGCTACACCGAAATCAATCCGCCGCTTCTGGTGCGCAACGAGGTGATGTTCGGCACCGGGCAGCTGCCGAAATTCGAGGACGATCAGTTCTGGGCGATCAAGGGCGAACTGCTGGCTGCGCCCGACCATGAGCGGCTGAAGACCGAGCGCCTCGGTCTGATCCCGACCGCAGAAGTGTCGCTCACCAACCTCGCGCGCGAATCCATTCTCGACGAAAAGCAATTACCGATGCGCCTCACCGCGCTCACGCCGTGCTTCCGCGCCGAGGCGGGCGCCGCCGGGCGCGACACCCGCGGCATGATCCGCCAGCATCAGTTCACCAAGGTCGAGCTGGTCTCGATCACGACGCCCGAGACCAGCAAGGACGAGCTGGAGCGGATGCTGTCCTGCGCCGAGCAGGTGTTGCAGAAGCTCGACCTGCATTATCGCGTGATGACGCTCTGCGCAGGAGATATGGGATTTTCGTCGCAGAAAACCTATGACATCGAGGTCTGGATGCCCGGGCAGGGCGACGGCGGCATGTTCCGCGAGATCTCGAGCTGCTCGGTCTGCGGCGACTTTCAGGCGCGGCGCATGGATGCGCGCTCGCGCGGGCCGGACGGCAAGCCGCGCTTCGTGCACACGCTGAACGGCTCCGGCACCGCGGTCGGCCGCGCGCTGATCGCGGTGATGGAGACCTATCAGCAGGAGGACGGCTCGATCGCGATTCCTAGTGTGCTCCAGCCCTATATGGGCGGGCTGAAGGTGATCGCGCGCGAGTAGGGTTGCGAAGATCGCCCGGCCGGCTATCCTGCCGGCCCCGCAACGCGAAACTACCCTTCATGGCCTTGCACCGCGACATCTTCTGGGTCGGCCGACAATGGGCGGTGACGGGTGCCGGCATCCAGGCCGTCGATCAGCGCCTGCGCGGCGTGCTCGACATCGAGATCGCGCGGCTCTGGGACGACGATCTCGTGGGGAGCCGGCGGGCCAAGCCTGGGGTCAATACTGCGGATTTCGACAAGGCGCTGGCCGTGGCGCGCGAACGCTTTCCGCAGGCGCCGGCGTCCGACCCGTTCGTCGCGCAACTGGTGGCACTCGGCGTCGTCGAAACTCCCGTCGTGAGCCCCGTTGTGCCGGCGATGCAGCTGCGTACCGAGGGCCGGCTGGCGCGTTTTCTGCCGCAATGGCGCATCCGCCGGTAGCAGAATGAGGCCGGAACCTGGCCGTCGGGGCCCAATCGGCCGGTTTGCCTGATTGGGCATAGCCGGATAAGACGGCTCAGACCCGCTTTCTGGAATCGACCTTTCGCATGCGTATTCTCTGCACCAATGACGATGGCATCCACGCCCCCGGGCTCAAGGTCGTGGAGGAGATCGCGCGCGCCTTGTCGGACGACGTCTGGGTGGTGGCACCGGAGCTCGACCAGTCCGGCGTGTCGCATTCGCTGTCGCTGAACGACCCGTTGCGCCTGCGCGAGGTCGGGCCGCGGCACTTCGCCGTGCGCGGTACGCCGACCGACTGCGTCATCATGGGCGCGCGCCACATCCTCGGGCCAAAATTGCCGGACGTCGTGCTGTCCGGCGTCAACAAGGGACGCAACGTCGCCGAGGACGTGGTCTATTCCGGCACCATCGCCGGCGCGCTGGAAGGCACCATCCTGGGGCTGCCTTCATTCGCGCTGTCGCAGGAATTCAGCGTCGAAACCCGCGAGCGGCCGCCGTGGGACACCGCCCGCAAGTTCGGGCCCGACATCCTGCGCAAGGTGATCGCCGCAGGCATCCCGAAGGACACGGTGATCAACGTCAACTTCCCGTCGTGTGCGCCGGAGGATGTGCTCGGCATCCGCGTCACGCGCCAGGGCAAGCGCAATCTCGGCTTCCTCAGGATCGACGAGCGCAGGGACGGCCGCGGCAATCCCTATTTCTGGATCGGCTTCGAGCGCACGGCGATGATGGACACGCCCGCAGACGGCACCGATCTCGCAGCACTTCGCGAGCGCTACGTCTCGGTCACGCCGCTCAGGCTCGATCGCACCAACGAAGCGTTTTCAGAAGAATTGAGCGCGACGCTGAAGTAGCGCCTATCCGCCGCGAAGCGCGGCTTCGATGGTCTTGCCAAGCGCGTCGAGCTGGAACGGCTTCTGGAGCGCCGGCCGATCGCGGTACTGTTCGGGCAGGCCGGAGGAGCCGTAGCCGGTGGCGAAGATGAAGGGGCAGCCCTTTGCCTTGATGACATCGGCGACCGGCGAAATGACTTTGCCGTTGACGTTGACGTCGAGAATGGCGATGTCGAACTCGGTCGCCTGGGCGAGCCGCATGGCCTCGGTGATATCGCCGGCCTCGGCTGCGACCTTGTAACCGAGCTCTTCGAGCATGTCCGCAACCATCATCCTGATCATCACCTCGTCCTCGACGAGGAATACAGAGCGGCCGGAAAGCCCCGTCGCGGTCATGATTGAGTCCTTGCCCATTCCCAAAAACGTTCGCAGATAACATGAATCGACGCAATGCGCGTTTTGACGAACGGACGCCTGAAAATGGCGATCACGACTGGTTGTTGCACGCCGATCCGTGATCAAATATCCAGCCGAATGGTATCATGAGTTCCCCATCAAGGAACAAGATTCTCGCGCCCGGGTTGGCCCTAACTGGCCTGACAAGACAGCACTTGCAACGATGACCACCCATCAACCTCCGCCGGAAAAGATGATGTTTCAGCTCACGCTGAGGCGCCGGGGCATCAGCAATCAGGCCGTGCTGCGGACCATGGAGGAGGTGCCGCGCGAACTGTTCGTCGACGATGCCGACCGCGAGGGTGCCTATCGCGACAGTGCGCTGCCGATCGCCTGTGGGCAGACCATCAGCCAGCCCTTCGTCGTCGCCTACATGACCGAGCAACTCCAGCTCCAGAAGCGGCACCGCGTGCTCGAGATCGGCACCGGCTCCGGTTATCAGGCCGCCGTGCTGTCGCGGCTCGCAGGACAGGTACTCACGGTCGAGCGCTACCGCAAGCTCGCGGAGACTGCACGCGCGAGGCTCGAAGAGCTCGGCTGCCACAATGTCGAGGTGTTGCTGGGCGACGGCCTCAATTTGCCGGCCAATATCGGCCCGTTCGACCGCATCATCGTCACCGCCGCGATGGAGCAAATTCCAGAGAACCTGATCGAGCGGCTGGATGTCGGGGGCATCCTGATCGCACCGGTCGGACCGCATCAGGGCGTGCAGACGCTGACTCGCCTCAGCCGGACCGAGGCGGGGATCGAGCGCAAGGAACTCGTCGAGGTCCGCTTCGTGCCGGCGCTGCCTGGCGTGGCACGGGAGCTGTAGAACTCCGGATTGGCTGCGCCGCCAACATCTTATTGGGAGGGTTAAGCCGTTATTTACTCGGCGCGTGTTTACTTAAAACACCAGTTCTGTTGCGTACGAGTGAGTAACCATGTCCGCTGTCGCCGAGTTGCTTTACTCGCGCCGCGTGCCGCAGGTCGCGGTGCTGGCGCTGATCTCCATCAGTTTTGCGGGGTGCAGCGCCGATATGTCGTCGCGGCTGTCCCAGTCGAATTTCTCCAATCCTTTCGCCTCGGAATCCACCGGTTCGGTGCAGCAGGCGCCACCGCCGCAACGTGAGTTGCCGCAATATGCGCGGCCACAGACGCAGCCTGGTTCCTATCAGTCCCAGCCCCTGCCGCCGCCGGCGGTGTCCGCGCCGCAATCCTATCCCGTCGCCTCTGGCGGCGGAGTGTCCGGTGGCGGACGGGGCGTCAGCTCCTATGCGCCGCCGGCGCAGCCGCATCTCGAGACAACGGCGACCGTGCCGCCGCGCTCGGTTGCAGCGGCCCAACCGGCTGGCGGCACCAAGATCATCGTCGGCACCAGCGACACGCTCGACGTCCTCGCCAAGCGCTATCATGTCACCCCGCAGGCGATCCTCGCCGCCAACGGCTACAAGGGACCGCGCACGCTCTCGCCCGGCCAGCAGCTGATCATTCCGCATGCAGCCACGGCCGCTGCGCCCGCGCCGGCTCCCGTCGCGGCGGCGCCTGCGGCGAAGGCGGTTGCCGTTGTCGCTGCGCCCCCGAGCACGCACTTCGTCAACCGCGGCGACACGCTCGCCAGCATCGCCCGCAAGAACCACATCTCCGCGGCCGAGCTGGCGCGCGCCAATGGTCTCGACCCTTCGGCCAAGCTCAAGCTCGGCACCAAGCTGACCGTGCCCGGTGCCAAGACCGCCGCCGTCGCCGTGCCGGCTGCTGCGGCTCCAGTCGCGGCCGCGCCGGTTGCAGGAACGCTCCAGCCCGTCGCGGCCGCTCCGGTGCCTGCCACCAAGATAGCTGCCGCCGCGCCGGCGCAGAGCGCGCGCCTCGCCCAAGCCACGGCCAATGTCGAAGAGAAGGCCGCCGAGACGCCGGCGAAGGCTGCGGACGCCACCGGCGCGCTGCCGACCTTCCGCTGGCCGGTGCGCGGCAAGGTGGTCACGAGCTATGGTGCCAAGACCAATGGCAAGTCCAATGACGGCATCAACCTTGCGGTGCCCGAGGGGACGCCGGTGAAGGCGGCTGAAGACGGCGTCGTCGCCTATTCCGGCAATGAGCTGAAAGGTTACGGCAATCTCGTCCTGGTTCGGCACTCCAACGGCTACGTCACCGCATATGCCCATGCGAGTGAGCTGCTGGTGAAGCGCGGCGATACCATCAAGCGCGGTCAGGTCATTGCCAAGTCGGGTCAATCCGGGGAGGTGGCCTCGCCGCAGCTCCACTTCGAGATCCGCAAGGGATCGAGCCCGGTTGATCCGCTTCAATTCCTGAACGGGGCGTGAGGCCTAAATAGCCGCCGCAACAAGGGGGGCGTCGCCTGACGACTCAATACGCCGCGGCCTCTCGGTCGATCACAAACGTCTCTGGAATACTGGATCGCCCGCCTTCGCGGGCGATGACGGTTGTGGGCGGTGCGATGCTGTCCGCTAATTCACGGTCAGCTTCACGCCGAGCCGGCCCGCCAGCTCCTGCACGAACTGCCAGGCGACGCGGCCTGAGCGCGAGCCGCGCGTGGTCGACCATTCGAGCGCTTCGCGCTCCAGCGCCTCGTCGTCGACCTTGATGCCGAAATGGCTGCAATAGCCGCGCACCATGGCGAGATACTCGTCCTGGCTGCAACGGTGGAAACCCAGCCAGAGGCCGAAGCGATCCGACAGCGAGACCTTCTCCTCGACCGCTTCGCCGGGATTGATCGCGGTCGAACGCTCGTTCTCGATCATCTCGCGCGCCAGCAGATGGCGGCGGTTGGAGGTCGCGTAAAGGATGACGTTCTCCGGCCGGCCTTCGATGCCGCCTTCGAGCACGGCCTTGAGCGACTTGTAGGACGCATCATTGCCATCGAAGGAGAGATCGTCACAGAACACGATGAAGCGAAAGGAGGAGGCGCGCAAGCACTCCATCAGCGCGGGCAGGCTTTCGATGTCCTCGCGATGGATCTCGATCAGCTTCAGCTTGTCGGCCGGTTTGCGCTCCGCGTTGATGCTGGCATGCGCCGCCTTCACCAGCGATGACTTGCCCATGCCGCGCGCACCCCAGAGCAGGGCGTTGTTGGCGGGCAGGCCATTGGCGAAGCGCTCGGTGTTCTCCATCAAGATGTCGCGCATCCGGTCGACGCCCTTCAGCAGGAACAGCTCAACGCGGCTGACCCGCGGCACGGCCGCAAGGCGGCCGTCGGGATGCCAGACATAGGCGTCGGCTCGTTCGAACGACTCAGGCACGACCATTGGCTTGCCCTGGGCGGCAAGGTGCGCCGCGATGGTCTCGAGCGCGCGAACGATGCGGTCCTGGGGGAGGTCCGCAACGGCCTTGACGGGGGCCTTGACGGCGCTCTTGGTCGTCCCCTTGAGGCGTTTTGCCGCGACGCGGGCGGGCACTCGGGCAGGGGTGCGGGGGCCTTTGCCGGCCGGGCTTTTGCTGAGGTTTTTGGGCATGTCCGAAGTTCCTGAGAACGCAGCCTTATCGGGCCTGAGGACGCGCCGCAAGGTGGCCAAAAGGGCGGTCTGGCAGCGTTGCAATTGGGGCAATGGCCGCTATAGTCCGCGCGAATTTGACCGAACCGGTCGCCTTTGTGGGCATGACCGGCTTTCTCCCGTTCTCACGAGGATCGTCCGAATGCTGATTACCCCTGCGTATGCCCAGGCTGCGGGCGCCGGCGACACCAACAGCATGTTGATGTCGCTGCTGCCGTTCGCCCTGATCTTCGTGATCATGTACTTCCTGATTCTGCGTCCGCAGCAGAAGAAGGTCCGCGACCACGCAGATCTCGTGAAGAATATCCGCCGCGGCGACACGGTGGTGACCTCGGGCGGCCTCGTCGGCAAGGTCACCAAGGTCGTCGACGACGACCAGATCGAGTTCGAAATCTCCGACGGCGTGCGCGTGCGGCAGATGCGCCAGATGATCTCAGGCGTGCGCGCCAAGGGCGAGCCGGCCAAAGAATCCGCCAAGGAAAGCGTCAAGGACGACAGTTCGGCGAAGTGAGTGCTTCCCGCGAGTCTTTAATAGGTCTCCTGCAAGTCTCCTGATCTGACAGGTCTAGTCGATGTTGTATTTCACGCGGTGGAGGGCGCTGGGGATTGTCCTGACGGCGCTGATCGTGTGCCTCTGCGCGGTCCCCAACTTTTTTCCTGAGGCGCAGGTCAAGACCTGGCCCGCCTGGGCCCAGCGCCGGCTCGTGCTCGGCCTCGACCTCCAGGGCGGCTCCTATCTGCTGCTCGAGGTCGACTCCGCCTATGTCAAGAAAGAGAGGCTCGATCAGGTCCGCGATGACGTTCGCCGGACGCTGCGCGATGCCAAGATCGGCTTCACCGGCGGCGTTACCGTGCGCAACGACGCCGTCGAGGTTCGTATCACCAAGGAATCCGATGCGCAGGCCGCACTCGCCAAGCTGCGGGAGTTGTCACAGCCGCTGGGCGGCCTCATGGGATCGAGCGGCCAGCGCGACCTTGAGGTCACCGATGCCGGTGGCGGCGTGATCCGCCTGAGCATCCCGCAGGCCGCGATGCTCGATCGCATGCGCAAGACCATCGAGCAGTCGATCCAGATCGTCGAACGCCGCGTCAACGAGCTCGGCACCGTCGAGCCCGTGATCCAGCGCCAGGGCAACGACCGCATCCTGGTGCAGGTCCCCGGCCTCCAGGACCCAACGCGCCTGAAGGAATTGCTGGGCAAGACGGCGAAAATGGAATTCCGCATGGTTGACACCTCCGTGCCGCCGGATCAGGCGCAGCAGGGCAGGTTGCCGCCGGAATCCGAACTGTTGATGAGCGCGTCCCCGCCGCCGACACCTTATGTGGTCAAGAAGCAGGTGCTGGTCGCCGGCGGCGACCTGACCGACGCCCAGGCAAGCTTCGACCAGCGCACGGGTGAGCCGGTCGTCAGCTTCAAGTTCAATACGTCGGGCGCGCGCAAATTCTCTCAGGCGACCCAAGAGAATGTGGGACTGCCGTTCGCGATCGTGCTCGACAACAAGGTGATCTCGGCGCCCGTCATCCGCGAGCCGATCACCGGCGGCCAGGGCCAGATCTCCGGCAATTTCACCGTGCAATCGGCCAACGATCTCGCGATCCTCTTGCGCGCCGGTGCGCTGCCGGCGCCGCTTACGGTGGTCGAGGAACGCACCGTCGGTCCGGGTCTCGGCCAGGACTCGATCGAGAAAGGTGAGCTTGCGGCCTATGTCGGCTCGATCCTCGTCATCGTGTTCATGCTTGTGACCTACCGGCTGTTCGGCGTGTTCGCGAACGTCGCGGTGGCGATCAACGTCGCGATGATCTTCGGCCTGCTGTCGCTGCTCAACGCCACGCTCACGCTGCCCGGCATCGCCGGCATCGTGCTTACCGTCGGCATCGCCGTCGACTCCAACGTGCTGATCTACGAGCGCATCCGCGAGGAGCTGCGCGCCGGCCGCAACGCAATCTCGGCGATCGACGCCGGCTTCAAGCGGGCGCTGGCGACCATCCTCGATTCCAATATCACTACCTTCATTGCTGCCGCCGTGCTGTTCTACATCGGCACCGGCCCGGTGCGCGGCTTTGCCGTGACGCTCGGCATCGGCATCATCACCACGGTGTTCACCGCCTTCACCCTGACCCGGCTGATCGTCGCCTGGTGGGTGCGGTGGAAGCGGCCGCAGAGCGTGCCGATCTAGGAGCCTGATCGTGACTCACACCGTTCTCATCGGGCTCGGCGTCCTCATTGCCATTCTCACCGTGGTCGCGGCCCTCGGCCTCTTGCCGTCGCTGCGCATCGTCCCGGACGATACGCATTTCGACTTCACGCGCTTCCGCCGCATCAGCTTCCCGATCTCGGCGGCGCTGTCGATCGTTGCGATCACGCTGTTCTTCACCCACGGCCTGAATTTCGGCATCGACTTCCGCGGCGGCACCTTGCTCGAGGTGCAGGCCAAGTCCGGTACCGCCGACATCGCGGCGATGCGCACGACGCTCGACGGCCTGCGTCTCGGCGAAGTCCAGCTGCAGCAATTCGGTGGTCCCGCGGATGTTCTGATCCGCGTTGCGGAGCAGCCCGGCGGCGACGCTGCCCAGCAAGAGGCCGTGCAGAAGGTCCGCACTGCGCTTGGCGACTCCGTCGAATACCGCCGGGTCGAGGTGGTCGGCCCGCGCGTGTCCGGTGAGCTCTTGGCCTACGGCATGCTCGGCCTGATGCTCGCGATCATCGCGATCCTGATCTATCTCTGGTTCCGATTCGAATGGCAGTTCGCGCTGGGCGCGATGATCGCCAACGTGCACGACATCGTGCTCACGATCGGCTTCATGTCGATCAGCCAGGTCGATTTCGATCTGACCAGTATCGCCGCGCTGCTGACCATTCTCGGCTATTCGCTCAACGACACCGTCGTCATCTACGACCGCATCCGCGAAATGCTGCGGCGCTACAAGAAGATGCCGATGCCCCAGCTGCTCAACGAGTCCATCAACTCGACGCTGTCGCGCTCGATCATCACCCACGTGACGGTGACGCTGGCACTGCTCGCGCTATTGCTGTTCGGCGGTCATGCCATCCACAGCTTTACCGCGGTGATGATGTTCGGTGTGGTGCTGGTCGGCACCTACACCTCGATCTTCATCGCGGCCCCGATTCTGATCTATCTCGGCGTCGGCGAGCATCGCGAGGATGCACCCGATACGGCAACGCCGGCGAAGAAAAATAAGGCATGATCCGAACCGCACACGCTCGCACGCGTTTGCGGGGGTAGTAAGCCAATTCGGGCGGAGCTCATGGCCGGCGACCCCAACGCACCCCACTTCCCGCGCTCGGCGCCGATTGAGGCCTATGGCAAGGGCGGCTTCGCCTTCGCCGGCATGTCACATCGGGGATCGCTGCTGTGCCTGCCGGACGCGATCTGGGCCTGGGACGTGACGGATCCCACCAGGATCGACCGCTACTCCTTGGATCGCGTGTTCGCGGCCGCCAACAGCATCGACACGCTTCTGGTTGGCACCGGAACGGGGGTTTGGCTGCCGCCGCCGGAACTGCGCCAGGCCTTGAAGGCGGTGAGGGTGGTGCTGGATACGATGCAGACCGGTCCCGCCGTGCGCACCTACAACATCATGATCGGCGAGCGGCGCCGCGTCGCGGCCGCGCTGATCGCAGTGCCATGAGCAGCACCGCGCCGCCACCCGACTCGGTTGCCTTCTGCGCCGATCTCGTGCGTAGCCACGACTTTCCGCGTTATGTTGCGACGCTGTTCGTACCCGCCGCAGAGCGCCGCGCGCTGCTGGCGCTCTATGCGTTCAATGCCGAGATCGTGCGGGTTCGCGACCAGGTGAGCCAGCCCTTGCCCGGCGAGATTCGCCTGCAATGGTGGACCGACATGCTGTCAGGTCATGTCCATGGCAGCGCCGAGGGCAATCCGGTGGCGGCGGAGTTGCTCCGCGCGATCCGCGATTACGACCTGCCGGTCGAGCCGCTGTCGCTGCTCGCCGACGAGCACCAGTTCGATCTCTACAACGATCCGATGCCGACCATGGCGGCACTGGAGGGCTATCTGGCGGCGACCTCATCGGCGCTGTTTGCTCTCGCAGCCCGGATCATGGCGCCGCCGTCGGAGTCGGTCGAGCATCTCGCCCGTCATGCCGGGCTGACCCAGGGTATCGTCCAGGTCATTGCCAACCTGCCGCGTGATGCCGCGCACCGGCGATTGTTCCTGCCACAGCAGGTGCTGGCGAGCCACAACTGCAACGTGGAGGATGTGTTCGCCGGCAAGGCGACGCCGGGTCTGCGCGCCGTGCTGGACCAACTCGCAGGCGAGGCGCGGCAGCATCTGACCACGGCCTCGTCGCTGCTGCCGCAGGTACCGCCGTCCGTGCGGCCTGCGTTTCTGCTGCTGAGCCAGGTCCGGGCCGATCTCAAGCGCCTGTCCCTACCTGGGCGCAATCCGTTCGCGCCGCAGCCGGCCTCGCGGCTGCGCACGCTGTGGACGCTGTGGCGGGCTTCGCGCTCCAGGGAGTTTACCAAATAGGAGCGGGCTTATCGCCTGAGGCGGCCAAATGCTCTATGCTGTCCTATGGCTGACTTGTCCCAAAGCTTGACCTCCGATCTCGGCGACTTTCCGGTTGCACCAAGCGACATCCATGCGGCCGCCGAGACCATTCGGGGTGCCCTCGTCGAAACGCCCTGTAGCTACAGCCGGACGCTGAGCAACATCTGCGGCTGCGACATCTGGCTCAAATTCGAGAACCTTCAATTCACCTCCTCGTTCAAGGAGCGCGGCGCCCTCAACCGGCTCGCCGCGCTGAGGCCGGAGGAGCGTGCGCGCGGCGTCATCGCGATGTCGGCGGGTAATCACGCACAGGGCGTCGCCTATCACGCGAGAAGGCTCAACATTCCCGCCACCATCGTCATGCCGATCGGCACGCCCATGGTGAAGATCGAAAACACGAAGCATCACGGCGCGGAGGTGGTGGTCACCGGCGCGACCCTGGAGGAGGCGGCCGCGTTCGCGCGGAGCCACGGTGAGGCGCGCGGCATGATCTTCGTCCATCCCTATGACGATCCGCTGGTGATCGCCGGGCAAGGCACCGTCGGGCTGGAGATGATGAAGGCAGTGCCGGAACTCGATACGATGGTCGTCCCGATCGGCGGCGGCGGGCTGATCAGCGGCATCGCCATTGCCTCCAAGTCCATCAAACCGTCGCTACGAATCCTGGGCGTCGAAGCCTGGCTCTATCCTTCGATGTACAACGCCATCCATGATGGGAATCTGCCGGCGCGCGGCGACACGCTCGCCGAAGGCATCGCGGTCAAATCGCCCGGCACGATCACCACCGAGATCGTCCGCCGCCTCGTCGACGACATTGCCCTCGTGAACGAAGCGGAGCTCGAGCGCGCTGTGGCGACCCTGATCTCAATCGAGAAGACGGTGGTCGAGGGTGCCGGTGCCGCCGGCCTTGCCGCGCTGATGTCCGATCCATCCCGCTTCGCCGGCCAGAAAGTGGGCCTGGTGCTGAGCGGCGGCAACATCGATACGAGGCTGATCGCCTCGGTCCTGACCCGTGAACTGGCGCGCGAGGGGCGACTGACCCAGCTTTCACTCGATATTCCTGACCGGCCCGGGCAATTGGCCGCGGTGGCCGCGCTACTCGCTGAAGCCGGTGCCAACATCATCGAGGTCTCGCATCAGCGGACGTTCTCAGACCTGCCGGCCAAGGCGACGCTGCTACAACTGGTCATCGAGACCCGCGACAGCGCCCATCTCGACGAGGTGATGGCAAGGCTCAGCGCGTCCGGGTTGAGCGCGCGCTGCACCTGAGCGGCGCGCCCGGCTATCGCGGTGCTAAACCCGCGAGGTGCCCGATCAGTCCGTCGATCTCGGCTTCCGTGTTGTAATAGTGCGGAGAAGCGCGCACGACCGGCGGCAGCGCGCGGATTTCTGCGTCGATGCGGGTGCTCGACGGATCCGAGGCGCCGATCGTGATCCCGGCCGCAGCGGCGCTGCTGACGATGGCATCCGCTTCATGTCCATCCATCGTGAAGCTGACGATGGCGCCCGGCGTGCGGCCGAGGTCGCGTATCTTGATGCCGCGAATGCAGGCGAGGCCGCTGCGAAGACGGTCTGCAAGCAGGCGGCAGCGCTGTTCGATCGGACCAAGGCCGATCGCGAGGGCATAATCGACGGCAGCTCCCAGGCCGAGCCGGGCCGCGTAGTTGTTTTCCCAGGTTTCGAAACGGCGCGCATCATCGCGGAGTCGATATTCATCGCGCGAGACCCAGGGCGCGGCGAAATGGTCGATCATCGGCGGCTCGAGCCCTTGCAGCATCGCTCTGCGGACATAGAGAAAGCCGGTGCCGCGCGGGCCGCGCAGGAATTTGCGCCCCGTGGCCGACAGCATATCACAGCCGATGGCTTCGACATCGACCTCCATCTGACCGATCGCCTGGCAGGCGTCGAGCAGATAGGGAATGCCGTGTGCCCGCGCGGTCCTGCCGACGGCCGCCGCAGGATTGACCAGCCCGCCATTTGTTGGAGCCCAGGTGATGGCGATCAGCTTCACGCGCTCGTCGAGCATGCGTTCGAGCGCCTGAACATCAAGCTCGCCGCTGGCATCGCTTGGCACGACTTCGATGACCGCGCCTGTACGTTTGGCGACTTGAAGGAACGCAACATAATTGGCGGCATATTCCGCCTCTGCGGTCAGGATGCGATCGCCCTTGCGAAACTGAAGAGCATAGAACGCCATCTGCCAGGCAACGGTTGCGTTCTCCACGAGGGCGATCTCATCTGGTGCGGCATTGAGCAGCCGCGCCGCCGAGCCGTAGACCGCTTCAAGGCGGCGCGCTTCCTGATCGGCGGCGGCATAGCCGCCGATATCGCTCTCCAGATCGATGTGCTGCTTCATCGCCGCGACTACGGCCGCCGGCATAAGTGCCGCGCCGGCGTTGTGGAGATACGCGAGCCGGGAGGCGGCCGGCGTGTCGGAACGTATCTGGTCGATATCGATCAAGTGAGAGCGAGAGCCTGCTAATTTGGGGTCCTGAAGCTAAGACACAATGACGCACGCGCGCAAGACGGGCAAAGCGAAGGTGCGGCTGGAGCAGGCCGATCCAGATGCCTATGCTGAGAGAGCGTGATGGCGTTGGGGAAACTGAAAGGAAGCGCGATGGCGAAGAACACGATCTGCCTCTGGTACGACAAGGACGCCGAGGCTGCTGCAAGCTTTTATGCCAAGACCTTTCCGGACAGCGCCGTGACTGCCGTTCACCGCGCGCCCAGCGATTACCCGTCCGGCAAGGCGGGCGATGTTTTGACCGTCGAATTCACCGTGGCTGGCGTTGCTTGTCTCGGCCTCAATGGCGGTCCCGTGTTCAAGCACAACGAAGCCTTCTCGTTCCAGATCGCCACTGACGATCAGGAGGAGACAGATCGCTACTGGAACGCCATCGTCGGCAATGGCGGGCAGGAGAGTGCGTGTGGCTGGTGCAAGGACAGATGGGGCGTTTCCTGGCAGATCACGCCGCGTGTATTGATCGAAGCGCTGGCGGCCGGCGGCCCTGAGGCCAAGCGCACCTTCGACGCGATGATGGGGATGACGAAGATCGACGTCGCCGCCGTCGAGGCAGCGCGCCGCGGCTGAAAGTTGCCCTGGCCTCAGATACAGAGGCTGAGCAGCTTGATGTGGCAACCGCTGGATTTGGGCTTGCCTGCGGGCGCGGCCTCGCGCTTCACGGCAACCAGCGGCTCCTTGTCCTTCTTTCTTTTGCCCTTCGGCTCGTAATCGCCGGCGATCACCATCGCCCAATAGGTGCGCTTGCCGCTGGCGTTCTTGGCGCTCGCGACGCCGACGCGCGAGGCGTTATGCAGCAGCAGGTTCTTGCGGTGCCCGGAGGAGTCGATCCACTGTCCCAGGGTTTTCTCGAAATTGTCGTAGCCGTAGGCGATGTTCTCGGCGGCGCGGCCCGCACCGGCCGGAGCGACGCGGCGGTTGAACGGGCCGAGTGCGTCATGGTTGAGGTCGTCCTTGGCCGCCATCGCGCGGGCCTGGTCCATGGCGATACGATCGAGCGTGGCGTCGCGCAGGACGCGGACCTCTCCATGCTTGAGGCGGAAGCTCGAGATCAGCTCGGCCGGGGATTCCGCCATTGCGGGCGCTCCTGTGAGCAGCAGAAGGCCGGCGATCACCCCGCCAACCACACGATGCATCATCGTCCGCCAAGCACCCATGACCCCACCAAGTCTGCCTTTGCCCGACCGCTTCTCTCTTGCCAATGTGGACGCTTCAAGGCGCGCGGGACCTTAGCTCGTTGGCAGGTCCGCCTCGAAATTGAAGCGGTCGCGCAGGTTCTTACGCTGCTCCAGGATGTCCTTGAAGAAGGCACGGTCCTGGTCGTTCTTCATCATCGGCTCGATCAGGTCGAGCTGGTTCATGGCGACCAGTTGCAGGATCTCGGTGCGCGGCCTGCCGCTGCTGTCGCGGGGCAGGGCGTGTACGACCTGGATGTGTTCCGGCGGCTTGGGCCCCTTGGCGGCCGCAATCTCGTTGCGGAGCTCGCCTTCGAGCGCGGCCTGGTCGGCTTCGACGAAGGCATAGAGCCCGACGCCGGAGCGGCGGTCGGCGAAGGCGACGATAGCTGTGTCGCGCACGGCCGGGTTCTTGCAGATCAGCTCCGACAGCACCGGCGCGTCGTTGACGAGGCGGCGGCCACCACCCTCGCGGTCGGTGAAGTTGAATAGGCCGCGTGTGATGGCGCGATAGACCTTCTTGCCGGTGGCGAGCCACAGGCTCGCGGCGAATGACTTCTTCGCAAGGATCTTTCGCTCGCGCGGCGTCAGGGCCTCGGGCACGTAGGAGCGCTTGTGTTTGAGCAGGTGCCGGAGATCTTCATAGGCCAGGATGCGGTAGAGCCGGCCGCGCCGCGCAAAGCAGGCGGCGAGCTGGAAGTCGGTGACATAGGCGCGGCCGTCGCGACCGACCAGCCAGTTCTGCTCCTTGGCGAGATCGTTGTGGCAGATGCCGGCGCGGCGAAGCCGCCGCAGCGCGGCCTTGGCCGAGCGGAAATAGGCGAGGTCGCCATGCGGCTTGGCCAGATGCAGCGCGACGCCATCAACGAAGCCGCGCACCAGCGCGCGGCGTCCGGCCCATAGCAGCTCCGGACCGACGTTGAGGCCTTTGGCGAGCGCGAGCGCATGCTTCTCGCGCGCGAACAGGTGGCGTGCCAAGAGGAACGACCACCACGGCACCTCGTCGAGACGGCGCAGCACCGCGTCGACATCGCCGTTCTCGCTGCGGAAGCGGCCGCGCTCGACGGTCGAGAACACGTCGCGCTTGAGCAGCACGCCCTCGGTCCAGCGAGCCGACAGCTCCGCGGCGTCGTCTTGGGGGAGGCTCATCGAAAACTCACGCGGCGGCGGCAATGCGCAGGTGATCGGTGATCCAGCGATCGAGATCGGCGAGCGCGCGGGCGCTCAGCGTCTGCTTCTTGGCCACCGTCTTCTCGTTGCCGCGCAGCCGCGTGCCGTCTGGCTTTTTGGTCGGCACGGTCGCGAGCGGCGGGAACAGGCCGAAATTGATGTTCATCGGCTGGAACGAGCGCGTGCCGGGCTCGATGGTTTCGATATGGCCGCCGGTGATGTGGCCAAGCAGCGATCCCAGCGCCGTCGTGCTGGGCGGGCTCGCCAGCGTCTCGCCGCGCGCGTCGGCGGCCGCATAGAGGCCGGCGATCAGGCCGACGCTGGCGGATTCCACATAGCCCTCGCAGCCCGTCATCTGACCGGCAAAGCGCAGCCGCGGCTGCGCGCGCAGGCGCAACTGGCCGTCGAGCAGCTTTGGCGAATTGAGGAAGGTGTTGCGATGCAGGCCGCCGAGACGGGCGAATTCAGCCTTCTCCAGTCCCGGTATGGTGCGGAAGATGCGCTGCTGCTCGCCATATTTCAGCTTCGTCTGGAAGCCGACGATGTTGTAGAGCGTGCCGAGCTTGTTGTCCTGGCGCAGCTGCACGATCGCGTAAGGCTTCGTGGTCGGATCGTTCGGATTGGTAAGGCCGACCGGCTTCATCGGGCCGTGGCGCAGCGTCTCGGGACCGCGCTCCGCCATGACCTCGATCGGCAAGCAGCCGTCGAAATAGGGCGTGTTGGTCTCCCACTCCTTGAACTCGGTCTTCTCGCCGGCGATCAGCGCCGCGACGAAGCCGTCATACTGCTCTTTGGTCATCGGGCAGTTGATGTAATCGGCGCCGTTGCCGCCAGGACCGACCTTGTCGTAGCGCGACTGGAACCAGGCCACTGACATGTCGATGGATTCGCGGTGCACGATCGGCGCGATAGCGTCGAAGAAGGCGAGCGCATTCTCGTCGGTCAGCTCGCGGATGGCATCGGCCAGCGGCGCGGAGGTGAGGGGACCGGTCGCAACGATGACGTTGCTCCAGTCGGCTGGCGGCAGGCCTGCGACCTCGCCGCGGGCGATCTCAATGAGGGGATGGTCGTTCAGCGCCGCCGTGACCGCCGCCGAGAAGCCGTCGCGGTCCACGGCCAAGGCGCCGCCCGCGGGCACCTGGTTGGCATCGGCCGCGCGCATGATCAGCGAGTCGAGCCGGCGCATCTCCGCATGCAGCAGGCCAACTGCGTTATTGGCCGCATCGTCCGAGCGGAACGAATTGGAGCAGACAAGCTCGGCGAGCCCGTCGGTGCGGTGCGCCTCGGTCATGCGGGTCGGCCGCATTTCGTGCAGCACCACGGGCACGCCGGATTTGGCCACTTGCCAGGCGGCTTCGGAACCGGCAAGGCCGGCGCCGATCACGTGCACGATGTTCGATCGGGATCCTGTCATGGGGCGGACAGGTAGCGCTTTTCGGCGGCCAGTGGAATCGCCGAGATCGAGTTTTCTGCCATCAGAAACGATAACGCCCGCACGAAGCGGGCGCTATCGGTTCGTCCGGCGAACGGCTGAACGATATCAGCCCTGATACTGGCCGGCGGCAACGCGCGGGATGTCCGAGCGGTCGAGGCCGATGTCGGCCAGTTCGCGATCGCTGAGCTGGGACAGCTCGGCAACATTGCGCTGGTAGTCCCGGAATGCCTGGATCATGCGGATGAGCGAGAGCAGCATTGGTAGTCTCCTGTAGTTCGATTCAGCCCTTGCCCGGGCCTCGTCGTTGAAATGAATATAGGTGAGAGTAGTGCAGTGCGAAAGTTCCTATGTTGCGATGCAGCTAAGCGATGAATGCATAGCAATGGTAACCGACGATTAACCTGAGGGCGCTCCCGCTCAAATCATGATCATGAGGCGGATTCCGGTCCGGTAATGTCCGTCATCGCAGGGGTTAGTGTGAAATGCGCAGTTTAATGCATTGCGGAAATATGTTTCACCCAGCGATCTGTTAGGAGGTTTCCAGCGTCTACACCCAAGTTCAGTATGCGCTATTCGCATGCTTTTGGGGGATATAAGAATGAATAAATATTCACATTAGCCAGTTGCGCTACGATTCGTCGCGTGCGGAGAGGACTGGACCGGCTGGGGTGCATCCGAAAAAGGTGATGCACGCCGCCAGGGGCGCATCCCAGAGAAGGCCGGTCGCCGAGCGATTGGCCCTCCGCGCTCCATCGCGGGGCTTACGGAGCGCGCGCGAGCTGGGTGGCGAAATAAGCCACGGTCTTGGAATAGACCTCGCTCTTGTTCCACTGCTGGAGCACCGCGAAGTTCGGACTGCCCGGCTGCCAATCCTTGCCGCGCTGCCAGCCATAGCCGGCGAGATAATTGGCGGTGGAGGCGAGCACGTCAGGCACGTTGTGCAAGAGGTCGCGCTTGCCGTTCCCGTCGAAATCAACGGCGTACTTCATCCAGGACGACGGCATGAACTGGGTCTGGCCGAGCTCACCGGCCCAGGCGCCCTTCATGTCGGCGGGAGGGAGGTCGCCGCGCTCGACGATGCGCAGAGCATCCATCAGCTCGGCGCGAAACTGCTCGGAGCGCCGGCAATCATAGGCCAGCGTCGCCAGCGAGCGGATGGTGGCGAACTTGCCGGTGTTGACGCCGAAATCGGTCTCGAGGCCCCAGATCGCGACTAGCACCTCGCCTGGGACGCCGTAGGCCTGCTCGATGCGCGACAGCACCGAGCCGTATTGCTTCATCATATTGGAGCCGCGCTGCATGCGGGGCGGCACCATGCGGCCTGAAAACTCCTCAAAGGTCTGGCTGAAGAGTTTTTGCGAACGGTCGCGATTGAGGACGCCCTGATCGAGCGTCACGCCCGCGAGTCCCGATGCAATGGCCTGTTGCGAGATGCCCTTCGCCGCAGCATCGGTTTTGAAGTCCGCAAGCCAGGCGTCGAAATTGCCGGAGCCGCAGGCAACAGCGGCGAGCACTGGCTGGGCTGACAGGATAGACGCGGAGAGGGCGAGGGCTGCGAGAGCGAGACGAGAAATCGTCGTGGTCATCAGATGAAATGGATTCCGTGAAGTGATCCGACCGGCGCGCATAATCTCGGTTGCAACCGCGGCCAAAGCAAGGCGTGTGACGGCGCGCAATCCTGCCCGAGCCGGGCAGGATCGCACGTCACGATATCGTCAGGCGTCCGTCCTATTCCGCCAGGGGAAGAGGTTGGCGGGGAAATCGGCGGCGGGCTTGCGCGGACGATGCGGTGGAGGCGGCACGGGACGAGCGCCTGGATCGGACACGATCACCTTGCGGTAGAGGTGCCAGGTGGCATGGCCGAGCACCGGGATCACCACGGCGAGGCCGAGGAACGCCGGGATCGTTCCGAGCGCCAGCAACACCGATACGATTAAGCCCCAGGCTGCCATCGGCACCGGGTTCTTCGCAACGACGCGCAGCGAGGTGCTCATTGCCTCGAATGCTCCGGCATGGCGGTCGAGCATCAAGGGGAACGACACGGCACTGATGCAGAGCGCGGCGAGCGCGAACAGGAAGCCAGTGCCGTAGCCGACCACGATCAGCCACCAGCCCTGCCGCGTCGTCAGAACGCGCGTCAGGAAATCCGAGATACCGGTCACGCCCTCATAGCCGAATGCCGCAACGTAGATCGCCTGCGCGGTCGCGACCCAGGTCACGAACAGAGCGAGCAGCAACGTGCCGAGGCCGAGCATCGCACCGAACGACGGCGAGCGCAGCACCTCCATGGCATCCCAGGCGGTGGCCTCCTCATGGCGTTCGCGCCGGCTGGAGAGCTCGTAGAGACCGAGCGCCGCGAAGGGGCCGATCAATGCGAAACCCGCGGCCAGGGGAAACAGCAGCGGCAGCACCGAGTAGCCCATCACCACACGGGCGAGCACGAGGCCGAGCACCGGATAGATCACGCAGAGGATGATGGCGTGGCTCGGAATGGCCTTGAAATCCTCCCAGCCGCGCTTCAGCGCGTCGTGCAGGTCGGACAATTGGATGGTTCGGATCATCGGTCCAGCCGCTTCCGCGGTCCGGGCCGTGCCGGGGACATTGCCCTGGTAGAGTGTGGCCATGGTCGCTAGCTCCCTTGCCATACGGCCGATCTCGCGCCGGCAACGGCGCGCGCGGCCGCTTGCTTGAACGATCGCGATTCCGACCAGACGCGAATTCCGGATGGCATCGCGAGCTGAACGGTAAGCGTACTCCCAATTGCGAGTCCTGTCCCTCACGCGTGGGTGAAATTCGATGACGCAGTGCAAACCTCGCCGATGTCATTCGGCCGTCATTTCGCCGCAGATAAGCTGATGCTGCGTGCTGGTTCGCACAACTTCGCGGGCGCAACGCAGGAACATCGTTTATAAGTGCCACTCAAAGCCGTCCAACGGATCCTTTACGGGGAGCAGACATGAGCATTTTCGGGAAAATCATGAGCGCGATCTTCGGCAGCCATCCGGCTGCTGCCGCGCCCGCCGGCAGCGCGCCCGCAGGGGCCGCGCCGGGCACATCGGCGCCGGCTGCCACGCCCATGGCGGCCGTCGACGTCGCCGCGATCGTCGACAAGGCGGTGGCTGCGCACAAGGGCGAGAAGCTGGAATGGCGCACCTCCATCGTCGACCTGATGAAGGCGCTCGATATCGATTCCAGCCTCGCTGCGCGCAAGGATCTCGCCAAGGAGCTGGGCTACACCGGCGACATGAACGACTCCGCGAGCATGAACGTCTGGCTGCACAAGCAGGTGATGTCCAAGCTCGCCGCCAATGGCGGCAAGCTGCCGCCGGAGATCAAGCACTGACCGATCGCTCGGTCGTACCGCACGGGGCTCGCGATCTCGCGGGCCCTTTTAGGTTCAGGCGAGGAGATCCGCATCTTCCGGGTGCCTGTCGAGATAGTCGACCACGAAGCCGCAGCCAGCGATCACCTTCCTGCCGTCGCGGCGGATCAAGTCAAGCGCGCCCTTGACCAGCTCGGACCCAATACCGCGGCCACGGAGGGCGCGCGGCGTTTCGGTATGGGTGATGATCACGGCCGACGGCGTCAGCCGGTAATTGGCGAAGGCGATGTCGCCGCCGACATCGAGCTCGAAGCGGTTCTTGTCCTTGTTGTCGCGTACCGAAGCCGCCATGTGGGACCTTTCCATAGTGCAGATTGCGTCCCGATTTAGGAGGCTGACCCCGCCCTTGCCAAGGTGAGACCAAGGGAGATTGCGGCAGGGGAGATATCTGCAAACGCGCGTCCCTGCGGCCGCATTGCAGCATCGACGTCTCGCTCTGCGAGCATGATACAGCGGCCGCAAATAATCCTCGATATTGCTCTTGCAAGGTCCGCGGCGGTTCCCACGTCCTTTGGAGGACATACGCCCGAATGCGGCCGGCAGGGTCGCCAGACATTCGGAGTGTCGTGATTGCCAGCCGCAGACGTATGCCTCGTTGTAGGAGGGTACGATGTCGGACTTTGGTTTCTTCAATACTCATCGAACATGGGAAGACTGGTGCGGGATGCTGCTCGGCGCGGTGATCGTGGCTTCGCCGTGGTTTCCGATCCAGGATCAAGCGATCGCCGGACACCAGACGATGATCCTGAATACGGTCGCAATCGGTCTGGTCGTGTTTGGCCTCAGCCAGCTCGAATATGTCGCCTTGCAGCGCTGGCAAGAGGTGATGACGATCCTGGTCGGACTGTGGCTCATCGCCTCGCCTTACGTCATCGGCTATTCCGGTGAAGGCTTTCTCCGCATCTATCACACGAGCCTGGGTGCGGTGGTGGTGCTGCTCGGCATACTCCAGCTGTGGCAGGACTGGGATCTGAATGATCAGGACATGCTCAAGCACGGACAATAGCCCGTAGATATCGTCAGGCCCGCCGGTTACGGACGGCGGGCCTCTGCCCTCAGCTCGTGACGATATCTGACTAGTCCGAGCGCCTCTCGACCCATGAGGGCGGTTTGGTTCAATCCGTGGCTTTGGCGAGCCTGGAATCTTCGGGCTGCGGCTGCGAGCGGAGGCAACCTCGGCAGATGACCAGGGAGCGGTTGACCCTGGCGTCCTGCTCGGCGTCGCTGCCCTCCTGCGCCTGCCACCATTCCTTCGAATAGGGCTGAAGTCCGGCGTGCGATCGCTCGTGCTGGGATCGGACTGCGGTGCGCGTCGGTCCGGACGCTGCGTGCGGCCGGTTGGGATCCTCGCCGGCGCCATCCCAGGCATAGCGCGCGGGCTTGAAGGCGGGATCTGAGGCCAGACGCACTTGCGGGGCCGCGGCACATCCGGCAAGCGCCAGCGTGAGCAGGAGGAAGGCGGGCGCTTTGACCATAATGCGATACTCTTTACGCGAGACCTGAGCGAGGTTGCGCTGATCATGTTTAAAATTCCCTGAACGGCTGCGGCTGCGCCGGCGACAACGCGCATGCGTTTGATCCTCCTGCTTGCTGAGTTCGCCGCCGCCGCGCGCGCCGACGATGCAAAGCCGTTTCAATCCGTCCGATTATCCGCCGGGCGTGCAGAAGGCGCTGCGCTATGCCAATGCGGACTGCGACCGCCAGGACGGCGGCGCCGTAACCTTCGCGCCTGATACGGTGCGCAGGATCGACCTGACCGGTGACGGGCGAGACCACTACATCGTCGATTTCAGCGGGCACCAAATGCGGTGAGCGCGAGACCGTCTATTGCGGAACCGGCGACTGCACGATGAACATCCTGGCGGCGTTGCCGGGTGGGGACGTGCGTCTCGTCTTCGACGGCCGCGCCCACAGCTACGAGATCAAGCCGAAATCGATCAAGCCCGGCGCTTCGCGTGTCATCCGTTTCGATCTGCTTGGCAGCTATTGCGGCGGCTTTGGTGCGCAGACCTGCGTCAAGGAGAGAGCCATCACGACAAGGCCGTTTGCGTTCAGGGAGCCGTAGGGCAGGCGCGCGGCAGGCGGCCTTGCGGGGGCGCGTTCGATCGCGATAAATGGGCTGCAATGAGCGGGCAGATAACCTGCTGTCCGCACTCGAAGAGGAAGCCCGATGCAGCCCCTGCGCATGTCCCGCCGAGTCATGAATCTCGCTTACATGCTGACCCAGAATGCGCGGCGGCATGGATCGCGACCTGGCTTTGTCTGGGGTGACAAGTCCTGGACCTGGCGCGAGATCGATGCGCAGGTCTCGGCGCTGGCGGCGGCGCTCGCCGCGCGCGGTATTACGAAGGGCGACCGCATCCTCGTCCATTCCAAGAATGCCGACGAGATGTTCTTTTCGATGTTCGCCGCGTTCCGGCTCGGTGCAGTCTGGGTCCCCACCAATTTCCGCCTGATGCCGGATGAGGTCAGCTATCTCGCCCAGGCCTCCGGGGCGAAGGCGTTCTTGTGCCATGCCGATTTTCCCGAGCACGCAGCGGCGGTGAAGGGCGGCGCACTGGAATTCACCTGGAGCATCGACGGCAAGGCCGCATTCGGCGAGCGCTCGGTGGCTGACGCCATCGCCTCGCATACGGGCGCTGCCGTGGACAATGTCGCAGTCGAGCATGACGATCCCTGCTGGTTCTTCTTCACCTCCGGCACCACCGGGCGCTCCAAGGCGGCGGTGCTGACCCATGGCCAGATGGGCTTTGTCGTCACCAACCATCTGGCCGATCTGACACCCGGTGTGACGGAGGAGGATGCCTCGCTGGTGGTGGCGCCATTGTCGCACGGCGCCGGCGTGCATCAGTTGATGCAGACCGCACGCGGCGCGCGTACCGTGCTGCTGCCGACTGAGAAATTCGACATCAACGAGGCGTTTCGCCTCATCGAGGCGCAGCGCGTCAGCAATCTGTTCACGGTGCCGACCATCTTGAAGATGATGGTCGAGCACCCCGCGGCCGACAAATACGACCATTCCTCGCTTCGTCACGTGATCTATGCCGGCGCGCCGATGTATCGCGAGGACCAGAAAGCGGCGCTGAAGAAGCTCGGCAAGGTGATCGTGCAGTATTTTGGCCTTGGCGAGGTCACCGGCAACATTACCGTGCTGCCGGCCGCGTTGCACGATTCCGAGGACGGCCCGCATGCGAAGATCGGTACCTGTGGCTTCGAGCGCACCGGCATGCAGGTCTCGATCCAGGACGATGAGGGCCGCGAGCTGGGAGCCAACCAGAGCGGCGAGATCTGTGTGATCGGCCCCGCGGTGTTCGCCGGCTACCACGACAACCCCGAAGCCAATGCGAAAGCGTTCCGCAACGGCTGGTTCCGCACCGGCGATCTCGGTCACATGGACGAGGAGGGTTTTGTCTACATCACGGGACGGGCCTCCGACATGTACATCTCCGGCGGCTCCAACATCTATCCACGCGAGATCGAGGAGAAGATTTTGACGCATCCGGCCGTCGGCGAGGTCGCCGTGCTCGGCGTGCCCGATCCGACCTGGGGAGAGGTCGGCATTGCCGTCTGCGTCGCGCGCGAAGGCGAGAAGCCGGTGAGCGAAGCGGAGATGGCGGCATTTCTCTCGCCGATGGTGCCGCGCTACAAGATGCCGAAGCGGTTCTTCTTCTGGGAGGCGCTGCCGAAATCCGGCTACGGCAAGATTCCAAAACGCATGGTACGCGACGAGCTCGAGGCGCGAGGCCTGCTCGATCTCGACAAGACGAAGGCCAGCTGAGCGGGCGTCATGCGCAGCATCAAGCAGCCGGGCGCACCTCACGCAGAACGCATCCAATGGGTGGAGGCGAGGGGACGCGCCTTTGCCTTCACGCTTCAAGCCGGTCTGCCGCTGCTGGAAGCCGCGCGCCGTGGTTTTGCCGCGGAGGGTTTTGCCGGCGGCGTGCTCAATTTTGGTGCTGGCGCGCTTGGGCCGTTCGGCTATGTGATGCCGGCACTGTCGAAGACTGGCGACAATGCAGCGTTCTACAGCGATGCGTTTCGGCCCAAGGGCGTGACGCGCACGAAGCTCGGCAGCATGACGCTGGGTGTGCGGGAGGGTGCGCCGTTCTTTCATTGCCACGGGCTGTGGACGGAGGCCGATGGCCGCGCCAGCGGCGGCCACATGTTGCCCGACGAGACTGTTGTCGCCGAACCGTTCGCCGTCGAAGCCTTCGGTCTCGATGGTGCGATGTTCACGGCCGAGTCCGATCCAGAAACGAATTTCAAGCTGTTCGGGCCGGTTGCGGCTGAGAGCACCGGTGCGCAGGCCAAGAGCCGCGCCTTCGCCCTGCGGCTGCGGCCTAACCAGGATTTTGCCGGCTGCCTCGAAGCATTCTGTCGCGCGCACGGCATTGTGCGTGCGAAAATTCACGGTGGCGTCGGCTCGACCATCGGCGCGCGCTTCACCTATGGCGGCGTTACCGAGCCGTTTGCCACTGAGCTGGCGGTAACGTGCGGCGCGATCGAGGCCGGTTCGTCCGGCGCGCTCGAAGCCGCCCTCGATGTCGCCCTGATCGATTACACGGGCGGCCTCGCCGAGGGCCGCTTGGTCCGCGGCGACAATCCCGTGCTGATGACCATGGAGCTGGTGCTGGAGCCCATGGGCTAAAAGGCACGACCGTAGCTTGCGACTTTCCGCAGATGCCACTTCCATGCGGCTTGTGTTCCTGATATGTTCCTTGAAGATTTCGGCGGGGACGGGAGCGGGAGCATGAGCCGGACACGACGTCGACAGACCACACTGCGTGCGCCCTATCTCAGGCGTGTCTGGCTCGATCGCTCGCGGGTCGAGGACTGGGAGGCTTATCCGTTCTGCCTTCCCGCCTTCAGGGATGAGTTCGATCACAGCTTCGAGTCCGCGGTCACGATCATCGTCGGCGAGAACGGCGCCGGAAAATCGACCATTCTTGAGGGCATCGCGGGGTTGGCCGGCTTTGCCAGCACTGGCGGCCGCAAGGGTTTTCAGGAGATAGACGGCGGCGGCATCGAAATCACTGGCGAAGTGCTGTCGTCTGCTTTGCGGGCCGCGTGGGTCCCGAAGGTGACCGACGGCTGGTTCTTCCGTGCCGAGACGTTCTTTTCGATCGCGCGCTACATGGACCGCTCGGCCGTGAGCGCCGCGCAAGCCATGGAGGGCGTGTTTGGTGCAAGCGTTCAGGAGGCGCCGGACTATCTCTCCTTTTCCCATGGCGAGGGCTTTTTGGTCTTCTTCGAGGAGCGCTGCCAGAAGCAGGGCATCTACATCTTCGACGAGCCGGAATCGGCGCTGTCGCCGGCGCGGCAGATGGACTTCCTCAAGCTCCTGCATCGCATGGACCTCTCTGGCAATTGTCAGGTGATCATGGCGACCCACGCACCCTTGCTGATGGCCTATCCGAATGCGCAGCTGCTGCGGCTGGGTAAATACGGCCTGGAGCCGGTTACGGTGGAGCAGACCGATCATTACCGGGTGATGCGTGAATTTTGCGCCGACCCGCGCGGCTTCGTGGAGGCCACGCTGGCGGAATGATTGAGGGCAATCGTCACACTCACTCTCCCGGTCGTCATTGCGAGCGAAGCGAAGCAATCCAGAGTCTTTCCAGGGTGACAGTTTGGATTGCTTCGCTTCGCTCGCAATGACGCAGTGCGCGGTATGGGAGCAGCCTGCATCCACATTGGCCTTTTGGTTGCAAGCACAGGTTCACCTTCTCGCGGCACATCTGCCCGAGCCCCTGTTTGGATCATCACCCTCAAAACGGCCGAGGGCGCAGGGAAGGCCGGGAGCCGGTTGGCTCCGATGGACCGCCATGCCAAGAGCAGGTTGCGTGTGCTTCATGCATAGCGGACAACAGGGCAACCGGAGCATCCCGGCCTTCCCCGCGCGGATGGTTGGAACGGCTTATGTCGCGCTCTTGTGTCTGGGAAATCTGCCAGAATGTGCAAACGGGCGGTTCTCGCAAAACCGCCCGTTGCTGGATCTGAGCCCGGTCGCGCTCAAAGGCCG
>NZ_JADPKG010000066.1:0-1544 GCF_023073875.1 Bradyrhizobium sp. 154
GTCGTCCGTGAAGAACCCTGAATTCAGGCTGGATTGATTTGGGGTCGGGCGAAGAGGATGGCCAGGATTTGCCACAACGAGAGCCTGAGCCAGCAGATCAGGCGGCGGAAGTTGTAGCCGACGGCGGCGAGGACGGCGTTGCTGGCGTCGCCCTCGCGATGCCAGAGATAATTGCGGCCCATTCGATGCTCGGATTTGAGATGGCCGATGACCGGTTCGACGGCGGACCGCCTTCGCAGCTCGCGCGTGATCTGTGGCGTCACCCGCCGCTTCTGCCCTGACGTGAACACCCTGAACTTGTAATCGGGTGGGGCATTGTGGCCGCGATAGCCCTTGTCGGCGAGGAGGCGCTCGAGGGTATTGCCGATGAGGGCTTCCATGTCCGGGATGACGGTTGCGAGCGTATGCCCGTCATAGGGGTTGCCGGGCAGCGCCTTCACGTGGGTCACGAATTGACCGCCTTTGGCGTGCGCCAGCGTCGTTGCAACCGAGACTTTGACGCCGAACTCGTAAGGCCGGTGGGCCTTGCCCTTGCCGATGCACTCCACCTCGGGCGCGTGCAGCGAATAGACCTTGGGTCCACGCCGGTGCTGCTTCTGCTCCAGCACGCGTCGCGCCCGCGCCAGCATGCGCTCCAGCACGATCCCGGCAAGCAAGTCGGCGTTGCCCCCGAGTTTGCGGCCGATGTCGCGGATAATGCGGCCGAGATAGGTCTTGAGCTTCTTCAAGGCCCTGTTGGCACGCTTGAACTGCTTGGCGTGGGCATAGCGCTGATGCTTGATCAGCGCGAACTTGCCCACCCTGGCATAGGACTGGCGCAGCTTGACGCCGTACCTCTTGGCCAGCCGCACCAGGATCTCGCGGGCGCGGTTCAGCAGCCGCGCATCGGTGGGGAACATCACGTTCTTGGGCTGCACCGTCGTGTCGACGATGACGCGATTGAGATCGGACGGCTTGAGCGCCTCGGTCTTGGTGGCAACCGAAAGGCTCTCCTGCAGCAAAGCCTGCAGCTTCTCCTCGCCCATCCGCTGGCGCCAGCGCGTCAGCGAAGAGCGATCGAACACCAATCGGTGCTGGAAGAACTCCTCGCCGCAGAAGAACTGGTAATAGGGGTTCTCCACCCAGCGCTCGCACAGGACCTCGTCGGAGAGGTCGTAGGTGTGCTTGAGGATCGCCAGCCCCGCCATCAGCCGCGTCGGCAATGGCGGCCGGCCCGGCTTGTCCTCGTAGACCGCCCCGAACCGCTGCTCCAGGAACGACCAGTCGATTGTCCCCGCCAGCTTCACCAGCGGGTGCCCCATATCGATGATCGCGTCCAGCCGCGAGCGCAGAAGATCGGTTTGTCCCGTCCCGCGTCGTTCCTTTGGTCGCATCGCTCCCTCCGATGCGACGACGGAATCACGACTCGTGATTCGACGGAATCCTCAAAAATGAAACTGCAAGCTTTTGGGCCGTCAAAGCCCGAAAGTTTGCAATCCCCAAGACCTTCTCGCCCCGAAAACTGATTCTTGATCAACCGCTTGGAGGTTCTTCACGGACGACTA
>NZ_JADPKG010000073.1:0-542 GCF_023073875.1 Bradyrhizobium sp. 154
CCTTCATCGAGAGCTTCATGTATAGACGGCCCCGTGGATGCAAGGGATTTCAGCAGTACTTTGGATACCGGTCGGGTGCGTTCATGTATTCGGCCTGTTTGTGCGACCGATGCCATGGCCGCTGGCTCTGATGGAGATCGCGGATCGAGGCCTCATCAACGGGTCGCGCTTGTTGCGCTTAAAGCTCTTCGGGCTTGCTCGATTCCCAGCTCCGCCGGTGTCCATCATGCTGTCATTTGCCCTCACGCCATAACGTGGCCAACACACGGGACATTCAGGTCGCGAGCTTAGGCCGATAGAATTCCCCGGTCGTCATCATCGCCCAGACGATCCGGGCCAACTTGTCGGCAACGGCGATGGCGACGACCATCGGCCGACGCCGTTCAAGCAAGGCTTCGATCCAGCCGCCTCCAACCCGGGAGCGTGCCTTTGGGTACCGAACGACGTTGCGTGCTCCGATGACAAGCAAGTGCCTGAGATAGGAATCGCCCTGCTTTGTTATGCGGCCGAGCCGGTCCTTCCCGCCGGTGGAATTCTGCTTA
>NZ_JADPKG010000051.1:0-146191 GCF_023073875.1 Bradyrhizobium sp. 154
GGCGAACTCAGGACTGGATAAAACTTGATGTGGTGGAACGGCCCGCTCCAACAGCATCAAAGTGCTAGAACGTGGTCGTTGTTCGAACGCCACAAAGGAGGGACCGTTCCATGAAACAGGTTATCACCATCGGGTTGGATCTGGCTAAGCATGTTTTCCAGGTTCACGGCGCGGATGCCGAGGGCTCGCCCGTGTTCAGCCGGAAGCTGCGGCGCAGCGAAGTTCTGCGTTTCTTCGAGAAGCTGCCACCATGCCTAGTGGGGATGGAAGCATGCGGTAGCTCCCACTATTGGGCGCGCGAGATCGCAGCTCTCGGTCATGAGGTGCGGCTCATTCCGCCGGCTTATGTCAAACCCTTCGTCAAGCGAGGCAAAACGGATGCGGCGGACGCGGAGGCCATCAGCGAAGCGGTGACCCGAAAGACCATGCGCTTCGTCCCGATCAAGACGGTCGAGCAGCAGGCTGCCGCGATGGTGCTGAAGACCCGAGCCCTTCTGGTGCGGCAGCGAACGCAGGCGGTCAACGCCTTACGCGCGCATCTGGCCGAATTGGGCATCATCGCCACCGCCGGCCTGGCAAGGATTGAGGCGCTGGTCGCGATCGTGCGGGACGAGACAGATGCTCGCCTGCCCGCAGCAGCGCGCTTCGCCCTGATGGCTATTGCCGATGAGATCGAAGCTTCAGGCGACCAGATCGACAGGCTCGAGCGCGCAATCGTCATGGAGGGCAAGCGCGACGAGGACATGCGTCGGTTGACCACGATCCCTGGTGTCGGCGCCATTACGGCGGCAACCATCAAGGCGCTTGTGCCGGATCCCGGCGGGTTCAAGTCAGCTCGCCACTTTGCTGCCTGGCTAGGATTGACGCCGCGTTCTCATTCAAGCGGAGGCAAAGAGCGGCTGGGACGAATATCGAAGATGGGAAATCCGGAACTTCGCGCTCTCCTTGTCGTCGGGGCAACAGCCGTCTTGCGGGTTGCCCGAAACGACGCTCGGACGCGGCCGTGGCTGAAGGCGCTTCTCGCCAGACGGCCTTTCAAGGTCGCAGCGGTGGCGCAGGCCAACAAGACAGCGCGGATCATCTGGGCGCTTCTGAATAGCGGCGGGACTTATCGGCGTCCCGACCCACTGGTGAGTACCGCGGTCGCCGTCTGATGGATGCAGTGACCGCCAAAACGATCTGACCGGCGCAGGCCGGCAAAGGGCAAGGTGCAACAACAGGCGATGAACCCATGGGACGAAATCCCGAGACGAGTGAAGCCACTGCCCCCAATGCGCTCAAGCGCGTAAACTTGATTGGGCTCCTCGTTTCGCGGATCTCATCGAGGCCAGCGGCCATGTGCCGCGCGCAAAGGCCGGACATATGACCGCACCGTCCCAATGTGTGAATCGATTGAAAAAGCTCTTGCCACGCGGGCCGTTCCACATATGGGGGCAACGTCAATGCGCTTGAGGTGCGCGAACAACATCTCGATTTTCTTGCGGAGCCGGCGCGAGGTGCCTCCCTCCCACGATCTCGCGATCTGGCGCGCATGTCGCGAGCGCCCTCGTAGATTGAGCGGGGCACCCTCCGTGAAGCCTGCTTGGGGCAACACCGAGCCTTCAATGCGCATCGATCACAATCGCGCTTGCTGGCGAGGTAAAGCATGGTGGCACCATCATTCACCAACGTTCCGGTCGTGGTAAGAACTTTGCCACCAGGGCAACGATAGATGTCCCCGGCATGGTCATAGGTGAAGTCGTCGCGCGAGAAGATACGAACTTCGGGGTAACCTCGGTCGCGGCTCCGAAAGCGGCATCATCAAGGACAGCCAAATACTCATCGATTGCTCGGCTGGCAGCCTCCGGCGGAAGTCCCTTATCGCCTTCGATCCCCTTCTGCCGATTGGCATCGGCCTTGATTAGGCTCGCATCGACTGCAAATCCCTCACCGCCGACCAGTCGTTCCTCGATGCAGCGGCGCAGCACGCTTTCGAACACGCGACGGAAGAGGTCGCTCTGCCGGAAGCGGCCATGCCTGTTCTTGGAGAATGTCGAATGATCGGGCACCACCCCATCCAGACCGAGCCGACAAAACCACCGGTAGGCCAAATTGAGGTGAACCTCATCGCACAGGCGCCGTTCCGATCGGATGCCGAAGCAGTAACCGATCAGGAGCATCCGGATCATCAGTTCAGGATCGATCGAAGGTCGGCCGATGCTACTGTAGAAGGGTGCCAGGTCCTGCCTGATCTCTTGCAGATCGACAAACCTGTCGACCGATCTCAAGAGATGGTCGGCGGGAATATGCTTCTCGAGCGAGAACTCATAAAACAAAGCAGCCTGTTCGACTTGCCGATGCCCCATCATAATCTTCAGTCCTGCCAATTAGACAGACTGAATCACTGCTATCCTTGAGTCGCAACTGCCGCCTTTTTCAACAAAATCGGCCACAAGCAGACACGCTTGCGGCGATCAGCTTTGACCAATTGAGAGACTGACAAGTATGATCTTGATGAGAGAACGGTAGCGGCGCGTGCCGGCGAATGACAACAGTTGAGCGAGGACCAGTGGCAGAGACGGCAAAATCCCTAATAGCAAAATCGTGGAAAAAAACCCGAGTTCGAAAACCAAAGCGTGGAGTAGCCGCCATTTATGCGGGTCACGCTATAATTCTCAATAACAAACTTACCTCAGTCGCGTTCCAAAATCACTTGGAGCTCTATGACGAGTTCGTATCTTGGCTCGCAGATGTTGCCACTGTGCTGCTGTATAGCGATGCATCATTGCAGCGAGAGGATTATGCCTACGCCCACTTAGCATCCGCTATATGCTCGCTCGCACTCTCTCTTCGTCATGCAGTGTGTATCGGTCATGACGTGTCCGCGAAAATCCTGGCGCGCTCTCTGGCAGAATATTCAGACGTTATGGCGTTGCTAATCGTGCGACCGGATTTGCGAACCGAGTTTCAGAATGAAGAAGCGCCAGAACAATTTTGGCAGAAGCACGTCCAGCGAGGTAAGGCTAGAAGGTCAGTCCTAGCTGCGTTGCCTCTCGAAGGGCGCGCCCTAGATTGGTCGACGCAGTATGAGGCATTTCGAAGGGAGGAAGGGAAATTTCTGTCAACATCTGTTCATCCTAGCTACGTCAGTGCCGCCATGACCGTGCTTGCGGTGGACGATGAGAAGGTGGCTTGGCCCGGCTTTCTTGGCCGCGTGACAGACGCATCGGTGCGCACGCTGGTCTACGCTATGCAGTGCCTTAGCCTTGTCGTGTTCTTGAGTCGGCTTCCTTTTGGCAGCAAGAAATCTGAGTTCTCGGTCGGTCTCACATTTGAACCCAAGAACAAATTGCATCGGCAAATTGAAGCTCGAAGGTATGTCCTTATTCGCATACTGCGGTTCTTAGGAACGCAGGCGTCCGAGAAAGGCGTGTTCAAAGTAAAGGACCGGAAGGGTCTGAAGAAGTGGGCTCAAGAGGAACTAGGAAACAAGCTACCAGAATAGGCATTGTCCAACGATTTTAGGAGCGGCGTTCGGACGGTTTGCCAATCATTTCCCCGTCCCCCTCGTTCGCTGCCAAAAGTAGCCCAACCTTGGCTCTCTACTCCCAGAATCGAGAATTGTCTGGGTTGGGTCATGCTGACCATAGTGCGAGCGACCGCGAAGTCCGCTTTGAGTCGAGAGTTAACTCGGGCCGAGACGTCGCCATAGCTTGGGACAGGCCTAGCCCCTTGCGGTCCCTCCCACGGCCACCGCCACCACGTCAATGATGCCTGTCTCATCTTCCATCCCCGTACGCGCAAGGATATCATGCGGCGTGCTACTGAGAACCGCCTGCCGTAGCCGAGCCCACGCTGTCCTTTGGAGTGGCCGAAAGTCTTCAGGGACAAGTCGCGCTTCCCGTAACGTAGCTTCGACTTAGAGTGAGTCGTTCTCCGACCTCAGGAAACTCAATTGTCGCGGAGCCACTCTCGGCACAACCGAAGCTGATCCGCCGTTCACCGACACTCTCAATTGATTTCGGTGGGAGGCATTCGCCGGCCAACGCTCGCATTGCTTCATTGCCACTCTCGACCCTCTTACGGACGAACGTCGAGAAGAGCTTTCCGCATCTAAACCAAACTTCGAGCGAGGCCCCATCGGCCCGCCTGCAAATTCGAACGTCCAAATTCTCGACGGGTGTCGGAGGCTGAAGTTTGTCAATTTTGCTAGCACAAGCCGTAGCCATGACAGGAGCAGCATCCTTCATCGACATGTTTGGCTTGAGCCCGAACACCTCCCAATCCTTCCCTGAAGCCCCTTGGACGGCCAGAAGTGAGAGTAAGGGAGCAAGTAACGTGATTGGTCGCATTGCAAAAATCCGAATCAGGTTTAGCGGAGGCTCGTCTAGCCGCGCGGCGATCGGGACGAGGCGTTAGGGGCACGCGTTAGGGGCAGCGTTGGGATACGCAAGTTACCCCGCCAGAAACAATTAATTAAAATCAAACGCTTAGGGGGCGCCGCAAGTCTGGCTGGGGAACCTAGATTCGAACCAAGACAAACAGCGTCAAAACCTGTTACTCGTCCCCATAATCAAGACATTCCAAAAAACTCGGTCGCGTTCTCGCAAAGGATCCTGACCGCCAATCGTTCGGCGTTGCGGGATCGAAAGTAACCGCTCGCAATTTTCTCGTCCAGAACTTCGCCAACCAATTGGCGCGCGCTTTGAATCGCCGCGAACGTCTCCTCAACGTGGAGGCAATCTCCTCCGAGCATCAATCGCGATTCATCCGGCAAGACTTCAATGGCCTCGTGCAGCGCGAGCTTGAAATGGGATGGGCTCAACAGAAAAGACCAACACAAATCTAACCAAACATTTCGGTACACAAACGCCATTCCCAATAAATCCCGGCTCCAGGGATAGGCCAAATGCATCAACAGAAAACGGGTCCGAGGATGACGCTCAATCAGGGGGGCAATCCGCAAGGGATGTGAACCGCTTATGATCGCGGTCCCGAGGTGAGTTTGAACGGGTAGATCCGCCTCGGCTGCGAGTTGACAGAACAAGTCGACAACAAAGTCGCTGAAAGCCTTGCGCGCTCCAGGGGACGGCGACATTTGCCCCCACGCCTGCCGAGCCAGCTCTTCGTTCGGTTCGTCAAAGCTCAGATCCCGGTCATAGGCGAGCGCGTTCTTGAGCGCAATCTGATTGCGCCCGGCGCATCCGGCTACGACTTCGCGGATCGCGGCGCAATAATCGTCGAAGGTTTTCACCTCCATGCCGAGACGTCCAAGCAACGTATGTCCCGAATTTCCATTGTGATCGCGAGATTCAGCATGCCAGCCTAAGGCAAATGCGTTAATGCGCAGGACGGCGTCGTATCTGTCGCCAAGGACCGGGCGCGGGTCGAGCAATGGGTCGAGAAAAGGGTCCGTTACGATCCTCTTGATGGCGGCGCGCCCAATGACTTCGCTTGGCCATTTCGGATCCTTGTGGCGTAAGCGTACTGAAGCGTCTACCGCCTCCCAGTTTTCACGCGTAATTCCGTTGTCACCAACGCCATAAAGGTCAGCAATTCCACTCACGAGGTTACGGACGAATGCGTTTGAGCCGCTCTTCTCCAAGAATGGCGCAAGGGCCTCCCAAGTGGTCGGCTCAGTTGCAGCAGATATCATACTGCTAGTCGCCTTAGGTTCGGATGGCAGGACATAGTTTGTCCAAGCCGCATAGCTCTGTTGAAACAGTTTCAGCAGGTTTACGTCGCGGCTGAGGGCGACCTCGGGCATGTGATGTTCATGCACGTCGACGACTTCGCACGCATTAACAAATTGGTTAATTCCATCAGACATTGTCCGTCCCGCACAATCGTTGTATGGAGTTGATGAAGCCGCTTCTCCGCCCACGCGATGAGAGCCGGGGCGATGCTCCTATGGCGCCAGATACGCCAAAAGACGGGGGTCGCCGCGCAACTGCTGCGATGGCCCCGACAGCGCGACGCGGCCGCGATCGAGCACATACGCATGACCCGCTACGCGCATTGCGAGATCGAGGTGTTGCTCGACGATGATGACGGCGATGTCCCTGGCAAGCTCGCTCAAGCGCTCGGTGATCTCCTCGATAACGCCGATCCAGACACCCTCGGTCGGCTCATCCAGCAACAGCAGCTTTGGGTTTCCCAGCATCGCGCGCGCGATCGCCAGCATCTTGCGCTCGCCGCCGGACAGCGTTCCGGCCGGCTGATCCAGCCGCTGGCCGAGTTTTGGAAACATTCCCATTACCCGATCTACGGCCGATGTATCGCGGTGGAAGACCGATCCGACCGCGAGATTGTCGCGCACCGAGAGGCGCGCAAACACCGAATGCTCCTGCGGCACGTAGCCAATGCCGGCGCGCACCCGCTCGTCGGTCCGGCAACGCTTGATGTCGCGGCCATCGAATTGCACCTCGCCCTTCCAGATCGGCAGCTCGCCGACGATGGCCTTCATGAGCGTGCTTTTTCCGGCGCCGTTGCGACCGAGGATAGCCACACCACCGCGCAAGGGAATGGCGATATTGACGCCAAACAGGACCTGGCTGCGTCTATAGCCAGCGTCGAGATACTTGATATCGAGGAATTCAGGCACGGCGCAGATAAATCTCCTGGACGTTTTTGTTGGCCTGGATTTGCGCAACCGTACCTGACGCCAGGACCTTGCCCTGATCAAGCACCGTCAGGCGGTCGCAAATGTCGCGGATGAAATCCAGGTCGTGTTCGACGATGATAAGCGAGCAATGCTGTTTAATCGGCTGCAGCAATTCGCCGGTGACGCGACGCTCCTCGAGACTCATGCCGCCGGTCGGCTCGTCCAAGAGCAGAAGGCGCGGATGGCCTGCGAGCGCCATCGCGATCTCCAGCCATTGCTGCTGGCCGTGCGATAACGCAGCCGCAGCATCAAAGGCTCGATCGGCAAGGCGGAATTGGCCAAGCATCATCATGACCTTATCGTGCAGTCGTCCTCGAGTACGCGAGAACACCAGATCGAGCAGCGAGGATTGGGCCTGCAGCGCGAGCAGGATGTTGTCGTACAGCGTCAGCGCCGGTAGTACGGAGGTGATCTGAAATTTCAGACTCATACCCGCCCTTGCACGCTCTGTCGGTGTGAACGCGGTGATGTCGGTGTTGGCGAAACTGACCTTTCCTTGTGTCGGTACTTCCGCCCCGGCCAGGCACTTCATCAAGGTGCTTTTGCCGGAGCCGTTCGGTCCGATGAGGCCATGAAACTCGTTTTCGTCAACTGTGAGCGCGGCACCGTCCAGCGCGATGAGCTTGCCGAAGACCTTGGATATTCCGGCGGCTTCAAGAAGCGGCATTACGTATCTCTTTACGTATCTCTTTCGGGCTCGGGCCGAAGCTACCGACACGCTCCCGCTCACCGAGCACCAGGCTGATCAGGCCGAGCGGCCGGAACAGGATGACGAGCAGTAGCAAGACGCC
Organism: Bradyrhizobium sp. 154; assembly: GCF_023073875.1. Lineage (NCBI taxonomy): Bacteria > Pseudomonadati > Pseudomonadota > Alphaproteobacteria > Hyphomicrobiales > Nitrobacteraceae > Bradyrhizobium > Bradyrhizobium sp. 154. The sequence goes on from NZ_JADPKG010000051.1 coordinate 7,435, forward strand.
GAGAATGATCGGCCAGATGTCGCGATAGTTGTCGGAGAGCCAGAAACTGAGGCCCTCGACGATTGCGGTGCCGATCACGGCACCAATCAATGTCCCAGAGCCGCCGAACAGGACGTAGAGCACGACCTGGGTCGACATCACGACCCCCAGCATGGTGGTCCAGACGAAGCCCTCATGGAACGCATAAAGGCTTCCGGCAATGCCTGCGATCGCGCCACCTATTGCGAAAATGATTGCCTTCAGGTGTTGAACTTTGTAGCCGAAGAATGCGATGCGCTGTTCGTTCTCCCGCAATCCCGCCAGCGCAAGCCCGAACTGCGAGCGCAACAGAAAGCGCGACGATAGGTAAACCAGTATCAGAATGACCAGCGCCAAGTAATAGAAAGCCGGTCCCTCGCTCAGTGCATACGATCCGATGCTCATCGATTGGATCGAAGGGATTCCGTTCTGACCACCAAGGTAATAAGAACCGCGCGCCAGCCGGTCGGCCGCGTAAGCTCCGGTCATGGTGCCGAGCGAGACGAAGACGATGCTGGAGGCGTGGCGGCCGAGCAGCAGGAAACCGGCCAGCAGCAACGCAGCAACGAAGCCGATCAGAGTACCGAGCGGAATTACGGCAAAGATCGACGCCACGTTGAAATCCCGTGAAAGCAGTGCCACGCCATAGCCAGCCATGCCGAAGAACAACGATTGCCCTAAGCTCAAGATCCCGGCATAGCCCCACACCAAGTCGAACGACAATGCGAAGAGGCACAGAATAAGCACCCGCGTCGCATACACCGTGATGTAGTCCTGCAGCAGCAACGGCGCGACCGCTGCGATGATCAGCACCGCCACTTCAATAACTGGAAGCACCTCTTGGCGGCCGGCGTTTGCAGACGCACTGATAGTGAGGGTCTGCGACGCTTCGATCACGCAGGACGCTGCACGGGTTCCGGTGCTGGTCGACGATACCTGAGACATTCAGCACTCCTTCGGGTCGACTAGGCCGGCGCTACGGGCTACGATCTCGTATTGGCCGCCCTTCGCCACACCGATGTACATGTTCATCTTACAGTGGCGCTTGCCGGGCACCATCTCCGCCGGCCCGCCCGGACCTTCCTCGATCTTGGCGTGATCCAGGGCAGCAGCTACCGCGACCCGGTCAATCGTGCCAGCCTCCTTTACCGCAGCTTCCCACAGCTTCAGTCCTCGATAAGTGCCAGTGGCGGCGCTGCCTGCCGAGAACCGGAACTTGGCAGGAAACTGTTTGTCGTACGCCGCCTGAATCTTGGCGCTCACCGGATCCTCGGATGTCAAAGCCTTGTAGTAGTCGAGGCTGCTTGCGAGACCTTCAATCTCATTGGCCTGGTTCATTACAAGTGTGTTCTCGTCATAGTAGACGCAGCCGAGCCGCCCGCCGTTCTTGGAGAAGCCCGCTCCATAGAGCTGCTTGAAGAAAGGGCTGACGCCGGGAGGGACGATGGTGTTGAACACCACGTCCACCTTGTTGGAGATGATGCGGCTCACCGTGGAGGAAAAATCGATCTGGTCGAGCGGATAGTACTCCTCGAAGATCACCTCGCCGCCATTGCTCTCGATCACCTTGCGCGCATAGGCATTGATCGTTTGCGGCCAGATATAGTTGGAGCTCGGCATCGCGAAACGTTTGCCGCCATTCTTGATCAACCAGGGAATGAACTGGTCGCAATTCTGAGCCGGTACCGGCCCGGTGCAGAACAGATTGGGCATGCACTCTTTGCCCTCGTAGCCCTCCGGATAGATGTAGAGCGTCTTGCCACGAGAGATGATGACGTCCTTGATGGCATTGCGCATCGAGCTTGAAATGCCTCCGAGCACCAGGTCGACCTTGTCTCGCTGGATCAACTTGCGGACGTTGCCGACTGCGACCGACTCGTTGGAGGCCGTGTCCTCGATAAGGAGCTCGATCGGACGCCCCAGTAGACCGCCTTTGTCATTGATCTCCTTGACGATCATGCGAGCGACATTAGCGTCGGTATTGCCGGCAAAGCCGAGTGAACCCGTAAGATCAGTGGCGATACCGACTCTGATCGGGCCTTCCGCGGCGTTGGCCCAGGCCGGGCGGATCACCCAGCTGCCCGGGCCGATTGCAATAGCGGCAGAGGCGAAGGCGAAATCGCGAAGAAAACGGCGGCGGCTGAGTTGTTGGCTGGCGTTGATCATCAGTTAAACCCCTCTTCCCGAGACCAGGCCTTGCGGCCGGACCTTAATGAAAATGATGGCGAGCACGAAAACCAGAACGTCGGCGATCACCGGCGACATCAGCCAGGGCAGCGCGGCACTGAACGTGCCGATTGCGCTGGCGCCGGCGACAGGGCCGGCAAAGGACCCGACCCCGCCCACCATCACGGCAACGAACCCTTGAATAAGGAAGCGGATGCCTAGATCGGCGAACAGCGAAAAGACCGGTACGATCAGCGCGCCGGCCAGACCCGCGAGTGCCGCACCAAACGCAAAGGTCACGCTGTAAATCAAGCCGGTGGAGATGCCTGAGGCCCGCGCCAGCGACGGGTTCTCCAGCGAGGCGCGGACCCGCAGGCCTAAGGAGGTGTAGGCGATCAGCGCATAGCTGGCGGCCATCACGAGCACGGTCATGACAACGATCACGCAGCGCCAAATGGCGAAATGCAGCGTGCCGATGGTGATGGACCCACCGACCGGCTCCGGCACCGAGAGATATAGGCCGCCAGTCAGGCCGCGCACGATCTCGCGAATAATTAACCCGAGCGCGTAGGTGCCGAGCATGGCGACGATCGGCGCCGCGTAGAACCGTCGCACCACGAGTCTTTCCAATGCGAGCCCGAGCGCGCCGACCGCAATAGGCGCGGCGAGCATGCCTAGCGCGACCGGCAAACCGATGCTGTGCACGAGATAGGTGATGTAGGCACCGAGCAGGACGAACTCGCCCTGTGCGAAGTTGAAGATGCCCATCATGCTGGCAATGATTCCGAGACCGAGCACGACCAGCACCACGATGGCGCCGAAGCTCAAGACTTCGAACGCGGCGATAAACAGCGTATTCATGTCGCTACGTCACATTCCTCGGACTTGCGAGCGCATCCTCCGGTCCAGATTGATCGACGGCGTGAGCTGCGGTTGGCATGCAAAGGGGTGGTGACACGAGGCGCTCCTGAAAGGTTTCATCCCGGCACCTGGAGGTGCGGTCGATGGTGCGTTTCTTAAGATGGCTCGCCGATCGACGTTTTATTCACGATATGCAGGGCGAGTTCGCCTAGCAGGAGCGCAACGCAATCTGAGTAATATGGGGTAATGCGGCATTGGTAAGCGGCATTGTGCTTGCAGTAGCGGAGCTCTCGACGAGCAAGCAACTGTCGCCATATCACCTAGTGTGCGTGCTGCAAGATGGCTCAGTCATTGAGGTGGTCGACAACGTGCCGATGCTGGAGCAATTATTGCGCGGGGTGCCTGGCGCGACGCCTGGTCGCCGCAAGGTCGCCGAGCCTGAACTGCTTCATTGTTTGGTGCCCGCGAGCTCAAGCGCAAGCATGTGACCTTCGGGTTGCAGGCGCGCCCGTCCTTGCCCCAAAATGATTGAAAGACAGCGGAAAATGGCCTCCCAGGCTCAGCCTACGACAAGAACGTTGCAAGGACGTTTCTGAAGACAACACGTTTGTGCTGGCCTCGCCGAACCGCCTACAACAGTCTCGGTGTGGGCACGACGCAGCTCTACGACAAAACCGAGAGCTACAATCATAAGCGCCACAGGGAGTTTGAGCTCAGCAACCGCGAGTTTGCTTTTCGCATGAGGCAACGCTTCCCGAAGTCACTGACGAAGGAGTTCCTGCTCGTAGATCTCGTCAACAACATCGATCAGCTTGCCGAGGCCTAGGATGAAGTGCTCAAGCGCCGGGGCGGAGCGAGCCGCCGAGTCCGACCAGAAGCGTTTGCGTCGTGCGGTGAGCGCATACGGAAGTGAACGCGCCAAGAAGTTCTTTGAAGGTGCGCTGAGGGGCAACGAACTACATGCGGCTTGATTTCCTCCACAAACATCCGCAGTTGGCGGATCTGATTCGGATTGTGGCGGACGGAGGGCATTGCTCCGGCCCTGGTTGAAAAGGACTACTGGATCATGCGCTGCCTTTATGGCTTGACGAACTTGGCTTCACATTTCAGCTCAAAGGCGGGACTCGCTTTCCAAGGGTCACAAGATCATCGCCCCTCTTTCGGAAGACAGCGACATCCTGATCGGACTCCCTGGCCAGGATGTGAACGTCGCCAAGAACCAGACGCCTGGGCAACCGTCACCGCTTTCGTAGCCGCGTCCACGCTCTTGCTCAACCGCTGCGGCGGCTGAAGCGTTTTTGTTTGGTGTTGTTAGAGATCGTGGCTCACTGCGGAATAACAAAGCGCGAGATGATATGCAGCCCAGACGAGCTTTGGATACCCCAAAGAGTTGCGTCTGTTCTAACGCCGAGAGTGCCACCTCGCTCAGAGATGAGTTCTGTATGACGGGGCGTCTGAAGGCGTCGTTCAGAGCGATCTCTGCTTGCCACTGATGTCTGGATCATGTCTTTCGCGACCCCAGCGAATACATGCCGCCAAGCACCTGAACTTCACCGTCAAGCTCTAGAAGCCGCAGCCTTTTGCCCCTGATGAGCCGACAGCAGGATGCTGTTCACGGCGCGGTATGCGAAGACGATGGCCGGACCGATCGTGATGCCTGCTCCCGGATAGATCCCACGCATTGGCGAGGTCATGTCATTGCCGCAAGCATAGAGACCCATGATCGGCCTGCCATTTTCGTCCAGGACCTTGCCGTCAGTATCAGTTGCCAATCCAGTCGCTGTTCCGAGCGTTGCCGGCACGATCGGCAGCGCGACAAATGGGGCGTTTCTGATTGCTCCAAGATTTGGATTTTTCATTCCCACGGCAGGATCGCCCTGCGTGCGGTTGAAAACCGATTCGCCACGTTTGAAAAGCGGATCGCGCCCCTCGGCGGCGTGGGCGTTATGTTCCTCGATCGTCTTTTGAAGCTCAGCAGGGTCTAGCCCCAACCGGTTCGCAAGCTCTTCAATCGTTTTCCCCACCTTGATGTATCCGAGGCGTGCATATTTGTCGATGCTCAAGGTCCAGGGCCAGGGGAGCAAATGTCCCATGCCTCTTAAGCGGACGAAGTCGCGATCGCAGATGAAGTAGAATCGCTTGTCTGCCGGATATCCACCTTTGAAAATTGCCAGGCAGATGTCGTGGTACGAATTGGATTCATTGACGAAGCGCTTGCCATTTGGCCCCACAGCAATGACCCCGGGGCGGCCACGGTCGAGCCAGCCGTACGGGACAATTTGCGTGCAGCTGCCGCTCTTCAGGATCGACACGGGCGTCCAGAAGCCGGCAGAGGCCACATCATTGTCAATTGCAGCTCCGCGCCTGGTCGCAAGCCTAATGCCATCTCCCGTGGCATCGGGATGGGCCAGCGTGTCGTCATGCTGGTGAGGGCCGCTTAGCTCGGCTCTCAACTGCGCGTTATGAGCAAAACCGCCCGTTGCCAGGATCACCGCATGCGAGGCGCACACGCGAACCTCAGAATCGATCAGCTTGACGACTGCCCCCGTGACGCGCCCCTCTTCCAAGATGAGGTCTATAACAGGCGACGCCGGCCAAATCTCTACGTCGTATTTGCGCAGGCTCGCGAGCAACCGCGCGATCAAGGCATTGCCTCCGCTGAGCTCGGTGCCACGCCTGTAACTTAGGCGGTCCCTTACGTAGCGGCTGAGGCGACGCAAGACATGCTTGAGCGAAGCAAACGATTGGAACGGGTTCAGAAAGCTTCTCACCTCGCCGGACGAGATCATCATCCCGCCGAGCACAACACGAATAGGGTCGCCTATCAGATCAAAATCGCTGCCTAGAAGCCGTCCATCATAGGGTGCAGGGCTGAGCGCCCGGCCCTTGTCAACCCCGCCGACCTGGCTCGAGTGATAATCGGGCGCAGACGCCAGCGTGAACTTGACCTCTGTCCCGTTCTCAAGTGCTGTGAGCGCAGTTGGACCGTCCTCAAGATAGGCCTCAACAAAGCCTGCCCGATAATGGATACCAAGTTCATGCTGCAGGTAGGTCCTTGCTTTCACAAGCGAGTCATCGATTTTAGCAGACCGCGCGTGGGGCGAACAAGGAACCCAGATCATGCCGTTCGACAGCGCCGTGGTGCCGCCGATTCGCGGAGATTTTTCACATACCGTAACTCGCAATCCGGCCTTTGCCGCATAGAGCGCCGCTGATAGTCCGGCCGCACCGCTACCGACCACGAGTACATCGGTCTCCCAATCATGATCCAGCCTGTTCCCTCGGGGGAATGTGATTGTCTTATCGTTGCCTGATCGGCCGATCGGCTTATCCATTCCAGCCTCGCTGCAAGATTTCCGATGAACGTCAGTGATGTCGCGGGAGCGGGACAGCTTTGAATTCCCCTGCCGCGGCCTTCACCGCCCGTTCGATGGGAATTCTTTCGATGGAGGAGGCGCCAACGAAGCCGATACACTGAGTAGACCGGTAGACCTCGATCGTGTCCTGCGGCTCGGCGATCGCCCCGCCATGACAAAGCAGGATGACATCGGAGCGAACGGTTCGTGCCGCCGTGTTGATGTCGTTAATGCGCCTGATCGCCTCTTGAATTGACTGCCCATCCTCATGGCCCATGAGCCCGCCACGGGTTGCCCCGACATGGGGGACGATGCAGTCGGCACCTGCACTCGTCATGGCTTTGGCGTCTTCGGCGCGTGCGACATAGGCCAGCGAGAAGATGTTCTTCTTGCGGGCAGTCGCAATCATCTCGACCTCTCGCTCGAAGCCGAGCCCAACGCGGCCTCGGCGCTCACGCCATTTTTCACCCATGGTGGAGATGGTCGGATAGTTGATGACGCCGGAGAATCCGGCCCCCCAGAACTTGTCGAGAAGCGCGTCAAGGTCGAGCCGGAGAGGGTCCCACGCCTCGACACCGCCCACGACAGGCACGGAAGAGACGACATTGCGGATTTCGGCCGCAAGCTCGAGCGTGCGCGCGTTGGAATCGCCGATTCGGCTCGTGGGAAGCCCCATAAGGCGCGACAGCCCGGTGCTGTAGACCACCAGCATGTCGGCCCCTCCGAGGACGGCACATTTCGCGACCAGGCCGCAGCTGCTTCCGGCCGCAAGGACCGCTTTTCGTTCTTCGATCTGGCTTGCGATCCTGGACAGGATTTCATTGCGCTCAAACATTCGCATTACAATCAGCCTCCGTGCCCAATTGTTTGAGGATCCAGCTCGCGGCGGCCTCGGCAAATTCGGGATCGTTGATGTGGCAGTTCAGTTCGCGGACCGCGATCTTCGGCGCAAGATTGTCCTTCAGCGCGTCGAGCCAAGCCCTGTCGGCCTCGGGATTGCAAAAAATGCCGCCTTCGCGGTCGTAATCGGAAACGCCATTCGCGGGCCAAAGGACGATGGTAGGCCCCTCCGCTCGCGACAGCCGCTCGGCCGTGAGCCGGCCGATGCTCGCGTTCTCGGAAGGCGTTGTGCGCATGAGCGTTGTGTAGGCCGTATGGGAGTAGAACTGGCGGCCGCGAAATTGATCAGGAATGCTCGAGCGCGGACCAAAATTGACCATATCGACCGCGCCAGGTGCGATCACTTGCGGGATCAATTGCTGCGACGCTGCTTTGAGCCGATCGGGTCCAGCGCTGGCGGCCCCCCCAAAGAGTTCGTCGGCGAGCTCTGTTGTGGTCAGATCAATGACTGCGTCGAATTCACCGGCCGCGATCAGCTGCTCCATTTTGCGCCCGCCGGCCCCGTTGGCAGGAAAGACAATCGCCTCTACCCCGGCCTCGGCAAGGCGCGCCATGCACTGATTTGCCGCGGGCGTCGTTACGCCGAAGGCTGTGATCGCGACAATCTTTCTTTTGTGCGCACCTTGAGCGGGCGCATAGTGCATCGCTGCAATGGCTCGCCCTGCATTCTGCAGCACCCGATCGGTAAAGGCATTGATTCCGAAAAGATCGACGAGCGTCGGATAGAGGATGATGTCGTTGTGGATCGCCAATTCTGCGAGCAGGGCTGGCCTTGCGCTGCTGACCAGCAACTTGGGAAAGCCATAAGGCAAATCGGATACGATCTCCCCGAAAGCCGCGCTACCTTTTCCACCTGCAACGCCAACGATCGCACTGATCGCGCCTGATTGCAGGAGGCCAGCAACCTTCTTGCGCGTGCTTGCGGCTATCTCTTTCAAGAGTTCGGCAGGCGAAGAGACGCGAGCACTGTCAGCATCCTGTTTGTCCCCGGCAATCAAGTTGGATGTACCGATGTCGATCAGGAGGATCTTGCGGCCGCACTCTTTGATGGTACCTGCAAGGTAAGACGCTTCGGCGCCCTTAGTATCCAGGGTCGCCACGATCGCGACCGCGCCCGCCAGCTCGGACGGGTTACCGTCCCGGATCGACCCCTGGTCGTCCGTGCAATGGTGAGACACGATCTTCCTCCCGGACCATTCTTAACAACAGGTGGTCTAGACCGGGCTGAAACCGCTAATAAGATGAGTAAAAGGGCAATTGGGTAAGATTGGGTAGAGGCGGTGAAAGCGCTTGCCAGCCACTTGTCAGCCTGCGCTTCTGCTCAAGATCGCGCGGGGCATCCACAGCCAGTCCCGTCGGTGATGACCATAACCGACATGTTGATGACGATGTGCTGCCGCCGATGGTGATGATCGAGAAGAACCATGATCGATCCGACTACACCGCTGCCCCATCCTTCAGCGCATGGGCTTTTGTCTGCGGCGTCAAGAATTCGGCGAAGGTATTGGCCACATCCCCCAGCGGTCCGGGATCGACCGCGACCGTGGTGAATGCTGCCCATTGATCCTTTGCCGGCGTCCTCGGTGGAAGCCGGGGTCCGGCACATCGGGGCGCATCGAGGCACTCGGACTTGCGCCGTTCGAAAGTCGCCTTGATTGGCGCGCCAGCAGTCCTCCTCGAATTTATGTAAGCGGATCAAGATCCAGACGACATAGACGTATTTCAAGCAGCTGTTGGCGAGGCCTAGCGCGTTGAGGGCTTTTTTCGCTATAACAGTCTCTCAGGTAGGAGCGCAGCTTGGGTGCGGGAAAATCTAGGAGCACCGGCAGATCGGCTCCTTCACGCCGGGCTCGACCGCGTCGCCACTCGCGATGTCGATCATGGCGCGAACGCGCGCGTTGTCGACCGTGGCATGACCTCCTGAGGAAAGCGCGCGCTCTGCCGCCAGCCTCGCAAGGCCCCGCAGCACGCATCGTCGCGGGACGGTCCGCGAGCCCCGGCGGGGACTTGGGGATGTCTTCTTTATGCAGAACGTAGCAACGCGAGTTTCGGCGCGAGGACTTCCCGGCGCTCGACATGATATGCCGCCAACGCAAGGGAACCGCGACGTAACGCTCACCTGCCTACACGCGGATGACGCCGCAAACATGAGGATCACACGAAACCACTCGTCCGCAAGTTCGATCAGTTGCCGCATCACGTCGCGATCCGGCGGGATGATTTGCCGCGCGGCTTGCGATGGCTTCGACGTCCTTGGCGGCCTTGAAGGCGAAAAGATCCTGGTACATTGTGACCGCGCCGATCCGATGACACTGCCGAACGGCTAAAAAATGCCGCTGCTGGATCTCTCCAACAGCGGCTCAAGTTCTAGGGAGAAAGCAGACGACCGGTCTGCCAGCGGATCCCGTCGCATTCGGTAAGAAGTCGGCTAACGTTCGGCGCCACGTTGTCCCGTCGGGCTTCGGTTCTCTTCGGAATTAGCCTGCCAAATATTTCGGCATTGACACGTGTTCGTCGAAAAGGACTTCACCCTTCCCGAATTGCCAACAACAGTAGTGTAGACGGGCTGAAATCACGTATAAGATCAGTGAAACGTTCAAACGGGTAAGATTGAGTAGAAACGGTGAAGGCGACAGCGATCGGCAAGCTTGTTTCGCACCTTTCGGGTACAGCCAAGGGCGCCTGCATGGAAATCTATGCGCCCTCTTTGCGCAGCCTTCCAGAAGGCTCCAAACTCGTCATGGCAACCTTGCCTGTCATTGACTGGAACGACTGCCTTTCGCGAGACCTGCGCAGTCTCCACAAAGAAGCATCCGCTGATGTCTATGCGGGGCTCGTCATGATCGATCCCTTCTCGTGCTGGGAGGATCTTGCCGATTTGTTGAAAGCTGCCGGGATCACGGGGGTCATAAACTTCCCACCTGCATCCCTCATTGACCGGTCGACGGCAGGCAGGCCGGTTGATACCGGACAGGAGCTCGAACTTCGACGGATGGAATGGTTTGCGAGCCTCGGATTCAAGACATTGTTCACCGCCGGTGATGATTCCCAGATCACAGCGGCAGAGCGGCGACTTGGCTCGCATCTTTTCGGTATCATCCATTTGCCGGAAGAAGCTCTCAACCACGCAATTGGCGATGAGATGGAGCTGGTAAGCTTTAAGGACCAGGCATCGTCGTTGCCGAAGTACACGCTCCTGGAGGGCACCGGTTCGAAGCCTCAGGGACGAAAGACGTGAGGACCGGAAGGACGTGAGGAGCAGTAGCCTATTCCAATATCCGCAGCTTCTTGATCTTGTTGTAGAGGGTTTTTCTTGAAAGCCCCAGCGAGCGGGCGGTCTTTCCGCGGTGAAGCCTGTTGCGTTTCAAACCGTCGATGATCCACTCGCGTTCGGAAAGTGCACTTATGGGCTTAGCGGGTGACGACGCGTTCAAAAGGGGCTTTAGGACATCAGCTGTAATGTGGGTACCTGGCAGCATTACCAGCTGGTTGACGATCTGGCGTAATTCTCTCAAGTTACCCGGCCAATAATGGCCGGCGAGCGCCAGGAATGCAGAATTTTCTATCCCGAGCGTTTGCGCGTTCGAAACTCCCTTCGCCTCCACCGTGAAATGTTGAATGAGCTGCGGAAGGTCCTCCAGCCGGTTTGGCAAAGCGGGTAGTTCTATGTCGAGCCCAGCAAAGAAGGCAAGAAGGCGGGGACATAGAACACTTTCCAAGCTTGCTCCGCGAGCCACCGTTACGGTTGCGATGATCCGGGCGTTTGACCTTACAAGGGATGCGCCGTTCAGCGGCGTGAAGGTACCTGTCTCGAGATAGTCGGCAAGACGCTCTTGCCCATCTCGCGACAGCTGATCGACATGCGTCAGCAAGAGCGCAGAATCGCTTGCGCCTTCCAGGAGCGACAGTTGGCGTCTCCTGTTCTCATCGGCCTCGGCGCCGAACAGCGCACCGATCATATCGATTGCGAGGCCCCGACGACAATGAAACAGCGCCGCGTTCACGTGCTTCCGGTCGCTAAAGGAATGAACGAGGCTTGCTATTCTCCGCTTCCCTGATCCCGCCTCGCCCCAAACGAGCACAGGGTTGGGACTAGCACCAAGGCGTCTTGCGGTCTCCAGGGTGCGCTTCATGACTGAGGACTGTGCGATCACCCCATGTCTGAACCCACTTAACTGAAGCTGGCGCTCCAGGAGATCGACCTTCTCCCGCAACAAGTGAATGGTCTTGAACCCCGACGTCACCTCGAGGACTGACATTTCCAGTGGGACACGGTCGAGCGAAGAGCCGCCGATAAAGCCCTGGACACCCGTTTCGCGACAGATCTCCAAGAGTTCGTCAGGCTTGGTTATTGGCCCGCCGCCAAGCAGGCAGATAGCGTTTCTGTCAATCGATTGAGCCACACGCGCAACGGCGCTGGCACGCGCGGCAAGCTCCGCGAGGCTGATCGATGGGGCAGATCCGGTTTCGATGCTCCGGTTGAGATTGAAGTTGATGCAGATGGCCTCAGTGCCCGCTTCAACCATGCGCCTTGCCTCGGATTGGGTGCGCGTATAGGCGATCGTCATCAGGCCGCGTTTTGCCGCCTTCACCAAGAGCTCGATTTCCCGCTCGTAGCCAAGGCCGCATTTCTCAAGCAGTGACCTCCTGTAGTCATCGATATGGATGACAGATGGGAAGTTGGTGACCCCCGAAAAGCCCCATCTGATGATGCGCTCAAGCCACCGGTCGATATCGAGCTGCGGATCGAAGGTACAGGCTCCAAAAAACACCGGCAATTTCGTGCTAGGCAGGATCTCGGTCCGGCCGAAGCCGGCCACGAATTCATTGCAATTGCGTATTGGAAGAATCGAGGCTGGTGACGATCCGCCCATCGCCCGAAAACGACCAGCATTAAGCGCGAGCACGAAATCTGCGCCCGCGCGTTCGGCCGCTCTTGCGGTCATGCCCGATCCGATTCCCGCTCCCAGCACAAACGAACGGGAGTTCCGGAAGAACTGCCTGATCCCGCCGCCCCTTACCTGGTCCGCCCGCGTGTGCATACCGGCCCCGCTTTTTGCACGGCAGGTCCAATAACTAGCCCCAATTTGCGGGCGCGTGCAACCGTCGCAGCGCCTTTCCGTTCGCCATGAAGAGATGGCAGTCCACAGGCGAGGCTGCAAGACGAACCTTGCCAAGCCCCCTGGGGGGCTCGGCCTTTGACGCCTTTGCAACCACTGTTTCATTTCCAGCGTTGCCGTAGATGTATGTGACGCTGCCAAGATGCTCGACAAAATCGACGTCGAGTTCGATTGCGATCTCCTTCCTCACCGCCGAAGACGGAGAGAAATCATCAGGCCGAATTCCGAGCGTGATCGGCTTGCCGACGAGCAATTGATCCGGCTGGACGGGCACGGAGACCGTCGTCCCCGCGTCCAGTTTGACGTCCAGGCCCGCCTCGTGTGCAGCCTCGATGTGGCCGTTGAGAAAATTCATCTTGGGCGAGCCAATGAATCCCGCCACAAATCGGGACGCAGGATTGTGATAAAGATCATGCGGGCTTCCGACTTGCTCAATATTGCCGTCCTTGAGCACGACAATCTTGTCGGCCATCGTCATGGCCTCGACCTGGTCGTGCGTCACATAGATCATGGTGTTTCCAAGCTGCCTGTGCAGCTTGGCAATCTGGACCCGCATCTGCACCCGCAATTCCGTGTCAAGGTTCGACAGCGGCTCATCGAACAGGAACACCTTGGGTTCGCGTACAATCGCGCGCCCAATGGCCACCCGCTGGCGCTGTCCCCCTGAAAGTTGTCGAGGTTTACGATCTAACAGATGATTGATCTGCAACAGCGATGCCGTCTCAACGACTTTGGTATCAATCTCGGCCCTCGCAGCCTTGGCCATCCTTAGGGGAAAGGCGAGGTTCTCTCGCACCGTCATGTGCGGATAGAGAGCGTAGCTCTGAAATACCATGCCGAGGTTACGGTCGGCCGCGTCAACATTGTTGACGACCTCATTGTCGATCAAGAGCCGACCACCGCTGATGCGCTCCAACCCTCCGATCATTCGTAGCAGCGTCGACTTGCCCGAGCCCGATGGTCCAACGAAGACGGCGAATTCGCCATGATCGATGGTCAGGTCGATGTTCCGCAGGATCTGGATGGTCCCGAACGCTTTACTCACGCCTTCCAAACGAACATCGGCCATCACGCTCTCCTCTGTCGCGAGCTTCCAACCAGCGCCGGCGCCACCTCGATCTCCGCCAGACTGGATACGACGAAATCGGGCGGCATCAGTGATGAATCCTCTCGGGGCGGAACGCCGGTGGTCACCAGCACGGTCAGCAACCCTGCACGGCTCCCGGCCTGAATATCCGTCGGAATCTGGTCGCCAATCAGCAATGTGGCACTGCGAGCGGTGCCCAGGCGCGCAAGTGCCGTCTCAATCATGTGCGGCTCGGGCTTACCAACGATCAGGGGCTCAACTTTCGTGGCAGCAGCCACGGCCATGATCGTCGCGCCAGCTCCGGGCTCGAAACCTCCTGCGGTCGGCAAGAGGAGATCGGGGTTGGTACCGATGAACACCGCTCCGTCCAAAATCGCTTCCACCGCAATCCGCATCTTTTCATGCGTGATCTGACGGTCCAGCCCCATGACGACGGCATCAGGTTTCCGATCGGTGACCTCGAGCCCGATGTCGGCGATAGCCTTCACGAGGGATGGCGCGCCGATGACAAATACACGCGCAAGGTCCTGGTATTTCGCGCGGAGGAGTTCGGCGGCGGTGACAGCACTCGTAACAACGTTTGTCGGCGCGATGGCAAGGCCAAACGCCTCCAGTTTGCGGACGACGTCCTCTGGCGTGTGCGTTGAATTGTTTGTCACGAAGCAGAACGGCAGTCCCGCCGCCTGCCATCGTCCAAATACCTGGATAGCATCGGCAATCGCAGCACTCCCGCGATAGACCACGCCATCCAGATCCGAAATGATGCCTTCTATTGGCGGCCAGTTGATGCGAAAGCCCGTGTTAGCCATTCATCAGCATCCCGCCATTCACGTGAACGATCTGCCCGGTCATATAGGAAGCTGCAGGACTTGCCAGAAAGACGGCAAGACCTGCGATATCCTCCGGCACCCCGACCCGCCCCAAGGGAATCCGGCCGCTGTGGCGAGCTTCGGTCTCCTCACGCGGACGTCCATGCATCGGCGTATCGATAATCCCGGGCGCGATTGCGTTCACATTGATGTTGAGGGGCGCGCATTCATAGGCAAGCAGTTTGGTAACGTCGTGAACGATTGCCTTCGACAAGCAATAGTCGGCGCCACCGGCCTGGTAGTTGAAGACTGCCCCCTGTGAGGACAGTGAGGAACCGACGTTGACGATGCGGCCTCCCCTGGCTTGCATGAAGCGCTCGATCGCTAATTTCGAGCATCGCAGAACAGCAACCGAGTTGATCTGGATGGTGCGCTCGATCGTCGCGGCACTGCCTTTTAGGAGCGGCTGGGCAGACTTGATGCCGGCATTGTTGACCAGCACATCGAGCCGGCCAAAGTTCTTGGCAATCTCATCGAGGACCCGGGCGACGTCCTCCTCGCGAGTGACATCCATTGCCATGGGCAGGACGCCGTTGCCATAGCGCAAGCTTGCCAAAGTGTCTCTGAGGTTTGCAAGGTTCGTGTCAGTGGCAAGGACGTTCGCCCCTCCTGCCCTAAATGCATTCACAATGGCAGACCCGATGCCGCCGCCGGCTCCGGTCACGAGCACCGTTCTACCAAAAACTGAGAACTGTTCAGTCATTCCAACTCCAAGATCGTTTGTGACTTCAGAAACTCGTCAACCGCCTCCGCGCTCGGCATGGAGCTTTGAGCGCCGCGCCGTGTCACACAAAGCGAGGCCACGGCCAGCGCCTTCCTCACTGCTTCCCTTAACGGCAGCCGCTGGGCGAGTGATGCGGCGAACGCTCCGTTGAAAGCATCTCCCGCGGCCGTGGTATCAATCACCTTGACGGGAAAGGCCCGAAGCGCAAAAGACGTTTCCGCATCGGCATAGTATACGCCTTGTGCACCCAGGGTGATCAGCGCGGCACTCGGCCCGAGATCAACAAGCCTCATGGCTGCGTGCGCGGCGCTGTTGAAGTCGTACACCTCGATCCCCGTCAGCTCAAAAGCTTCGGCCTGGTTCGGCGTCACGAAATCAACACTTCGCCAGGCCGCCGATGAAAGCCCCGGCCGCACCGGCGCCGGGTTGAAGATGAGCTTAAATCCCTTCTCGCATTTCATTTCGAAGAGCCGATTGAGCGCTCCGATCGGCATGCCCATTTCGGCGACCACGATCGCATCGGGCTCTATGAATTGCGCCGCGCCCTCGATCATATCTGGCGTCACGTTCAGATTGGCGCCAGGGTCGATGACAATCATATTCGAGCCGTCGTCACCGACCATAACCATGGCCGAACCAGAGATCTCGCCCGCACAGATCTTGATGGCATCCGCGCGAACACCGGCCTCGCGCAGCGACTGCAACAGGGAGTGCCCGGCTTCGTCATCGCCAAGACGCGTGTAGAAGTGTGGCTTGAGCCCGAGCCGGGCAGCGGCAACGGCCTGATTGGCGGCCTTCCCTCCAGGGTTGCGGGTCAATGTGCCCATCAGGCTTTCACCCGGCGTTGGCAGTCGCTCGACACTGAAGCAGAGATCGATATTTGTCGTTCCAAAGAACATCAATGGCCTGACACTCATTTTACGGCACCGAAGGTGAGGCCACGTTCGAGGTGACGCTGGCCGATAACGATCAAAATGACGGGAATGATCATTGTCAGGACCAACCCTGCGGCCATGACAGGGTAGAACTGCACGCCGGGGTTGAGCAGCTTGAGAAGAGCCACCGTCACCGGCGCCTTGGTCGAGCTGAGGATGAGACCGAGCGCGAAGTTGTGCCAGGCAAGCAGAAAGATGAGCAACGAGGCACCGATCAGGCCGGGCTTCAAGAGCGGCAGCACGATATGCAACATGACCCGGAAAGGTCTCGCGCCATCCATCGCGGCTGCCTCCTCGATATCCTTTGGGATGTCTTCAATGTAAGAGCGGCTCAGCCAAACCATCATCGGCAGTGTGACGACCTGATAGACCCAGATCATGCCGAGATAGGTGTCATACAGTCCGACCGTCTGGAAAACGCTGAAGAGCGGGATGACGACCAGAAACACCGGGGCAAAGCGAAATCCAAGAATGAAGAAGGCGATATCTTCCTTGAAGGGTATATCCCGCCTCGCCAGAACGTACGCCGCAGGAACTCCCACAGCTAAGGAGACGAGAACGGAGCCGAGCGCTATCACGACACTGTTCGTGATCGGTGTCAGGAAATCGACTTTGATGGTTCCGTAGCTGGTCGCCCCCGCCTTCGCCACATCGAACAAGACACGAAAGTTGTCCAATGTCGGCGAGAACACGAAACTCGGCGGCCAGGCCATGATCTCGGCCTGCTGCTTCAACGACATCATCACGATCCAGACAAGTGGAAAGGCCAGGATCAATGCGCACAGTGAGACGAGCAGGTTCAGGACCAGATTGGTGGCAGTCGAACGTCTGAAGCGCATGTGTTGCCTTTTCAGCTGACGCGCTGCCGAACGAAGCGCCACAGCTTAACCATGGCGAACGTCCCGACCAGCACGATCATCCAATTGACCACCATAACTGCGGCCCCACGCCCGAAGGCGAGATTCTGGAACGCTGTAATGTAGGCGCGCACTGAAAGCACGGCGGTACTGTTGCCGGGCCCTCCTTGCGTTGTGCCGAAGATGATGTCGAATTGATTGAGGGATTCGATCAACCGAAACACCGCGGCGATCAGAATGTAGGGAGCGATAAGCGGCAGCTCGATGTGCAGGAAGATTGCCCATCCCTTCGCGCCATTGACGCGCGCCGCCTCCCTGATCTCATCATTTATACCCTGCAGGCCGGCAAAAATGATCAACGCGAAGAACGGCGTATAGGTCCAAACGTCGATCAGGACGAGCGAGAACATTGCGGTCGCAGGGTCTGAAATCCAAGCAAAACGGCTGATGCCGGCAAGGGACAGCAGATAGTTCATGATCCCGCTTTGCGGGTCCATCATCGTCGTCCACATGAGCGCGACGCTCATTGGGGGTAGGACGAGAGGCAGGAGAATGACGGGCCTCATCAGGCGCGCAAGGAAGACTTCCGTGGCGAACAGCTTGGCAAGTGCGAGACCGAGCGCGGCTTGCACAAATACCGCCGATCCGGCGTAAACAACGGTCGCGCGGACGCTGTTCCAGAAATCGGCTGTCTTGATCAGGGCTGCGTAATTGTCGAGGCCGATGAAGCGGACCAGCGGCCGCCCAAACTTGAGGTCAGTCAACGATTGAAACACGCCATAGAAGAACAGGAAAAGAAATCCGAGCAATATGATGATAGCAGGAGCGATCGCAGCAATGCTCCACCAGTCGAGACGCGCCTCCTCAAGACCCCTTGCCGCCTCATGTTTTGATGGGGCAAGTTGGCTGGTCGAAGACTGCAGTGTCGCGATCACGTCGGATCCTCGAAGGTCCATCTCATTGACCCTTAACATGTGAAGAGGCGGCAATTACGACTGCCGCCCCTTGCTTATGCTTCACATAGAGGAACGGATCTCTGATGCGAGGTCAGCCAAGGTTGTCTTTACATCGGCTCCATTGACCATCTTCTGCATGGCAACCGCCCAAGCATTCATTGCTTCGGCAAAGCCTACTCGGGGCGTAAAGGCCAATGCAGCCCTCTCCTGCACGCTCTTGAACGTGTCGACGAAGTTGTTGAATTCAGGCTTGGCAGCATATTCGAGCCAAGCCTTGTCGGCCCAGGTGGAGGCGCGCGGAGGGTTGACGAGCTTGCCGGCAACGGCACCATTCAGCTCGACCTGCTTTGACGTTGCCCATTGGATGAACAGCCAGGCCGCACCCTTCTTCTGGGAAGAAGCGTTCATCGCAAGCGACCAGATCCAGATGTTGGATTCGAAGTTCTTGCTGTTCGGAGCACGCAAGGAGGGTGCGAAGGCGATCTTCCCCGAGGCTGGCTTGCCGGCCACGTCGTTCCAGAACCCGAACATGTTGGAATCGATCGCCATCGCGGTTCGTCCTGAGTTGATACCATCGACCACTTGGTACCAGTTGTCGTTGGCAAAGGACGGAGCCGCACATTTCCTGATCATGTCGACATAGTCCTTGTGGAACGCGATCGACTCTGGCGACTCCAGACCTGTCTCGAGCTTGCCATCCTTGATGAGGAAATCATGTACGCCGTAGGATTTGGCAATCGAGATGGCGGCGGTGTGGATGCTGCTCCAAAAGCGGACGCCGCGCACGCCCAACGGCGTAATCGCGCCGTCCGCAGCCTTCAGCTTTTCGCACGCCGCGGACATCTCTGGCGGGGTCGTCGGAACCTTGAGGCCGTACTTGTCGAGGATGTCCTTACGGTAGAACAGCTGGATGTTCTCAAAACCATGCGGGATCGCCCAAACCTGCCCGCTTCCGGGCTCGATCTGGCCCTCCTTGACTTTCCAGGTCAGGGCATCCCGCAGCGCAGGGAAGAAGTCCTTGTAATCATAGCCTGCAGCGGTGAGTTTTGGATCGTTCAGATATCGATCGAGCGGCTCAAGCAACTGGCCCGGCGCGAGATCCCAAGCGGGCTGAATCCCCGTGCCCACGACGTCCCAGCTTGGTGACTTCGTGCTCAGTTGGATCGTCAGCTTATTCCAATATGCGTCGTCCGGATAAAGCTCCGGCGTCACCTTGATGCCGGTGAGCTTCTCGAACTCAGGCAGCTGGGCTGCGACCGCGTCGGCGTACGGATGAATGTCGTAGGCCCAGACGATCGATGCACCTTCGAACTGCCGCCAGTTGATGTCGTCCGCCTTGGCGTGAGTAGACGTCATGGCCGACCCGGCCAAAAGCGTGCAGCATATAAGAGCTTTTCTGACAAAATCGGCAGAATGGCCGCAACCAGCGGCGAGCTTCCTTGGCATGATCCCCTCCGATGGGCTCTTTGGCCCGTAAACCACGCGCCCTCCTCATCCGAAAGGCCGCAGTGGCGGGAACGCTAGCGGTCATTCTTCCGTCGTAACCGGCTTTTCGAACTCAGGTTGGGTAAAATTGGGTAAGGTCAAAAAGTGGATGATTCAGCACAGAATCGCGGATTGGGAGAAAGCTCCGCCGGGCCAGACGGGTATTGAAGTTAGAGGCATGGAAGCAGTGATGCTGCACATTTATTCAGCGCATGCAAAACGGCAGGCTAATGATCAGCTTGCCGCGCAGCGTATGCCGGTTCGGCTCGAGCGTCTATGATGACTTCCACTGAACTGCTCAAGAGCACTGAGCGCAAGGCTCGTCAGGGGTTGGGTTGATCGTGCAAATCAATTCCTCGAGTTGCGCTCAAGCAGCCTTCGCGGAGGTCCTGGCCCTAAACAGGCCCTCGCATTGAACGCGAGGACCCGTTTCGATCTACGGGCTCCGCAACCCGATAGAGCGAAGCGTTTGCTGCAACGCGTGATCAATCGTCGATAATTGACTAAGCCTCAGCAGCAGCAGTTCATTCAACGAGTTTATTTGGCATTGAAGGTTCTCGCGCACGCGCCGGTCATCAACGCTCCCAGTCATGCTCTCAATGGTCCTGAGACATTCGCGCAAACTCTCGATGCTCCGTCGCAATGTTTGACAATGTCTCCTGGTCTCTGAGATCTGGTTTCTCTCCTCGAACGGAACAGTGATGATGTTTGCGCCCGCAACTTCTGACGAAGTCTCAGCTGTATCCATTTGATTCCTTCATTTCGGATTGTGCTGCCCGTTGATCTTCCTTCATGACGGTGGAAGCGCCTACTAGGCAGCTTTAGGGTACGCGAACCATCATCAGGAACTTCTCGACTCGGGTCTTCAGTCGCCGCTGTCGTTGGACCGCCTCTGTGCCAAGACAAGCAGCTGGATTAAAGCCGAACAGGCGTCCGTTGCGCCGCGTTTGACGTCGGCAATGCATCCCATTGCCGCCTTACGCTCCTGCTGCACGTTTCGGGAAATGCCTTTGCGTGGCTGGCTACCCCCTGCTCTCAACTGCAGACGGGATCGCCATGAGATTTCCGAGACCCGGCTTATGATCCCGCCGATCTTCTGGATTGCGAGGGAACCTACGGCCGACTGCATATCATCGATTTGTGGACTGATCTCGCCAGTCTCAAGCCGTCCGCAACCGACGAAGCCATTTATGGTCGGCTTCCCGCCGCTCCCTGAACCGGTCGACGCATTTCTTGGAGCAAAGTGCCGTTCGCCAGCTGTAGTAGCGTACGAGCCCAAACCTTCGACCGCACATTGCGCAGAACTTTACTGAACCGTGCTGGGAACGATAAGAGCTATCGTGCATTCTCGCCTCCTGTCGGCGTTACGTGGGTGCCTCCTGCATCTTCTTCACCGCAGCACTGACCTACGGGACGACAATGCCAAGCCTCTCGGCGCACGATTGGCGCAAGAGTCTGAGTGCGCCCTCCTTGGCGACCGGAACATTCAATTTGAGTGCTTCGCCGTGACTGCTGAACCTAACGATACCTGAATCTTAATTGATGCAACAAACAGGGTCTTAACTGTGAAATCCTGCGCTCTGACCCGCATTCTCGGCGCAAATCAACAGATCGAGCCAGTAGGGCGCGTATAGCTGCATCGCCTGGCGCAGGGTGCGCCAGTCTTTTTAACTGGCGAGATCCGATATCCCCTGGCTATGAGGTCGGTGAGATGTAAACTTGAAGGCTGCTTTGGCGAAGCCGAAGCGCCTGCCTTCGTCAGAAAAGCATGCGGAGCAGATCGAATCCCGCCTTGGGAGCCCCCGCCTGCATTCGATGAGACAGAGGCAAGATGGGCGAGATTGCCAACGTCGATTATTGTTTGAAATCATCGCAGCGGAATGACGCTTTGAACGCGGTCTGCAGCGTGTCCGTGGTTAGGGAAGAAAGCCAGCGCAATCGCTCGAGCCGACGAGACCCAGATCGGACCGGCGTCGAACTCGCCATCCGCCTGCAGCACCGTGACACCCCACTCCGCGACGCCCTCGAGAATGGCCCGGTCGAGAGCCGCAGGACCGCGGTCACCTGGCGGGCCGGGGTGCACGATGAGGCAACGCACGCCAGCCAGACATCGTCCGGGATCGGCCTTTTCAAGAACGGCGCGATAACGAGGTCGGCGGATACAGCGCAACACTTCGCGGGTCACGTCGGGATGGATATCGAGCTCGACCGAGATCTCATGGCTACGCTCGCAGAGTTCGACATGCAGCCGCTGCGTCAGGTTGTTCAAGGAATGCGACAAAAGCAGAATGCGCATCCTGAGCCTCAACAGATCCGAGGTAATTGTTCGCCCGACAGCCAGTCGACGATCCTTCCGCCGCCAAAGCTCGTCGCCATCTGCACGAAATGGTGGTCGTCTGCCACGGCCTCGCCGATCTCGGCGGCATCACGGCCGAACGGATGCACCCGCATCGCCGCAAGCACGGCTGCTGCAACCTCGGGCGCCACGATCGCTGCGAGCTTGCCTTCGTTGGCGACGTAGAGCGGATCGAGCCCGAGCAGTTCGCAGGCCGCAGCAACACCTGGCTTCACCGGGATCGCCGCCTCCTGAAGTCGGAAGCCGAGGCCGGACTGCTGGGCGATCTCGTTCAGCGTCGCGGCGAGCCCACCGCGGGTGGGATCGCGCATCAAACGGATGCCCTTGCCGCCGGCCGCCAGCATGCTCGCCACGAAATCATGCAACGACGCGGAATCCGAGACGATCTCGGTCTCAAAAGCGAGGTTCTGGCGTTTGGACATGATGGCGACGCCATGGTCCCCGAGCGTTCCAGAGATCAGGACTCGATCGCCCACGCGGGCATTCCCAGCAGAGAGGTCGAGCCCGGCAGGCACGGCACCGACCCCGGCTGTCGAGATGAACAGGCCGTCGGCCTTGCCGCGCTCGACGACCTTCGTGTCACCGGTGATGATGTAGACGCCCGCGGCTCGCGCAGCCTCGCCCATGGAATCCGCAATCATCTTCAGGTCGGAGAAACGAAAACCTTCCTCGATGATAAAGCTCGCTGAGAGATAGAGGGGCCGCGCGCCGGCCATGGCGATGTCGTTGACCGTGCCATGCACGGCGAGCGAGCCGATATTGCCGCCCGGAAAGAACAGCGGCGAGACCACATAGCCGTCGGTCGTCATCACCATGCGCCCGGCGCCGACATCGAACGCAGACTGGTCGTTGCCGCACGCCAGCCATTCATTGCCGAAGGCCTCGTGGAACAGGCCCGAGATCAGTTGCGACATCGCGCGGCCACCGGATCCGTGGGACAGGTCTACGCAGCCGTTCCTTATGTCGAGCTTGCGCTGATCGGCTTTCATGACGCCCGCCGTTGCTGATGATCGCGGAAGCGGCCGTAAGTCCAGTGTGCCGCACATGCACCCTCGGACGAGACCATGCAGGACCCCATCGGCGTCTCCGGCGTGCACACCGTGCCGAACAGCTGGCAGTCAACCGGCTTCTTCACGCCGCGCAGGATGGCGCCGCATTCACAGGCCGGATTGTCGGCAACGCGAAGCTCGTTCATGTCGAAGCGGACCTCGGCGTCGTATTTGGCGTACGCCCGCTTCAGCTTGAGCCCGCTATAAGGCACTAGGCCGAGACCGCGCCACTCGAACTGATCGCGCAGCTCGAAGATGTCGGAGACCTCCTCCTTGGCGCGCAGATTGCCGTCACGGGTCACTGCGCGGCTATACTGGTTCTCCACCTCATGCCGGTGCTCGTTGACCTGCCGCACCAGCATCAGGATCGCCTGCATCATGTCGAGCGGCTCGAAGCCCGCGATCACCACCGGCTTGCCGAATTCTTCGGCAAAGAACTCGTAAGGCTCGGTGCCGATGATGGTCGAGACATGGCCCGGCCCGACGAAGCCGTCGATCTCGACGCGGCCGATATTGCGGATATCGGGGCTTTCCAGGATCTTCTGCATCGCCGGCGGCGTCAGCACATGATTGCAGAACACGCTGAAGTTCTTGAGCTGCTTCTTCTCAGCGAGCCGGATCATCACGGCGGTCGGCGGCGTCGTGGTCTCGAAGCCGATGGCGAAGAACACGACCGCACGGCCGGGAATTTCCTCCGCAACACGGATTGCATCAATCGTGGAATAAACCATACGGACGTCGCCGCCGCGCGCCTTCGCCTTCAGCAGCGAGGCACCCTGCGAGCCCGGCACCCGCATCAGGTCGCCGTAGACGCAAAGGATCACGTCCGGCCGCTCGGCGAGCCGGATCGCCATGTCGATGCGTCCCGCTGGCAAGACGCAGACAGGGCAGCCGGGGCCGTGGATCATCCGCACGTTCTTCGGCAGCATGTCCTCCAGCCCGTAGCGGGAGATTGCATGCGTGTGGCCGCCGCAAAATTCCATGAAACGATAGGATTTTTCCGGATCGGCCTCCGAGCGAATCGCCTTCGCCAATCCCAGCGCGATCTCCTTGTCGCGAAACTCGTCGGCATATTTCACTGCGTGGCCTCCCGGCTTTCGGCGCCGATTTCACGCAACAGCCCCAGCGTCCGCTGCGCCTCCTCCGGATCGATCTTGGTCAGGGCGTAGCCCACATGGATGATCACGTAGTCGCCGACGGCGAGGTTTTCGATCAGCGCCACCGAGATCTCCTTGCTGACGCCATCGATCGAGACGACGGCCATGTCGTCGGGCAGGAGCTTTGTGACCTCAGCAGGTATCGCGAGACACATCAGGCGTTTCCTTCCGGGCCTTGCTGTTCGAGGAGTTGGAGCGCGGCGACCCAGGCCTGCCCGAGGCTAAGGCCGCCGTCATTGGACGGCACCTGGCGAGGCAGCAACGGCGAGAGCCCGGCGGCGACGCAGCCGCGCCCGATCTCGCTTGCGAGGATCGCGTTGAGGAAGCAGCCACCGCTCAGGATGACGGTCGTTACGCTGGTCTCCAGTGCCGCGCGCGCGATCCAGTCGATGCAGGCGGCGGCGAAGGTGCCATGGAAGAGGTCGGCCCCATCGACCGGATCGACCGCAAGGCGCTCGAGCAAGGGGAAAAGAGACAGCACGCCATTCTCGATCGTCCAGCCGTCCTCCGCGAGGCGCGGTGTGCGGACACGCGCTTCCAGCTTCATTGCGGCTTCGCCCTCGTAACTCTGCACCGGACAGAGACCAAGCAGCGCCGCCGCCGCGTCAAACAGCCGGCCGGCGCTGGTCGTCGTCGCCACGCCGGGCTGGTCGAGCATAGCGCAGAGACGCGCAGCCTGCGGCTGCATCGCAAAGCGCTTCGCAATCGCGTCGCCGCGCCGCAAGGCGTGCAGCACGCTCGCGGCCATGCGCCACGGCTCGCGCGTCGCGCGATCGCCACCGGGCATCTTCATCGGCGCCAGATGTCCGAGCCGCCGGAAGCGTGCACCATCGCACGAGAGCAACTCGCCGCCCCAATTGCCACCGTCGCTGCCATAGCCGAAGCCGTCGAGCACCAGCGCCAACGCTGGCCCTGCGACGCCATGTTCCGCCATCACGGATGCCGCATGGGCATGGTGATGCTGGACCGCGATCAGCCGCCTCCCGCTGGCTTCGGCGAAACGCGTCGAGGCCATGTTCGGATGCAGGTCGTGGGCGATGACGACCGGCTCGATGTCCAGCGTCGAGAGCAGGTGATCCACCGTCTCCTCGAAAAAGCGAATGCCTTCCGCGGTGTCGAGATCGCCGATGTGCTGGGAGACGAAGGCTTCGTTGCCGCGGATGACGGTGACCGTCGACTTCAGCGCGCCGCCGACCGCAAGCACCGACGGGACGGACTTCGCGAGCCTAATCGGCTCGGGAATATAGCCGCGGGCGCGGCGGATGAACTGCGCTCGGCCCGCGACCACCGACACGACAGAGTCGTCCGCGCGGGTGACGATGTCGCGGTCATGCGTGACGATCAGGTCGGCGATGCCGGCAAGCCGCCGTTTGGCCTCGTCATTGACGACCACCAGCGGCTCGCCGCCAGGATTGGCGCTGGTTGCCACGATCGCCCAACTTGCGCCGTCCGCTCGCGGATGCGCCGAATTGAGCGCCTTCAGCACAAGATGATGCAGCGGCGCGACGGGCAGCATGACGCCGATCCGCGACAGCTCCGGCGCAATCGCGGGCGGGAGCATATCGCGGGATCTCATCAGCACGATGGGCCGCGGCGAGGATTCCAGCAGCGCGAGCCCGACCCGATCGATTTCAGCGATCTCGCCGACCACATCCGTCGAACCGACCATCACGGCGAACGGCTTCTGATTGCGATGCTTCCGGCGCCGCAGACGCCACACAGCCGCATCTTCACGGGCATTGCACAGCAATTGATATCCGCCGAGCCCCTTGATCGCGACGATCCTTCCATCAGCGATCGCAGTGGCGATCTGCTTGGTATCATGACTGATCCTTGGCCCACAGCGCGGGCAGGCAATTGCTTCGGCGTGGAAGCGACGGCTCGCCGGATCGGCATAGTCTGCTGCGCAGGCCGTGCACATCGCGAAGCGTCTCATCGCGGTGGTACGGCGGTCATAGGGCAGCCGCTCGGCGATGGTGTAGCGCGGGCCGCAATGGGTGCAATTGACGAAAGGATAGAGATGGAAGCGGCTCGCCGGATCAAACAGCTCGCTCAGACACTGCGGACAGGTCGCGGCATCGGCGGCGATCCGGGTCGAGACCTTGCCCTGCTCACTGACGCGGATGTGGAACTCGTCGCTTTCGGTGATGCCGACCGGTTGCACGGAAATCTTGTCTATCCGAGCCAGTGGCGGTTTTTCCAGCGGCAGCGCATCGACAAAATCGGCGGCGCGGTCGCCCTCGACCTCGATCACCACGCCACCGGGATCATTGGCAACGAAGCCGCCGAGCCGATAGCGCGCGGCGAGGCCGTAGACGTAGGGACGAAAGCCCACGCCCTGCACGGCGCCGCGCACCTGCAGGCGCAGCCGTGTTCGGTCTCGCGCCATGGCCTCGCCGCTCATGCTGATCCCGACACGGCCATCTCGGTCGGCTTCATCTGTGCAATCCGCTTGCGAATCCAGGCATAGAATGCCGCAAAACCCTCACCGGAGCGCGCCGACACCGTCGAAACCTCAATCTTCGGACTGACCCGGCGCGCATATTCGATCGTCCTTGCAAGATCGAAGTCGAGTACGGGCGCAAGATCGATCTTGTTGATCAGCATCAGAGAGGAGGCTGCGAACATGTCCGGATATTTCAGCGGCTTGTCCTCGCCTTCCGTGGTCGAGAACACCACGATCTTGCAGGCCTCGCCGAGATCGAACGCCGCGGGACAGACGAGATTACCGACGTTCTCGATGAAGAGGATGCCGCCGTTAAGCCAGGGCAAGCGGTTATAGGCTTCGCCGACCATGGCGGCATCGAGATGGCAGCCCTTGCCGGTATTGATTTGGATCGCCGGCACGCCGGTCGAGCGGATCCGTTCGGCATCGTTGGAGGTCTGTTGATCGCCTTCGATCACGCCAATCGGAAAGCTGTCCTTCAGCTCGGACACGGCACGAACCAGAAGCGAGGTTTTTCCGGCGCCGGGGCTCGAGACCAGGTTGAAGACGAGCACGTCGTCGGTTCGGAAGCGCGCGCGGTTGTCGGCGGCAAGCCGATTGTTCTTGCAGAGAATGTCGCGATCGACCTGGATGATGCGGTCGCTGCTCATGCCGGCGATCTGCTGGCCTGCCGGATTGGCGCTGCAATCGACCAGCCCGCTATCACCGGGCGCGTGATCATGATGATGGTGATGGTCGTGGCTGTGCCCATGATGATGCGAATGATCGTGCTCATGGGAATGATCATGGGTGTGTTCGATGGACGCTTTGGCATCACTGCAACCGCATACCGTGCACATCAATCGACCTCCAGCTCCCTCACGCGCATCTCTTCGCCGCCGGTCGCCTGCAATTGATAGCTGCCGCAGGACGGACATGGCTCATAGCGCTGCTTGATCTCGACGCCTTTGGAGCAGGCCATGCACCAGGCCGCCCCCGGCGTCTCGACGATCTCGAGCCTTGCCCCTTGCGCAATGGTGGGCGCGGCGACGGCCTCGAAGCAGAACTTCATCGCCTCAGGCGCAACATGGCTGAGCGCACCGATCTCCAGGCACACGACGTTCACCCTAGCGAAGGCGCGCTTGCGCGACTCCTCCTGGATAATCTCGATGATTCCTTCGCACAGCGCTATCTCATGCATGGCCGATCTCGCGGAAGCTGAGGCTGAAGCCGACGCACGGATCGAACGAGCTGACGAGCGTGCGGACCGCATGCAGCCCCTGCCGGCCCCCGGCGAGAACGGATCCCTGGAGGCTGCGAACCAACGGCCCGCGGGCATGGAAATTCCACTCCGTCGGGGCCAAGAATTCGAAGCGGACGATGCGGTCTTCATCGTCGAGCTCGACGGCATGATACAGCCGGCCCCGCGCGCATTCGACGGCACCCGCGCCTCTGCCGGTCCCCAGCCGGTAGCTCTGGAGGACGGCATCCTCGACTGTCCCATCGTCCGCCTCTAGGAAGGCGCAGAGCCGCGCCACTTCCGCGATCCGCGCCTTCAGACGCTCGGCGGGCCCCGCGCCCGGCGGCAGGATCGGCTCACGCCCAACCCGCCGTGCCCAGACGCCGGTCTCCGGAATCCGGCCATGGAGATCAGGCGCATCGGAGAATATCGCGCCATCGGCAAGCAGCCGCATAACGATTTCGAGATCGTCGGCTGCCGACAGGAATGACTCTTCGACCACCGGCGGCAGCAAGGCATGCCCATCGAAATTCGCAAGATGTACCGCCAGCGCGCTGCCGGCCCCGGGGGTTTGCTCCTCGCTCGCGATCCCGAGCGCGGCGAGCGATGCCCTGATCTTCGCCACCGCCTCACGGCGCGAGACCGCCTCCCCGCGCTCGGCGATGCTGCCACCCAGAACGGCCGTGGCCTCCATCATGGCACGAACGGCTGCGGCGCCGTCAAGCGTGAGACGGCCAACGAACAGGCCGCGCAACAATTCGGTCAGGCGTTCGGCGACGACAGCGACGACGCGACCGTGCTCGATCTCGAGACTGGCATGCTCGCCCCGCGCCGCCTCGACCGCGGACAGGAAAGCTACCTGATGCGCCATTGAGCACAGGGAGAACAGACGCGACAGCACCGACGGCAGTGACGAGGCCGGCTTTCCCGCGAACAAGCGCGTCAACGGCGGCCGGCTGCGCGGCCGGATCGCGACGTCGGCAATCGTGCCGCCGGCGAGCCACACCGTGATGTCGATCTCGTTGCGGAAGGCCAGACTCATCCGCACCGCTCCGTCAGAACACCGCGCAGGAAGTTACGCCGATCGATCGGGCTTGTTGCGGGCTCGCGACGACGGACCGCCTCCTCGCTGTCGGCCGGCAGCATCAGCTCGGCGAGGGTCGCTTCGGCCGTCGCCCGCGCGGCGACCATGTCCGCGAACTGGAACATCGGCGAGAACAGCGAGCAGCTCGCGATCAGGCCCATTTGTCCGACCTCGCTGAGAGTGAATTCGATATCGCCCGCAGGGAAGCGGATTCGCAGGCTCGGGCCCGACGTATCCCGCGCGATCGCGCTCGCCGGCATCACCACGTTCATGAACCAGGGCGTGACCATGATGCCGGTGGTCGTGCCGTTGAACCAGCGGAAACCGACCGCTTCGACGCCGAGCGCGTCGTTGTAGATCGGCAGATCGCGCATCGCGCGCTCGCCGATCTCCCGATAGCTTCCTGCCAAGAGCTCGCCCCACGCGTCGGCGTCGGCGGCGCTGGCAGGAATTTGCGCATCAGCCGTCATGACTCGATCGCCATGAACTTGGATTTTGGAGAGTCGCAGTTCGGGCAGCGCCAGTCTTCCGGCAACGCCGCGAACGGAGTGCGGGGTTCGATCTGTGCCACCCCGTCGCCATCAGTGGGGTCATAGATCGTCCAGCAGATGCCGCATTCCAGCCGCGTGACATCGGCGACGTCCTGGCGCTTCTCGAACCCGCTCATTTGAAATAGGTCTCGATGATCTCCTGAAGCCGCTCAGCCGAGTCCTCGAAGTCCTCGTCAGCCGCAATCGCCACCGTCGGCACGCCGCCGACCTCCAGCGTATCGAGGATGATGGCGTCCATGGCGTTGAAGAACTGCACCGACCAGACATTGCGGATGCCCGTGGAGAGCACCCGGCAGCTACCATAGCCGCGAGAAACCAGTTGGATCGGCCCGTTCTTGATCGTGTCCTGGAGAAAACTCATGTCGACCGGGCTCATCGGCAGCAGCGTGAAATTGATGATCTGCGAGCGGATGCCAGGCCGCCATGCGAGCGCCCGCTCGCGGATTTCCGCAAGCACCGGCAGCACGTTCATGGCACCTTCGGGGGCCTGCCCGATCTCGAAATCCGCAGCCGTGAGATCGGCAGCCGCGCGCTTCACGATCTCCGGGATCGGCCCGACCTCGAGATATTCGTGATTGGCGTCGAGCCGCACGCGCCAGATCCCGGCCAGCACAGATTCCTGGATCTGCGCCAAAAATCCATCGGGCAGCGCAACGACGGCGGCCACTTCGCCCTCGCCCATCACGTCGACAATCAGCTTGCGCTCGAGATCGTTGAGATTGGCAAGCCGGAACAGTTGCGTCGGCATGTCGGCCTTCTGGCTCGCGATCGCTGCGGCCACCTTCGACAACAGCTCGACGGCGTTCGGGCAGATCCTGGCGAGTTCCGCGCTGTCGAGCGTGGCAAGCTTGGCCAAGGCTCCGGGGGCGGTCAGGCTGCCGCTCGTCGCGTTCAGGTTCTCATCGCCGATCGGAAACACGTTGATCGGCTGCTCCGCCCCCTCGGGCGCAGTCCAGAAGCCCGCTTTCATAGTTCGACACCTTGGCGGTGTTGGGGAACGACGGTTGTCATGACAACGCGCTCGTGCCGCGCGGACGGTCGATCAGCTTGGTGATGCGGTCGACATAGATCGACCAGTCCTGGATCTTCGCGATCAGCCCGAGTGTCTCGCCCTTGGCGACGAAGATCAGCGTCGGCTGCACGCGTACGCCAAAACGCTGGCCGAGTTCGCTCTCGGCACCGCAGGCGATCACCGCGGCACGCAACCGCCCCTTGAATGCCTCGATCAGCTCCGGCAGCACGACCGCGACGTCGGTCGCCTCCGGAAAACGCGCGGGGTCTCCTGCCGACAGCAACACGGCGATGGCGCGGGCCTCGTCGGTCGTATTCAGAAAACGATCGACCGTCGCAGCATCCACCTCCGGCAAGCCACGCCGCGCCAGTTCCTGCCTTCCCTGCTGCAATTTCATCAGACCTCCCCTGACAAGCTTATGATTCTGCTGGGAATAGGGATCAGCAAGGTACGTGCCAAGGACGGTTATCACCTTTCCTAATTTATCTAGTTGATTTGAATCATATATTTCCACGACAGAAGATGCATCGATCCCAGGACGGAAAGCTAATTTCCATATCGGATGAATGAACCTAGCAGATAGAAATTTATCTTCCAGCGAGGACGCGGGCTCTCGCGGAGCGGGCTGCCGCCCTAATCAAGCCGGAGATGCTCGGGCAGTTGCGGCTCGCGGTCAATGAGGTCGGCGAAGAAGCGATCGCAATCCTCGCCATTGATCGCCGCGCACAGACCGTCGATCGCGGCGCCGATCAGGCGCGCCTCGGCCTCATGCAGAAGCCGAACCGCGGTGTCGATAAGGACCAGCACCCTGGCACCGGCCGGCGGGTCCGAGAGCAGCAGCATCGAAACGCGCCGCTGCTCGCCTCGGAACTCGCACAGCGCCGATATCCCGTCAGTCTCAACGATCGTCATCGGCAAGCCGAGGCACATGGCGGATCTCCGATGGTGCAGCCGGTCAGGCCGGCCGCCCCCTCATCTCGTAATGCTGATGATCGATGTCGTTGGCGAGCAGCCGCTCCGATTCTGCCAACGGCGCGGTGCGCGGCATCACCTCGACGCCCCATTCGGCCAGGATCTCGCAACCAAGCTCGAGCGCCGGCGAGATCTGATCGCGCACCGGCTGTGTCAGCGGGCCACCCCAATCCTCGAGGTCGAGCGGCTGGCAGCCGATCAATACGAGATGTCGCGGACAACGGCCAAGCAGGTCGGCCGCGCTGATGACCTCCTGGAAGCCGGTCTGGTGCAAGCTCATCTTCTTGGCGCCGGTGAAACGCGGCACCTCGTCGTCGCGAACGAGCTTCAACTGCCCGGGCGCGAGCCCATAGTCGATCGCGTCGAACACGATCAAACGATCCGCATCCTCCAGGTAGTTCACGAGGTAGAGCCCCTGCGTGCCGCCGTCGAGAATGGTGACGTTGTCGGGCACGGCGTAGCGGCAGTGGAATTTCTCCACCGCGCGCACGCCAAAGCCTTCGTCGGCCCACAGGATGTTGCCGATGCCGAGCACCAGGATGCGGTTTGCTTGCGAAGATGTCGGCATCGGTATCATTCCAGTTTCTCAGTCGCGGAATTGCCGCTCGCCGGAGATCATCGAGGAGACGATGCTCTGGCGCGACATGATGTCCTCACGGACCGCGGCGTAGATGTGCACCATCACGAACACGACCAGCGCCCACATGCCGAGATGATGCCAGGTGTGAACGTCCTGGCTGTTCGGCCAAATCGCGAACACCCAGCCGAACAGCTTGTGCTGCCAACTGTCGATACCCGCACCTTCCGAATAGAGCGCAAAGCCGGTAACGATCATGAACGCCACGAACAGCGTGAAGCCCGTGAACATCGCGGTCCGCGCCAGCGGGTTGTGGCCGACATACATCTTCGGCTCGCGCTCCAGGAACGCATACCAGCGGATTTCATGCAGCACTTCCTTCCAGAAGTGCTTGCGATGCACCGGCAGATAGAAAATCTGCCGGGAATAGTGATTTCCGACGAAGGCCCACAGAATGCGGGCAAGGAAGAACACCGCCAGCACCTGCCCCGCCGCGAAATGGGCAAAGCGGATATAGCCCATCACGAAGTTCGCCGAGGCCTCCCCCTCGACCGACGGCAATGGCGTTCCGATCAGATAACCGGTCACCATCAGCACGATGATCGAGAACGCGTTCACCCAATGGCAGATCCGAACCGGCGCTTCGTAGACATAGACGGCGGGACGGCAGACCCCATGTTCGCCGGCCGCATCGGCCGCTATCGCGGAGAGGTCCGGCTCGGCTTCCGCCGGACGTGCAGCTACATCCATCATGGCGTTTCCCCCTGCTTCACCTGACCTTGACGCTGGC
The DNA here is from genome assembly GCF_023073875.1 of Bradyrhizobium sp. 154. NCBI lineage: Bacteria > Pseudomonadati > Pseudomonadota > Alphaproteobacteria > Hyphomicrobiales > Nitrobacteraceae > Bradyrhizobium > Bradyrhizobium sp. 154. The sequence continues at coordinate 39,982 of NZ_JADPKG010000051.1, forward strand.
CATTTCCTGGCCGTCCGGACTCATGACATGCGTGGAGCAGGCCAGGCACGGATCGAAGGAATGGATCGTGCGCAGAATCTCCAAAGGCTGCTCGGGATTGACCATCGGGGTGTTCATCAGCGAGGCCTCGAATGCACCGATGTTCCCTTGCGGATCGCGCGGTGAGCCGTTCCAGGTGGTCGGCACCACGCACTGGTAATTGTCGATCTTGGTTTCCTTGATCTTGATCCAGTGCGCGAGTGCGCCGCGCGGCGCCTCGGTGAAGCCAAAACCCTTGGCCTCCTTCGGCCAGCTCTCCGGCTTCCACTTGTCGACGTTCGCGGTCGAGCTGTCGCCGGCCTTGATGTTGGCGACGAGCTTGTCCTGGAAGTAACGCATTTGTCGTCCGGCCCAGACCGACTCCAGCGCGCGCGCCGCCGTCCGACCGAGCGTCGAGAACAGCGCCGATAGCGGAAGGTCCATATCCTTCAGGAACTTGTCGACAGGATCCTTGAACTCGGCCTTGTTCTGCGCATAGCCCACCACCCAACGCGCCAGCGGGCCGACCTCCATGGCGTGACCCCGCCAGCGCGGCGCCTTGATCCATGAATATTTTCCGCCCTCATCGAGCTGCTCGATCGCGGTCTTGGTGCCTTTCGCATTGGGCCCCAGCACGTAGTTCGGCTCGGTTACGCCGTCCCAGGGATGCAGTCCCTTGGTTTCGTCGGGATATTTGTACCAGGAGTGAACCACGAACTCCTGGATCTCATCGGGGTTGGCATGATCGACGGGAAGCACCTCCGAGAGATTGCCGTTTATGATGGCGCCCCGCGGCAGCTTCAGGCTCTTGGAGGAATAGTCGTTGGCGTGTTCCGGCACGTCGCCATAAGAGAGTACGCTCTTGCCGGAAAGACCGCCGCCGTAGAGCCAGTCCTTGTAGAACGAACCGATCGCCGCCACGTCGGGCAGGTAGACCTGCTCGTTGAACTCGATCAGGCGATCGATGATCGACGAGATCAGGTTCAGGCGCTCGATGTTGATGGCACCGACCGCGCCCGTGCCGTCGACGTTGATCGGAGAGGGCACGCCGCCCACGAGCCAGTTCGGATGCGGATTCTTGCCGCCGAAGATGGTTTGGATCTTGACGATCTCCTTCTGGAAATCGAGCGCCTCCAGATAGTGCGCGACCGCCATCAGATTGGCCTCAGGCGGCAGCTTGTAGGCCTTGCTGCCCCAATAGCCGTTCTTGAAGGGCCCCAACTGCCCCGACTCGAAGAACTTCTTGAGACGGGTTTGCAGGTCCTTGAAGTAACCTGGCGACGACAACGGCCAGCTCGAGATCGACTGCGCGAGCGTCGAGGTTGCCCGCGGGTCGGCCGAAAGCGCGGAGACCAAATCGACCCAATCCAGCGCGTGCAGGTGATAGAAGTGAACGACGTGGTCGTGCACCTGCAAGGCAAGCTGCATCAGATTGCGGATCGAATTGGCGTTCTCCGGAATGGTGATCCCGAGCGCGTTCTCGACCGCGCGCACCGACGTCAGCGCGTGCGTGCCGGTGCAGACGCCGCATATCCGTTCCGTGAACGCCCAGGCGTCGCGGGGATCGCGATCCTTCAGGATCACCTCGATCCCACGCCACATCGTGCCGCTGGAGACTGCGTTTCGGATGACGTTATCGGCGTCGACATTGACCTCGACGCGCATGTGACCTTCGATACGGGTCACCGGATCGACGACGATGCGCTTGCCGGAATTGTCGCGATTGAAGCCGTTGGGAGTCTGGATACCCATGATTTTGTTACTGTTGGATCTCTTTGGCGCTTAGCTGGTGTGGTGCGCGTCTTCGCGCTTGCCGGCGAGCCGCTTCACCGCGGTCACCGCTGCATGCGCGCCGACTGCCGCACCGACGGCTCCGGCCGCCACCATGCCGATCTGGTCGGCGTTCTTCTCGATGCCGAACTGCTTGATGTTGGTGAGACGGTCGTAGAACGAACCCTTGTCCCAGAATCCGTCTTCCGAGCAGCCGATGCAGCCATGGCCCGACTGGATCGGGAAGGAGACGCCGCCATTCCAGCGCACGGTCGAGCAGGCGTTGTAGGTGGTCGGGCCCTTGCAGCCCATCTTGTAGAGACAATAGCCCTTGCGCGCCGCCTCGTCGTCCCACTCCTCGACGAACTGGCCGGCGTCGAAATGCGACCGCCGGTAGCACTTGTCGTGGATACGCTGCGAGTAAAACATCTTCGGCCGGCCCTGACGATCGAGCTCGGGCAATTTGCCGAAAGTGGTGATGAAGGTGATGACGCCGGTCATCACTTCAGCGATCGGGGGGCATCCCGGCACCTTGATGATCGGCTTGTTGGCGATGACCTTGTCGATGGGCGTCGCCTGCGTCGGATTGGGCTTGGCCGCCTGCACGCAGCCCCACGAGGCGCAAGCGCCCCAGGCGATGATCGCCATCGCATCCTCCGCCACCATCTTCAGCTTCTCGACGAACGGCTTGCCGCCGTGGATGCAGAACATGCCGCCTTCGTTCAGCGGCGGATTGCCTTCCACCGCGAGAATGTATTGCCCTTTGTGCTTGGCGCGGGTCTCTTCGAGGATCGCCTCCGCCTGGTGGCCTGCGGCCGCCATGATGGTGCCGTCATAGTCGAGCGAGATCATCGAGAGCACGGCATCCTTCACCAGCGGGTGCGCGGAACGAATGAAGCTCTCGGAACAGCAGGTGCATTCGAGGCCGTGCATCCAGATCACCGGCACGCGCGGCTTGGTCTCGAGCGCGTTCGCGATGCGGCTCGCCCCCAGGGGCCCGAGGCCGAGACTCGTCGCAGTCAGGCTGCAAAATTTGTGAAAGCTCCGACGCGTGATACCTTGTCGCCTGATCACGCTGTAAAACGTTTCCGTCGCCGCGCCCATGAATCGTCCCGCCTCGGCTTTGACTTGTCTATGACGCCAAGGACAGCAAGAAGCAGGCCAAGCACCGGGAGCGTAAAGAAAGTAGAGTGATACCAAATTGTTGCAGATTTGAATTGCTCGAATTGCGGTGCGCGCTCATGCCCCGACCGAGAAAACGGAAACAATTCGATTTCAGGCGACAACGAAGTTTACGTCCCCGCGCGAGAGACCACTCAATGCGCGGTGCACACCATCCAGGGATCGAACGAGCGCACGACGTGCTGGATGGCGACCGAGCGTGCGCCGGCGCCGCCGACATCAGTGCCGATCAGCGCCTGCTCCAGCGGGCCGCCGACATCGGCCGGCTGGAAGGCCAGACTATGCGGCCATTTCCCGGCGAAGATACCCATAGGTTCGAGCAGCCGCGCCCGCCGGCAACACATCGCGTGCCGCAGGCCGCGCGTCGCTGCGAAACGGTCCCGTGTCTCCTCATGCCAGGAGTGCGCGGCACAGGCCTCGCGAGCGAAGTCCGGCATGAAGAAGATGTAGAAGTGCGTGAGATGATCGCCGGCCTTCTCCGCCTCATGCGCGAGATTGGTGGCGAGAATCCCGTTCGGCGCGACCTCGGCCGCCATCGCATCGCGAAGAGCGACAGCCGCGGCGACCGACTGCGAGACCGAGCAGATGCCGCAGATCCGCGGCGCCAGCGCCCGCGCTTCGATGGGCGGACGCGCCTCCAGGATCTGCTCGAAGCCGCCACGGCGGCGCCGTCACCTACGCGCGCATGGCCCGCCCACTCTCGACATCGAGGCCAACTTCGAGATCGCCCTCGACGCGTTGAGGGGACCATCGTGAAGCGCGTCATGGCGTGCGCTTGGCCGTCGGGCGGCCGGGCAGCACGACAGCGGTCGCATTCAGCCGCACCCGCCGCGGCGTCGCCGACTTTCGACAGGGCCGCGAGCGCCACGAACGAGGTCTTGGGCAGGTCGGTCGGAAGTCCGACCGGAATGCCGGCAAGCTTTGCGGATGTCTCTCTCCACAGTGAAACGCGAAGCGACTTGCTCCGGCGGACCTCCCTCGGTACATCTGGTGCGTACGCGCGATGTTGGAAAGACAATCAATCTTCGACTTGCTTTTTGACGCGACAGATCTTCTTCAACGGAACCACGTGCCCGAGCTGGCTTATCGGCCCGATATGTGCAGTTTTCGCTTCGCTGGCGAGTACGCCTGAATTCCAACAGCGCAAAGCGAAGGCGCCTCCGAACAGACACGTGGACAAACGTTGGAATGGCTCATCGCCCACTTGGATGAATTTCAAGCAGGGCGAGGGCCGGCGCGACTCCGGTTCGCACTCCACGCCCGTGCTGCCGTCCGCAAGCCCTGTCCTGACGCCTCAGTGAGCAAACAGAGCGCAGCGGCTATACTCAACATACGAGAGGCGGTGATCGGCTTTCGAGCGGGCGCTAACGAATAACTAGGCCAAAGGGGCGACACCTTATGCTCTTAAGAAGTTGGAACGCGGCCCTGGGCCTCAGCGGGGTCAATGCCTAGATCTTGTGATCTGCGGCAGCCGCTTTATCGGCAAGGTCCTCGCGAACCGACGCACTATGCCGCCGCGGGGCAGTGTCTAGCGCACCCTCAACGCGCCCCTCGCCGGCACATATCGCCGCGGCTTAGCGCCCAGAGTATAGTATGCAGAGACGTGGCTTGCCCCATCAATGCTTGCCTGTAGAGACCGTTCGGGCCTCGGCTGATCCGAACTCCTCTTCAATCGCGGGACACACCAACTGCACGTCCGGCTCGAAGACGAAGCCGCGTAGCACAAGCGTCACTTCAGCTTGATCTGGACGTCACCACGGCAGAATGCCTTCGGCAATGCCGAAGCCGCACGACTTTCCGGTCGCGTTAGTGTCGAGATCGCAGCAATGACCAGAACAAAAATTTAGCTGTCGGTGAAGCTCCACTGTCACATTCAACGGGTCCTAGTCATTGTATTCGTTTTGGGCACAGCTGAGCCACTGACCGCCACCTCAAAACTAAACATCGTTACCGTCTTGATGGACCATCAGGAGGCTGGGACATGCTGGGCCCTCATCGTTTGATTCTAAGTTTTCAGGATTTTGCGCCATGTCATATCCACCCCCTCAAACCAAGCTGCATGCTGTGCTGAAAGGTGCTCTGGAGGATGCTGTCCGGATGGTGCCTGAAGCAAAGCGGACGTCTTCATTGAAGGCTTGCCTCGCCGAGAAGGTTCTAACTCTGGCCGCGCGGGGCGAGAGCAATCCAACGGTCCTAACTCGTCTCGCCGTGCTGACAGTGCAGAAATCCTGCCATGGCTGTTACGGATGTGAAAGGTGGCAGTCGCACGGGGGAGCCCGCGAGGCGCGAATTGATTAATTTGAACTGGAAGGTCGGGCTTTCTGGCGTCACAGTAGCGCGGTTGGCGATACGCTTTTCGCTGACGTGATGGGAGACTCGTTCACTATGTCATAGCGTCCGCGTGACCCAGTAGCGGCCACCCACGCCGAGGCCAAACTTAACGCATATAAAATATGACAGAACTTCCTTCGATCTGTAAAGCGCCGCTGCCTCGCTTCGGGAATGTCGTTTTCGCGACACACGAGCCTGCATTGAAACACGACCGCGTCGGAATCGAACACAACACACATTTGCCGAATACCGGAGTGCACATGCAGGGAGGACCAGACTTTGATGACGGAAACGGTCGCCTTGATCACGCAGGCGAATACTACCCAAGAGCCTAAGTACTGTTCGCTCGAAACGTCGGCTGGTTCTGCGACGTGATATCCGCGAAGATCCGCAGCATCCCGCACAATGGCGCTCGCGTCGGTGTAGATGGGCTCCGTCGCAGAGTTGGACCCGCGAGGGCCATCGCCGCAATCCTTCAGTCGAGCTTCGCTGGGATCGCTCCAACCGCAATTTAAACTTGCGTAGGCGGACGCGAGCGCGAAAAGGGCCCCTGGGAGAAGCGCGCGATCGAAGTCCTCGAGGATGGTGCTCGCAGGTACAGCTGGTTATGATCGGCGGAAAGAGTTGCTGTGCAACGCTCCAGCAGCAGCCGTCACCTGTAGCGGGCAAGATCAACGCATGAACAGCACCTCTTCACCAGTCAATGCGATCGCAGCCGAGCTTGGCCGCCTCGATCCCGCATACGCGCCGACGCCACTCCTGAACCTTCCGACGCTTGCGGAGCGGCTCGGAGTGGCGCAGGTGCTAGCGAAAGACGAGGGCCGCCGCATGCTCGGCAGCTTCAAGTCGCTTGGTGGCACCTATGCCGGGTTGCGCGCGCTCGCCCGGGCCTCGCGCATGCAGTTGGCCGACCTTCTCGCGGCCCGACCTAAGGGGCAGCCGACCCTGGTCTGCGCCAGTGACGGTAATCACGGGCTCGCGGTAGCTGCCGCCGCGCGCTTTGCCGGGGCGCCCGCCCGCGTGTTCCTGCACGAGGGCGTGCCGAACGCGCGCGCGCGCCGCATCGAGAATCAGGGTGCCGAGATCGTCTGGGTGCCGGGCACCTACGACAATGCAGTTGATGCGGCCGCAGCCGCGGCCTGCCAGGGCGCCGGCATTCTTGTCGCCGACACGACCGACGATCCGAACGATCCCATCGTTTGCGACGTCATGGCGGGATACGGCGTTACGGCGGCGGAAATCCGCGATCAAGTAGACTTCGCCGGCCATGGGCGTCCGACACACGTCTTTATACAAGCTGGTGTCGGCGGACTCGCCGCTGCCATCGCCGAGGGCCTCTCGGGCTGGCTGGCACCTCCGGGATGCATCGTGACGGTCGAGCCGGAAACCGCCGCGTGTCTTGCGCCCGCGCTCGCGGCCGGTCACCCGATTCGGGTGATGGGCGATCTCCGAACATCCGCGGAGATGCTCTCCTGCGGCCAGGCGAGTGCGCCCGCCGTTGCGGTGCTCAGGCGTCACGGCGCTCGGGCCATCACCGTGCCCGAGGCGGAATTGGTGGATGCTGTTCGCGTACTCTCCGCCCATGATGGCCTCGCCACCACGCCGTCCGGTGCAGCGGGCCTGGCGGGTGCTATGGCTGCGCTCGCAGACCCGAGCCATACAAGCGATCTCGGACTCGACCGGTCGAGCCGCATTCTCGTCCTCCTCACCGAATGCGCCTGGGAGGACCGAACGTGAGCACCGCGATCTTCGCTCCTAGTTCGACTTGCATCCTCTCAGTGAGGCCATGTCTGGCAGGCTCGAGGCTTCATGATTAGATCATCGGCGGTCCGTCTCCGGCTCCGGAACCAGCGGCGCGCCCCCGACGGAAACCGGCCCTTCTGGTTTAGGCGGGCGAGTGGCTCTTGTAGTCGGCTTTGATGCGGCCTGGGCTGCCGGCGGACGAATATCTGCAGGAAGAGGCGCAGCAATGTTCTGCAGAGACTCAATTCTTGAGGTCAGGGCTGCGATTTGATCTAACATCCGTTTCAAATCGGCTTGCTGCGCATCGATGTTGCGGTTAAGCGCTGAAATCTCCTCGCTCACCTCCTGTTGCCCCGACCGGATCTCCGAAAGCGCTGCCTTGTCTTCAGGTGACAACGCCGGCATTGGGACGACTTCACGTGCCGTTAACGCCTCGATCATTCGGTCGATATGGGGCCAGTAAAATGCACCCCCAACGCATAGCCCGATGAAGACGGCGATAAATCCAAAAACCCACGGAAGGCGTCTTGATGACTTCTGCAAGACGGGCGGCAACTCCGAACCGTTCGCTTGATCAATCACATTCATCATTCTTTCTCTCGATCTATAATAGCTCTCGTTGCCGAGATAATAGATGACGGTCAAGAGCGTCCATGTGAAAGTAATTGGCATGCGCACAAAGATATCGGGAAAGATCATGCCGCTTCAGCGTCCATCTCGTTCAACAAATCGATGTTTAACCGCGCCAACAGGCACTCGGCGCATTAACGCTGCACAGGCAATGAAAAAAAACGCACGATACGATCGCGGCCATAGCTCTAAGTACACTCGCGGTGGCGCGGGCTCCTCCGCACAGGCCGCAATCTGCGGGCGCTCTATCGAAAGATAAACAAGCACGCTCGCAGAAGGCGGGCTCAGCTTCTCAGATCAACTCTGCGCCTGAATGGATGGCTTTAGCGCGCTTCACCATCTAAATCCTGCTGGTCCGCCATGGAGCAAACAGGAGAGCCTGCGGCAGCGATCAGGTTGAAATCGGGCGAGAGCCGATCTCGACATACTCGGAGTTTTAATATGCGAGGCCAGACAGCCGCTGGGACAGTCCGACGTCGACGAGGCGTCCGACGACGATCCCGTGCGAATACCGTTCGATGATCTCGTCGACTTCGCATTCGAGTGCAGCCAATGCCTCGCCAAGCAAGGGCACGCCACTGGCACCTCTCGTCCAGGAGAAACCGTCGAAACGCTCTTTGCCTTTGAATCGGCCATTACTGAAGCGTGCGGCAATGTCGCGTTGATCCGCGCCAAGGATATCCGCTCCAAAGGTCCTGTGGCGCGCAATTAGAGAAAACGAGGAGGCTTGCCTGTTGATGTTGACGAGAAGCTGCGGAGGATCGACGCTGAGCGAGGTAACCCGTTGAAGTTTGCGGGGACCCAGCGCGGCCCCTCGATCTTTGTCTGGCTTTTCACAGCCGTGTACGAAAGAAGACATCACCGTGGCGCATGGCGAGCTGTTTCGAAGCGTAATCAGGCGGTTCAACGCGTGGGGAGCGCTGGCATGGTCGTTGCTCTCGCAGCCGGCAACAACGGCGCTGGCCACTCCCCTTCTGGCGCGCGAGGAATGGTGCAATATGAGCTTGGTAAGATCATTGGAAAGTGCGGAAGTTGATGCCTTCTATACGTTCGATGAGGGGCGTCTTGCATCCGTCACGCGCGAATTCACCGAGCATTTCTCAGGACGCGTGCTGTATGCGGTGAAGGCGAATCCGTTGCCCAAAATTCTTCACGCGGTCTCTCGCGCCGGAGTGGCCGGATTCGACGTGGCGTCGCTGGCCGAAGCTCGCCTTGTCCATTCGACTGTTCCCCGGGCCTGTTCATGGTTCATGAATCCCGTGAAATCTCGTCGCGATATCGAACGGACGTTCCGAGATCTGGGGGTTCGCGACTATGTGATCGATTGCGAAGCCGAGCTGCGGAAGCTCCTTGAGGTGCTGCCGTCGCATGATCCGGAAATACGAATCTACGTCCGGTTCAAGTGTAGCGGGACGTGCGCCATCTTAGACTTAAACGGCAAGTTTGGTGTCTCGCCCGCCGAAGCGAGCCGTCTGCTGGGTCTCGTCAACGCGCAATCGCGCTGGACCACGGGCTTGGCCTTTCACCCAGGTTCCCAAACGATCGTTGTCGATCCGTATCTGCATGGCATTCGGGCGGCCGTCGACATTATAGAAGCTGTTTCTCCGGCTCCCACAGCGCTCGATATTGGTGGCGGCTTTCCCGGCCATTATCTGAACGTCCCCTATAACTCTCCCTTGAGCATGCTCTCCGACATCACGAAACTTGTGCGCGAAACGGATGCACTGAAGCGTGTTGAACTCTTGTGTGAGCCCGGACGAGCACTGGTTCATGATAGCATCTCTTTGTTTTGCCGGGTGATCTTAAGAAAAGACGGGGCGCTCTACTGCGGCGCGGGCATCTTCAGCGGGCTCTCACCTGCCCGGCAATATTTTCTGCTGCCCGCCCGTGCTTGGCGTGGGGGACGGCCGATCCAGACTGAGGAGTGGCAGGACTTCATCATCTTCGGCCCAACTTGCGACGGCACGGACAGGCTTGGATTCTCGTATTCACTGCCACGCGATTTGCACGAAGGCGATTGGATTGAATTCCAGAATGTGGGCGCCTATACGCAAATGGCGAGATTCAACGGGTTCTCGGTCGATAAGATCGTGGCTGTAGGGCAGGATGAACTTACCGTGTTGCCCGCCGCGTAGTTGCTCATGAACATACTAATCAGGTGAATTCTAAAGTTCGCCACATAAAGTCTGGTGGGCTTTGTGGTGGCAGAAGTTGGCGATGTCTCGTTTTGTAACCAGAGCGAACTGGCATAGAATGAGCCAGTGCATGGCGAAGCGGTAGGGCCTCGTGACCTCGCAGTGGCAATATCAAGTTAGGTTTGATGTCCGCGATACTGCGGTAGCGGAATCAATACGTCGAAATTTTCGCGATCCGGCACTGAGGCCTCTATTCGATATACTCACGGCGCATGGTGCGGCACCGAAATGTCAGTTCGACGCCTTTGCGGAGTATGTCGCCGCGGCAGAGGAAAACGGCGTCAAAGTTATCCGCTCTATCGGTGGACGAAGGCAACGATCTAGGCAAAGTTAAGCTAGCCGATCGAGAGATGACGAATCGCGGTCTATAAGAACGGGCGTTATCTGCGCGAGTCTAACAGCGAGCCATTTGACCAGAATCATGAGCGAGGAGCCACGGCTCCCTATGCCGGAATTTACCGGTGCATGGGCTGGCATCGCGAGATCGGCATCGTAGCGGACCACGTCTTACCGCCACAAGGACATCATACGCACGCGGTGCATTTTTCAAGCGTGACCACCCGGTTCGCAGACTTACTCGGAAATACAAGGAATATTGATTTTGGCGACTGAGTGGGCCTATCTTTTCGACTTTGCAAGCCTAACAGCCTGCATTGAACGCGGCGGCATTTTCGCGGCGAGCTTAGAGCAAGCGCATCAGCTGTCAGCCGTTTCATAATTGCGATGGAATTGGTGGGTGATTCTTTGGAATGCGTGGACTTCTGATCGTTTTTGTGGCGCTTACAATAGTGTTGGCGGCACGCGGCCGACACCAAGATGGCTTTGTGCCGCGGCTGACCGCGTCCATGCCGCCAGTCAACGTGCCCTAGTCTTATGATCGTGCTCGAGTAGCGCGACCATTTGACTTTCCGCTGACAGATCCGGGCAGCCGGCTTTCCCGCAGCCCCGCTCTTCCGGGGGACAACCCGCGTCATATCCGCGCCTGTGCCCAATGTGAGCGGCGTCTTACCATCCGGCGGTGAGCCAAGCGCATCTGTCGGACGCGCGTTTCTATGAACCAGCCACAGCGAGCTTCACGACAGTCGCTGATGACCGGGCTCATCTTGCATGAGCCTAGGATTTGGGACATTTGCACTCTATGTCACTCGTTCGGACGGGCTTCGGGTACCGAAGCCTGTCGCCGCCTATTTCGATACGTCACATTTTGACGTAAGGTGCGATTCAAGCGCCTTAGATAGCTTGTCGTGTGAGACTTTTCGGACGACTCGGTTGTGTCGCAGGTAAATCCGAGGCGCACAGTATGTGTACGATGTCCAACATGAATCCTATCAAGCTCCAAAGCTAAAGACGCGCCCAAAGCACAAGGCAGCATCTTAAGTCTAGCTTTAAGGTCACGTGGCGAATGCAAGTCGATGTGTTCGGCGCCGAAGGTCGGCGGCGATGGAGTTACGACGAGAAGGTTCGTCATGTCGGATGGACCTTGCAGGCTGGCGAGACGGTCTGCGGCGTCGCGCGCCGGTACGGGGTGGCTCACAGCCTGCTGTTCACCAGGCTTCGACAAGTGCACCAGGGGCGACCGGGCGGAGATTCCGTGCAGCTCTTGTTCCTGTCGAGATCACAACTACGCTGACTCCGGTATTGATCAGCACGCCGCCACCGGCGTCTTCACAGCTCGCCCATCGCTTCAGGATTTAGTTGAACGCCTTGGCCAGGTCATGGCCGCCGGACAGTTTGGCGAGCTGTTTGCGCATATAGACCTATCGCGATGCCGGCATGCCCTTTCGCGCAAACCGGGGCATCGGCGCGCACGCTGTCTGGAGCACGGGCGATCCGCCCAGCAGCGACTTCGGCGCGCAAAGGTGATCTGATACTGGACGAGGTGCCGAACGATCTGCGCTAGCTCTCGCAGCCAGCGTTGCCTGGCCTCGAGTTGCTGAGTATCGGATCATCGATCAAGCGGAGCGATACCTCCAATTCCCGACCTCCGCGTTAGGTTCTAAACGCATCGCAATCTTAGAACGAAATCAGCCGACGATTCTCATTTGAACCGGCACCAGATCGGCGGGCCTTTACCATCTCGAATTTAGGGCAGAGGAATTGAACTGTAGATGACATTAGGTCGAGAGACAGAGCCATACGACTCACTCAGAAGAAGAACGACGCTCGGCGGCAAACTCGAAGAGGTGATTTGGGGCAGCCCCACAGAGATCCCGCGGGCCCAGCCGATTTTCCTGCTACAAACACTTGTTCCCCAAAAAATCGGTCCTATTTCAGCTGCGCCTGCATTGGCACTCGCAGGCAGCGATTGCTAGCAATCGTGAAATCTTCAACGGGTGTAAATGTTTAGGAGATCTGCATGGAATTCCGTCCGCTTCACGACCGGGTCGTGGTCAAGCGTATCGACGCCGAAGAAAAGACCGCTGGCGGCATCATCATTCCGGACACTGCCAAGGAAAAGCCTTCGCAAGGTGAAGTCATCGCCGTCGGCCCCGGAGGCCGCGACGAGAGTGGCAAGCTGATCCCGATCGACGTCCTGGTCGGCGACCGCGTCCTGTTCGGCAAGTGGTCAGGCACCGAGGTCAAGATCGACGGCCAGGAGCTGTTGATCATGAAGGAGAGCGACATCCTGGGCGTTCTCACGGACGCGTCCGCCAAGAAGAAGGCCGCCTAAACCATCGCTCGCACCGCTCATCCTGAGGAGCGCCTGCTGGGCGTCGCCAAGGGTGAGACCAAGTAAAACATTCAGGAAAACCCACATGTCAGCCAAAGAAGTCAAGTTCGGCGTAGACGCCCGCGACCGCATGTTGCGCGGCGTCGAAATTCTCAACAACGCGGTAAAGGTCACGCTCGGCCCCAAGGGACGCAACGTCGTGCTCGACAAGTCGTTCGGCGCTCCCCGCATCACCAAGGACGGCGTCACCGTCGCCAAGGAGATCGAGCTCGACGACAAGTTCGAGAACATGGGTGCGCAGATGGTGCGCGAAGTCGCCTCCAAGTCCGCCGATGCGGCCGGCGACGGCACCACCACCGCAACGGTGCTTGCCGCTGCGATCGTTCGTGAAGGCGCCAAGTCGGTTGCCGCCGGCATGAACCCGATGGACCTGAAGCGTGGTATCGACCTGGCCGTGGAAGCCGTGGTCGCCGACCTCGTCAAGAACTCCAAGAAGGTCACCTCGAACGACGAGATCGCCCAGGTCGGCACCATCTCGGCCAACGGCGACGCCGAGATCGGCAAGTTCCTCTCCGACGCCATGAAGAAGGTCGGCAACGAGGGGGTGATCACCGTCGAGGAAGCCAAGTCGCTGGAAACCGAGCTCGACGTCGTCGAGGGCATGCAGTTCGACCGCGGCTACATCTCGCCCTACTTCGTCACCAACGCCGACAAGATGCGCGTTGAGATGGACGACGCCTATATCCTCATCAACGAGAAGAAGCTCTCCTCGCTGAACGAGCTGCTGCCGCTGCTCGAGGCCGTGGTGCAGACCGGCAAGCCGCTGGTCATCGTCGCCGAGGACGTCGAGGGTGAAGCCCTCGCGACCCTGGTCGTGAACCGCCTGCGCGGCGGCCTGAAGGTCGCGGCCGTCAAGGCTCCGGGCTTCGGCGATCGCCGCAAGGCCATGCTCCAGGACATCGCGATCCTGACCGGCGGCCAGGCGATCTCGGAAGACCTCGGCATCAAGCTCGAGAACGTCACGCTCAACATGCTCGGTCGCGCCAAGAAGGTGATGATCGACAAGGAGAACACCACGATCGTGAGCGGCGCCGGCAAGAAGGCCGACATCGAGGCGCGCGTGGCTCAGATCAAGGCGCAGATCGAGGAAACCACCTCGGATTACGACCGTGAGAAGCTCCAGGAGCGTCTGGCCAAGCTCGCCGGCGGCGTCGCGGTGATCCGCGTCGGCGGCGCGACCGAGGTCGAGGTGAAGGAGCGCAAGGATCGCGTTGATGACGCGATGCATGCGACCCGCGCCGCGGTCGAGGAAGGGATCGTCCCGGGCGGCGGCGTCGCCCTGCTCCGTGCCTCCGAGCAGCTCAAGGGTCTGCGCACGAAGAACGACGACCAGAAGACCGGCGTCGAGATCGTGCGCAAGGCGCTCTCCGCGCCCGCTCGCCAGATCGCGATCAACGCCGGTGAAGACGGCTCGGTGATCGTCGGCAAGATCCTGGAGAAGGAGCAATACGCCTACGGCTTCGACTCGCAGACGGGCGAGTATGGCAACCTCGTCAGCAAGGGCATCATCGACCCGACCAAGGTGGTCCGCGCCGCGATCCAGAACGCTGCCTCGGTGGCGGCGCTGCTGATCACCACGGAAGCCATGGTCGCCGAGCTGCCGAAGAAGAACACCGGCGCGCCCGCGATGCCCCCGGGCGGCGGCATGGGCGGCATGGACTTCTGATCCAACTCTCTGTAAAATGCGATCCCCGGCAGAAAAATGCCGGGGGTCATTTTTTGCTCGCGACTTTTTCAGTTCGTTGTTCTGATCTCTCGCTATGCGCTCTGCGGAAATGACGATCAGCAGTTGCTAGACGTTCCGCTTGGGGTTTTGCGAGTCCGCTGGTAGGCATGTCACCGGGAGGACGAGCGGGTGATCGCCATTCTGCACAGTCTTTCCCTGCGGCCTCGACGTCGGCGGCTGGTCAAGGCGAACACCTGAGAACGCCCGGTCGCGGTAGCCACCCATTGGCGCTACTGACTTAAATAGCATTGGTCCCCGCGCCTATCCATCGCTGTAAACGGATGCGCGAGCTAGGTGGTGGTCCCCGGGAAGAGCGATCCTCATCTCTCGTAATTTGGTCCGATCTGTTGCACCGTCCACAATCAGAAGAAGAACATCGCCAACTCAATCGAGACGGAAGACCTTTCGCCCAACCGCTACAATTTCCCGGTCGGTCGGAGGATTACTTGTCTCGACGTGCAGGGTGAGATCCGGCCTGTTCACTCTCAGGAAGTTCATCAGCTCGGTCTTCTCGGTTCCCGGTCCGATGATCAGCAGATCAGTGCAGCTACTCAGCGCCCGACCTACCCTGACGACAAACGTCGGATCGTCATTCACGGCAGAGCCAGTATGCGCTTTGCAATCAAGACGCTGGGGCGCCAAATGCGCGCGTACGGCCGTCGCGCTGACGCCCGTTAAACCTATGGAGAATATCTTAGCAATGAGGTGGTCGATCCACACGACCGCGTGCGAATGAATCTGAGTTGTCATGTCGCTCATGAATGGATTCCATTGTATTTCGTGATTCACCTGTCCGTCGGAGCGCAAGCCCGCACGCACATTTCCTGCGGCTGACGATGCCAATCATGGCTCAAGTGATCAGCGTGAACCGACTCGCTACGTTGATGTAGCCGGGAACAGATCGCGTTGACCGTGAGCGCTTTACAGGTCCAAAACCTCATGCCGCACGCTGCCTCTTGACGATCGAAGGCTTGTGCATTCTCCGCTCCATGTCGCCCACTGCTCCGAGATGGAATTAACGCACCATTGCGAATGCTCGAGCGCAACGAAGGAGAGCTCTTGTGGCTGTGAGAGTTCTAGATATTCAGGTTTGCGAAGCCATCCCGCCGGACGCGGGATGGCTGGAGTGAAGCCATAGAGCACAACGACGTCCCGCAGTGGCGGGTCATGACAAACACGGATGCGGCCTGGTCACTGATCTCTCCGACCAAACGCGCTGATGCTGACAAGCCGCCATTTGCACTGGCGACCTTAACGAACTCGCCCGTCAACCGCACTCAATCCACAAGCCGCCTGGATGCATAGGTGTATTCGAGTGCCAGCCGTCGCGCGTATCCGTAAGATTGGCGGTCGCGCTATGTCCGCCGTCGATATTCTCATAGGATACTCCTGCTCGAAGAAGCTTATGGCGCGCATGGCGCCGGCCGCATGTACTTTGGCTTCATTATCCCGCAGCACGAAGGGCGCCGCCACGGCATGGGTCGGCTCCCCACGGAAGACCTCGCGCGCTCGAACGAGCGGCTGAGCGCGCTTGAGCTCCTTCAAGAGGAAAGGGCAGCCAACCTGCGTCAGGGTCCGTTCTCCCCAATCCCGTGCAGTGAGGACCGTGTGGCGGTCGACCCAGCTGACGGCCTGCTTTCCCTCCAGAAGAGCGAAACCGGTCGTGACGAAGGCGTTGGTGTCCGGGTCGAACTCTCGGACGAGCACAGCGTCCTTACCGCCATCAGAAAATTGGACGAGGCACAGGCGCACTTGGGGCGGCAGGCAGGTAGCGCCTTTAAAGACCCAGCTTTTCTTACCCGCGACCGCCAGCGCGTCAATATCGAGGATGGTCTCCCAGTGCGGGTCCTGGCCGCGATAGCTGTCAAGCGTAGTACGCCGCCAGATGCCGCGCACGTGGTTCTCGTCCTGCGAGAAATTGCTGAGACCCCGGCGTTCCAACGAAACATAGGAAATCCGGTCTTTGGCCTGAAGGATGCTGATGGCCTCCTCATAGAAGCGGCGATTGCGGGGATCTGATTGGAGCGCGCCGAGCGTCTTGTCATTCTCGGCGCGGGCCAAATCCAGTGCGCGTGGCTCTTCGATTTCCTCGAGGCAAAGGAAGGAATCGTCCACCCGGGCCGCAGCGGCCCACTCCTGGGGCACCGCCGTGAAGGACAAACACGTCAGCGAGAGCAACACGGCGGCGAGGAGCGAGTGTTTCATGGGAGTGGTCCTGGGCTGGGTGGGCCGCCCGGCTCGCGCGACTTGCGAGCTGGCCGAAAGCGGACAGAAGACGTACATTCGGTTTCGACAGCGGTCATGGGCGGGACTGTGCCCGCCGGTCCGAACGAAGCAAGCAGCGTGCCGCCTGAAAATTGGCGGTTCTCCAGTCGCTCGGTCGCGCCCCTTGGCTCAAACCTGACAATGCAGTGTTAGCTTCGAAAGTATTGTGATGAGCTTTACACTACTCACCGATGGAGCAGAGGTGCCCTGCTCTGGCATTTCACAGACCGGTCCGTAATCGCGCTAGAAACATTTATGGCGCGCCTAACTTGCAACGGCACGTGCTCAAGAAAGGCCCTCGCGCGGAGAATTTGCCGCTGCTTGGTGCAGCGAGCGCGAGCACATGTCAGCACGGCGCGTCATAATGCGGAGGATCCAGTGACAAGCCCGCCGAGACGCCAGTCGTTCTCGCAATTCGCAGGCATTGCACGAAGTGACTCGCACTCCGCGGGATCGATCATAATCATTTGCAAGCGCTACGCACCCTTAGGCCCACATACCCAATCACCTGCGCAGGTTCCGTCGGGTAACAACAAGAACTGGCTCCACCGAATCAAGCACAGGCTCTCGACTTTCGTCAAATCGTCAGGGCAGCGTCTCTTGGTTGTTCATTAAGAGCGGCCACCAATGGTGATCCGCTACTCACCGAAACTCCGAGATCGATGGGGCGTGCCAGGGAGAGGTTGGTCTTACCGGCGGGCAACAAAACCCGGCTCGGCCACACAGGGCGGGCCAATTATCAATGCCTTCAGGGTGACTGCCCAGAACGGCATCAACTTCTCCAACGCTCATCAAACCGTGGACAGTTCCGGGTACCCAGTGACGGAATACATCCGCCACAGCCTCAGCCGCGAAGGCAAACTCACGGTGCGGGCCTCAAAGCTGGTGGCCGGGCCGGCCAAGATCATGAACCTGGGGGAATTGGTCTGCGAACTGCGGGACGGCGCGAAGTTCGTCTAGAAATTGGAATGAGGCTTGAGCCGTTCTTAGCCGCGTCGGAATGTGATAGGTATCCCATTCGGCACGCACGGATGACAACTTCGATCGTGCTACATTACCCGAGGAGCGCTAGTGACCAGGATGCCCACTTCGTTCGTGCTCACCGCTGCCTGCGCACATCGATGGATTCCGGCGCTAAGGCCGTTCGCGCGGCTCCGCGTTCGCTCCACTCATCCTAATCTAGTGGATCGCATGCCGCCTGAAGAACGGCTGTTTGGGAGGCGGTGACGTTGTCTCGAAATCCTGATCAGGTTGCCTAACGACCCTTTAGAACTCCTTCTCGGAGCCATTTTGGATAACGCTCATCGCGGTGTCATCAAGCGCAACGAGAGGCGCTAGGGCGAACACATCTGTGCAACTGAGTTGGTGCAACTCCATAGGTAAGGCGCTGGGTTAGCGCTGGTTCCGCAGCGAGGCGGAGCCCGAAGCGACGAGACAGCGTAGAGCAGCACACGAAGAGGGAAAACATGTGTGACGACTGCCTCCCGAGCTTGCCTTATCCGATGACGCCGTCTCGCCGTTCGCTATGCTGTTCACGGCTTCGGCGGCGGGCATGCTGCTGGGCGGTAGGATTGCGGGCGCCATGGAGGCAGCGGCGCCGCCAAAACCGGACAACCTTCTCACGCCGGACGCTTCGCTGAAGCGCCTAATGGAAAGCAATGCGCGCTACGTCCAGGACCTATCACGACGCATCCATATGCGGCGGTCCTAACTTGCGCCGATTCACGTATCGCACCCGAACATGTTTTCAATAGCGGACTTGGCGATCTGTTCGTCTGCCGTGTCGCTGGTAATTTCGCCAACGATGAAATGCTCGCCAGCATTGAATATGCGGTGACCGTGCTAAATACGCCGGTGGTCCTGGTACTTGGCCACGATCTCTGCGGCGCCGTCGGTGCTACGATCGAGTCCAAGTCTTTGCCTGGGCACATTCCATCTCTCGCCGCCGCACTTGCGGCCGCGGTAAAAGCGTCTTCCCAGGAAAGCGGGGATGCACTCGCAAATGCGATCCGGCAAAATGTAGTCGACAACGTCAATAAACTCAAATCGGCGGCTCCGATTTTAAATTTAGCAATCGAGCAGAATAGGCTGAAGGTCGTCTGGGGTCTTTATCGGCTCGACACCGGCCGCGTCGAATTGGTAAGCTGACCGTCATCAGGGCGTTAACTTCTGAGCAGTGCCGTTTGAAGCGACAAGGTTGAAAGGTTGTTGTCTCTGCCGCCGAGTCGACCAGATCCTGGCTCGGAGGGACAGATCTTACGCCGCGCGCCGGCGCAGCGCGTTCACGGCGTGTCGCGCGCCATGGAAAATTGCCCCCTCAGGGTCACGAGGAATTGCCCCTTCCTCGGACAGCTGAGGAGAGAGTGAATGAAGCAGGAACGAATCACTGAAGGCTCGTCGTGGATTGATCCACGGGGGCAGGTGATGAAGACGCCGGATGACGTGGCGGAGATGTTGCGCCTGAGGGCGTGCGGGTGGGATCTGAAGCGGATTGCGCGACAGCTGGGCTGCAGCCATCACACGGTGAAGGGCTACGTGGCGGCGGGCGGGGTGAAGCCGTTCAAGTCGCCTGAGCGGCCGAAGCGTCTTGACGGCCTTGAGGGTTGGCTGCGGGAGAGGCTCATTCGGCATCGCGGCAATGCCGACGTGGTGCGCCAGGACCTGTTGGCCGAGAAAGGCGTGGCCGGCAGCCGGCGGACACTGCAACGCGCCGTGCAGCCCTATCGGCGCTGAAGGCGGAGGCGCTGGCGACGACGCGGGTTTGAGACGCCGCCGGGCCGGCAGCTGGAGATGGACTTCGGGGAGCGCCTGGTCGAGATCGGAAGGGCGAAAGTCAAGGCATTCGTGTTCGTGGCAACGCTTGGACACTCGCGACGGCTCCAATGTGCGTGCGTTCCGGGCCGAGAGCAGGAGCATTGGTTCGCCGGGCTCGAGAGTGTCAATCGGCGTTCGACTGGGACCCCCTATCGGCATCCAAAAGGGGCTCTGACTCACTTTTGATGCAGTTCGAGGGATCTCTGGCGCATTGATTGGGGAGAATCAGCGCCGTGCAGCAAGCACTCCACCGCTCCAGTCTGGTGCCGCGTGGGTTTGTTGTAGAGAGTGCGTGCTACGAGGGTGATAAGGCCGTCATCACGGTCCGGACGTCCGGAAGTGTCGGCCGGTGTCCATCATGCGGGACAGTTTCGCGGCGTATCCATAGCCGGTATCGGCGGCGCGTGACCGATCTGCCGCTATCCGGGCGGGTCGTAGAGCTCCTGGTGATCGCCCGCCGCTTCCGCTGCGACGCCGTCCTGTGCGGACGCCAAATCTTCACTGAGCGTTTCGCTGATGGGATATTGGCTCCATCGGCGCGACGAACGGCGAGGCTGGATTCTATCGTCCATCACCTGGGTCTGGCGCTCGGCGGCCGACCGGCGGCGGGCTTCGCAAAACGGCTGATGCTGCCAGTAAGCAAGGACACGCTCCTGCGTGTCGTCCGACGCCGCAGCTGTTCGCCGGCCGATCCTCTCAACGTCATCGGCATCGATGATTGGGCCTGGCGGCGCAATCACCGATACGCCAGCATCATCTGCAACCTGGAGAAGCGCCGGGTGGTCACCTTGCTGCCGGATCGTGAGCCCGCGACCGCCCAAGCCTGGCTGGCTGCTCATCCCTCGATCTCGGTCGTCGCTCGCGATCGCGGCGGGGGATATGGCGAAGCCGCAGCAAAGGCCCTGCCGCACGCGGTACAGGTCGCGGACCGTTGGCATCTAATGGAGAACGCCAGCCGAGCCTTCCTTGATGCCGTCCGCAAATCGATGCGCCAGATACGCACCGTCATCGGCGCAACCACGATCGATCCAAGCTACTAACAGCCGCCGAGCGCCTCCAATATGAGGGTTATTTGCGGCGCGAGGAGACCAATGCGGCCATCCTGGCTCTGTCGAAGAACGGTGTACCCATCAAGCAGATCATGCGCCAGACTGGCCATAGCAGGAAGCTCGTACGGCAGGTGATCCGCGGCGAACGCAACGATGTCTTCCGGACCAGGCAAAGTTCGTTGGATCTGCATTTGCCGTGGCTCGACGATCAGTGGGCATCTGGCTGTCGCAACGGAGCTGAACTTTGGCGTGGTTTAACGGCGCATGGCTTCCGAGGCTCGCTCCGCGTCATCAGCGAGTGGGCAACCCGCAGACGACGGGCTGAAAAGGCCGACGCGCGAAGCCTTCAGAGGATTCCGTCGGCCAGGACCATCGCGCGCTTGATGACCATCGGCCGAGACTTACTCACGAAAGCGGAGACCGTCACGGTCGCGGCGATCGAAGCTGGCGTACCAACCCTGGTTGAGGCACGCGAGATCATCGCCGAATTCCACCTGATGATCCGGCGCAAGACCGAGGCAGGCATCACCCCATGGGTCGAGCGCGCCCGCGCCAGTCTCGTCGCCTCGTTCGCCAGCGGCGTCGCGAAGGATGAGGCGGCGGTACGGGCGGCAATCACTTCACCATGGTCCAACGGACAGACTGAAGGTCAGATCACGCGCCTCAAGCTCGTTCGTCGTCAAATGTACGGCCGCGGCAAAATCGACCTGCTTCAAGCTAGACTGATCGGTGCCGAATAGTCGGCGCTGCACCAAACTTGCGTCAGAGCCCCGATTGGATGCCGATCACCCCGAAAACGGGGTCCTTATTCCATGCCGAAACACACCACTTAAACCTGACGCGGCGCATCTGTTCTTCCAACTGGTGAGCCGGCGCTACGAAACCGGCGACATGCTGATCACGTCGAACCGCAGCGTTGCTCCTCGGCGACGCCATCCTGGATCGCCTCGTTCACAACGCTCACCGCCTCCAACTCTCCGGAGAAAGCATGCGAAAGCAGAACGCCCGCAACCAAACTCTTGGCGTCAACCCAAACCCCTGAACCAATCACCATGTCGGTCAAAGCCGCTGCTCACCATCGGCGAAATGCGCACAGGTGACCGTAGCGGACGACGCGCTGGTGGCCGTCCCGGGTCTTCAAATCGGAATGCTGGCCGAGAAAGTCTGCAACCTCGGCCTAGACCGCCTGGGCAAGCAGGACACGCGCCCCATTGCGCAAGACTCTGTGAGTTGATCGTCGAAGATTCCAGGCTGAATCAGATGGATGACGTTATCGTTGGACAAGGCATATCGCTCCTTCGGTGGAGAAGTGGAGGCGTCAAGCACCCCCACGATATGCCGCCTTTCCGATTCCCGCCGTCACCAACTTTGGGCGATAGCTCTTTGGGTTCTTCACGGACGTTATCATCTATTGCTCGATCTTTTCCTCCCTATTCCAGGAAAACGTGAATGTCGTTCTGCTTGCCTGATCGCCCCAGAGTGGCCGTGTAGGGCACATCATGAATCCTGATGTGGGTCTGTGGTCGGTCCGGGCTCGGCAGCACGTTATGCCAGTGCATTCCGCGCCGGAGGTTCTCCGGCGCCGGTTGATTGCCGTGTTGCCAACTCGGAGGGACGAATCCTCCTAAGTCTTGCGCTGGCGGCATGTACTGTGGCGCGAAGATCGATGTCCCGAAGCTTTGCCCCCATGATGGTGGCGGATTGACGCTTTGCACTGGCGAATGGGCGGGTAACGACAAATCCTGCCAGAAGTTCGCTGTGTTCCAGCTATCGGCGGGAGGCTGGCCGGCTTGATCCACTCCACGCCAAAACTCTGGCGAATCGACAAGTTGCGTTGAGGGTCCCGGTCGATCCGCTATCGATGTCCCGAAGCTTGGCTCCCATGATGGTGGGCTTGGCGGATTGACGCTTTGCACTGGCGAATGGGCGGGTAACGACAAATCCTGCCAGAAGTTCGCTGTGTTCCAGCTATCGGCGGGAGGCTGGCCGGCTTGATCCACTCCACGCCAAAACTCTGGCGAATCGACAAGTTGCGTTGAGGGTCCCGGTCGATCCGCTATCGATGTCCCGAAGCTTGGCTCCCATGATGGTGGGCTTGGCGGATTGACGCTTTGCACTGGCGAATGGGCGGGTAACGACAAATCCTGCCAGAAGTTCGCTGTGTTCCAGCTATCGGCGGGAGGCTGGCCGGCTTGATCCACTCCACGCCAAAACTCTGGCGAATCGACAAGTTGCGTTGAGGGAACCAGGCTCGACGCGACAGCACTGGGGCTTCTTTCGCGATCGTTGGCGCGACTGTCGTTACCCCTACGGCGTTCATCCGCTTTACGGCTATGGTCGCACCCGGACCAGCCGGACGGGATTTGGCGCAGGGCTACCACGTTAGCGGCGGCCATCAGGTGGGACAGATCAGGCGCCCAGAGCACTCGCGATGCTCATCCTCGATACTCGATTGAGAGCGGCCGGAGCGTGGAGGCTCGAATCATCGAGGGGTGGCCGAGCTAACGGAGATTGTTGAGACGTGATCTAGACGGTGACGTCTCACGAACACGCCCGACAACTCAAGTCGTTGGGCGTATTGCTGCGTGTTCCAGCCGATCGTGATCACGGATTCCAGGGCATCGTGATCACCCATTCCAGAGCATCGTGATCACCGTTTCCAGCGGATGGTGATCGCTATTTCCAGCGATGCGATCGGGGCAATTAGGAAGCGCGCGCCGCTGACAGTCTGCAACCCGGGTAGCTTGGTCTTTTGCCTAACCGCAGAGGATCGAGATGCCGACCGAGAGACTGTCCATGCGCCACATCCGTGAAGTTCTACGCCTGCACTACAGCGTCGGCATGTCGCAACGCGCCCTTGCCCGCAGCCTGGGCTTGGCCCGGGCACGGTCAGCAAGTACCTCAACCGAGCCCGCCGCGCCGGTCTAACCTGGCCGCTGCCGCCGGAGCTGGATGACGACGTCCAGCTCGAGAACCGCCTGTTTCCGCCGCCTTCTGATCGGCCCAGCGACGAGCGTCCGCATCCGGATTGGGCGCTCGTGCATCGCGAGCTGCGGCGCCCGAACGTCACGCTGATGCTGTTGTGGGAGGAGTATTGCGACGCAAACTCCGACAGCTTCAGCTATGCGTGGTTCTGCGAACGCGACAAGGAGTGGACCGGCCGCCTCAAGCCGATCCTGCGCCAGGTCCATGTCGCCGGCGAGAAGCTGTTCGTCGACTATTCCGGCCATACCATGGAGGTGGTTGACGGGCTCAGCGGCGAGGCGCGCAGCATGCAGATCTTCGTCGCTGTGCTCGGCGCCTCGAACTACACCTATGCCGAAGCCAGCTTCAACCGATCGCTACGACAAGGGATCGCTGTTGATCACGACTCAGGTGCCCGTGTCGCAATGGCACGATGTCATTGCCGAGCCGATGACTTCATGATGCCTCCGTCTTTGAACGCTTGGTACGTCGTATCCGATTGCGCAGCCGACCGATTTGTTCGTCTGAGAGCTCGATCTGCCATGGCTGGCCTTTGGTTAACTGACGATCTGCCAGCATTCCGCGCGCAAGATAATCGAACACCGTCTGCGGGGTTACTCCAAGCTCAGCCGCTGCGCCCTGAATCGAGAAGCTCCCGTCGGGCCAGCGCGTTGGGTTCTTGTCTATGCCGTTGATTTTGACGGTGGGAATGCCCCAGCGGGTACGCAACACCCAGACGTTCTCGCCTTTGAAGGCGCAGCCTCGGGCCGCGACAAAGCCTTGGAGTATCGCCGCGATCTCGGCATCCATTTTGTGTTCAGCATTCAACTCGACGATCCGTCGCCGCAACCGATCAATGTCGATGTAATCGCGGTAGGTGTGAACGCGCCGTTGTACGTGATGCTCGCTGGTTGCGCCGGTCTGCCAGACGATCTTGAGCCACACTTGACCTCGGGTCCGCTTCTGATCAAGAACGACTTCGCGGATGACAAATCGCAGAATGCGCTTGCGATCGGCTGCCGACGTGGTGGCCGCATTCCAAATCCGCGGCAGGTTCTCGCCGGCGCTTGTAGCCCTGCGCGTTCCGCCGGGCCAATCAGAAGCGGCTCTTGCGCGCGCCAACGCGCATGCTGCTGCTCGACCGTCTCGACGACACGCAGCTTCTCTTCCCAAGCCCGCTCAAGTGAGCGCGCCACAAGACGGTTCTCGGGCTCGACGGCGTCATACTGACGCCGGGCGCGCTCGGCCTCGTAGCGGGCGCGCTCCACGCGAAGCGCCCACTGACGCTCGAGCTGACGGCTCTCTTGCTCCAGTTGGCCCGCCGCCGCGAGTGCGATCTCAATCTGATCCGGCACCAGGGCATCGAGGAGCATCCGTTCGACCAGCGCGTCAACCGCCAAGGTCCGGACTTCCTGACATAGTGCACTGCCTTGCTGGTCCCGATCCGAGCGGCAGCAATAGACCGGATAGTCGGCATTCGGGCCCGTGTAGCGCATGCTCATGCGCCGTCCGCAACGGCCGCAAATCGCAATTCCTTGTAACAGGGCTGCCCCCTTGCGCGGTACGCCAGAGTGTCCTGCCTCATAGCGGAAGATGTTATCTGCCAGTCGCCCCTGGTTGGCCATGAACTCCTCCCAGCTGATATAGCCTGGGTGGGCGGCGTGGAGGCAAACCGCCCAATCCGCGATCGCCACCTTGACCGTTCCCGTCAGCGATCCCGGCCGGCATCGGCTCGGATCCTTTTGCCGGCGGCCATAAACATACGCCCCAGCATAGGCTGGATTTTGAAGGATACTAAGGACGCGTGCACTATCTGGCGCACGCCAGACGATCTCGTGTGGAGATGGTCCAAGCAGCGGTCGAGCCGGCAAGGACAATCCATTCCTGTCCAAGTACCTCATCACACCGCGAGCGCTTTGCAGTTCCCGGAATTTAGCAAACACGAGATGAAGACGGGCCTGCACCTCCTCGTCAGGATTGAGAATAATTGTGCCCGCTCGATCATAGGCGAGCCCGGCTGGCAGGGGCAGCCGCAGTTCGCCCCGCGCCGCCTTCTGGCGTTCCCCTTGGTGAAGGCGCATCCGAAGCTGATGCAGCTCCGCCTCGCTCATGATGCCGGACAAGCCCAACAGCAGGCGGTCGTGGTAGGCGGGCGGATCGTAAAGCCGCTCGCCATCCGCAATGAGCACGCCGAACACCGAGCACAGTTCGAGCAGCTGATGCCAATCCCGGTTATTGCGGGCCAAGCGAGAAGCGTCGAGGCTCACCACAAGACCGGCGTTGCCAAGGCCGATCTCGGCAATGAGCTTCTGGAAACCATGACGATCCACAGCGCCAGCACCGGATTTGCCCAGATCCTCGTCAATGACCTGGACACGTTCCGGCGGCGAGCCCAGACCGATGGCACGATCGACGAGGCGGTACTGCAGCTCGGTGCTCTCCTGGTGCTGGCGCACCTGGTTCACGGATGACTGCCGCACGTAGACATAGGCCAACTTGGCTCGGTGCACGGCTCAGTCCCCTTCCGGGCGTGCCGGCAACCGCTTGCATTCGCCGCAGCAGCGTGGCGAGGATTTGAGCGATCTGGGTTTGCGTCGCGGTCGACAGATTCGGCCACAGGCGCGGAATGTCGGCCGTCGGGCGGCCGGGTGGATTTGCCGACGTCGGCAGTGGTCGATACGCAACGCGACCTGGTGGGTCATCGCGAATCACCTTCTCGTCGAGAAGGCTGAGACTCGCGCTCAAATGTTGCATCAATGGGATCAGCGTACGTGCACTGATGCGCGGCAGATCGACGGCGTTCGGGCGGGAAGTGATCGGCTCTCGGCAAGATCCGTCGACGCCATCCGAACCGCCCGCGGCCGTCCGTCCGGCAGCGCGACAACGACGTGGGCGGGACCGCGCCCCGACCGCTCCTTCAGCACCTCAAGCCGGTGCCCAAACAGGAAATGATGCGCGTAGACCGGCTCCTGCACCACAGCCATGTGCTGACGATCCGCGGTGACAGCTACCGGCTCCGCGCCAAGCGCAAAAGCGGCCTCGCCAAGACGCCGACCGCCGGTGACGGCCCTCCGGTCGGCTCCGCCTCCCTCCGGCCCGTCACCGGCGGAAACAACCTTCAACCGAGATCATAATCCGGATGGTGGGGGCAGTTCTTCATGAAGCAAAGTGGGCGGTTCCGGATGGCGTTTGACACACGGGGCAAGCCCCCACCCGTAGACAGAATGGATAGTGCGTTACGTACGGACCTGGCTACTTCCGGGAAGCCAGGAGCTTGGACAAAACTGTGCGATCATTTCGTTGAAAGGCCTTGAATCGCACGTAACGTCACATTGTACGATCTTGAAATGAGATCGCGACCTCTGACAAACGAACGTAAGCTACTCCTAGGGTGTGGGACGATGGCATAACGACCTTGTCGTATTTCGAATTTGCGGCGAACGCTCGCCGTAAATGAGCCGGCGGCGACTCTCCCTTGCCGACGGTCGGGGCGATGTGTAGCAGCGTCGCTCCTCCCAGACTGACTTCGCCCGGCTTCCAAAATGAGGCCGGGCCTTTTTTGCCGTCGGGAAGACGTTAGTGCCTTGTCGACGTGCAACTGCTCGATCAGCTCGTCCGCAACCAGGCAAACTTGCGAGGTCGAGTCCGGCAAGACAACACGCGTTACGACCACATCGGCATGCTGATTGTAAATCGTCAACAAATCGCAGCCTTCGGTTCTAGCATACAAAGCAACGCTTCCGAGCCACCAACGACTTGAACGGTTCCGGTCTGTTTTCCTATAGACAGGCCATACTGTGCCTTGCGCAGGAACACCAATACCGCAACGTACCGACCTAAAGAGATATCGTGACGCGCACACAACGAACGCATTGGTTTTTGCGTCCCAAAGCCAACTGCTGTGCAGTAGTTCTTATTGTGCAACGGCATCTCTGTGCTCGAGTCGGCGGGTGCGCGAGATCAGCCGCCGAACGGTGATTTCCATTGGCGATACCGCAAGAAAAACGAGACTCGAATTGACGTACTACGAACCATCCTGCACCCTCGATCGTCCCCGCGCGGCGCTCCCCAAACCGAGCCGCAAGGTAATAAATTGCGCGGTGGATGCCGACTCACTGTCAACAGATAAGCGAGCGGAGCCATCGAAAGCGGACCAACCGCTCCCAAGTGACGGAAGTCTCGTTTGAGTTGTTTGTTTGGATATGAATGCACACAATGCCTTTCGATACCGTCCTTATCGCCAACAGAGGCGAGATCGCCGCCCGCATCATCAAGACGTTGCGAAAGCTGGGCCTTCGTTCTGCAGTTGTCTACCACGAGGTCGATGCGCAAAGCCCGGCAGTCTCCATGGCCGACACAGCGATTCTTATCAGCGGTCACACGCCGATCGCGGCCTATCTGGACATCGCACAAATTATCGCCGCCGCTCACAAGGCGGGCGCCGGCGCTGTTCATCCAGGTTATGGATTTCTTTCCGAACAGGCTCAATTCGCCACGGCCGTGATAAAGGCCGGCATTGCGTTCATCGGCCCCGCACCCGAAACTATTGAACTGATGGGCGATAAAATTCGGGCCCGCAACTTCGTCCAGTCGAACGGCTTTCCAGTGGCCCCATCTGCAATTGAGGAGGACGATCCAGCGACGTTCGTCTCCAGGGCGCGTGCAATTGGAACCCCTTTGCTGGTAAAGCCGTCAGGGGGCGCGGGCGGCAAGGGCATGCGGATTGTACGCGACGTCGATGCTCTGGAAGGCGCGATTGAGCAGGCTCGCTCTGAGGGGCAACGGTATTTTGGGGATCACCGGCTTTACGTCGAAAGATACATTGAGAACCCGCGGCATATCGAAGTGCAGGTACTCGGCGACTCTTTTGGGAACATTGTACACCTGTTTGAGCGGGAGTGCTCGGTGCAACGCCGCTTCCAGAAGATCATCGAGGAAGCGCCCTCGCCAGCGCTGTCGCCAGAACTACGGAAACGCGTCTGCGAGACCGCGGTCGGTATCGCACGCGCCGCGAATTATCAGAACGCAGGAACCGTTGAATTCATTTTCGATGCAGGAGAATTCTACTTTCTCGAGATGAATACGCGCCTACAGGTCGAACATCCCGTGACTGAGATGATCACCGGCATCGATCTTGTCGCCGAACAGGTCTATGCCACCGCGGGCCGAGAACTTGGTTTTGCTCAGTCAGATATCGTTTCGAACGGCCACGCTATCGAAGTAAGGCTGTACGCTGAAGCCCCCGAACGAGGCTATGTTCCGACGTCCGGCAAAGTACTTCTTCTCGAGTATCCGAGCGGGGTACGGATTGACAGCGGCATCACGCAGGGTCAGCCAATCACCACTGCGTTTGATCCCATGCTCGCAAAGATCATCGCGCATTCGCCGACGCGCACATTGGCCACCGCCACGGCCAATCACGCGATTCAGGGGGTCATTCTTCTCGGCTGCGAGACAAACGCTAGCTTCCTCGCCCGCATCCTTTCCGACGAGTCGTTTGTCCGCGGACAGTTTCATACGGGATATCTGGAGGAAAACCCGCACATTGCCGCTGGTGACTCTGCTACCGGCCTACCGGCATTCTTGGCATCAGCTGCTCTCCTTACCCGACAAGTGCGCGAATCGGCCGATGCCGTGCCCGCGCTTCACGCTTCGCTCGGCCATTGGAGAAATTGACGTGTATCACTCCGTCGAGGTTGATGGCGTCGACCATCAGTTATGGCTTTCACCCTGCCAATCCGGCTCCTATCATCTTCACTTGCGCGACCAAGTCATTTCCCCGGTCGCGTTTGCCCAATACGGCGAGAATTCAGGTGTCCTGACCATTGCCGGCGAGACCGAACGAGTCCGCTTCGTCATCGAAGGCGACCTGATCCACGTCCACATCCGTGGCATGATGCGCGTTTTGCGCTACAGCGACCCGTTGCGAACGCTCGCTTGCGTGAACCAAGAAGCAACTTCGCTCATGACCCGCGCCCCGATGCCGGGAGTAGTCGTTACGATCGCGGTTTCGCCTGGTCAACCGGTATCCGCAGGCGCGGCGCTGATGATGATTGAGAGCATGAAGCTGGAAACTATTATTCGCTCTTCACAGGATGGCGTAGTCGATCGAATCCATTTCAAAGAAGGGGAGAGCTTCGAGCGGGATGCTGTGCTGATTACGCTATCGAAAGAAGGGCGCTGAAATGCTACGAATCGCTTCTGGGGCGAATGTCAATTCGCAAGACTTTCGTCAAAACGAGCTCCACAACAGGCGGCTTGCTGACGAGTTGAAGGAGCGGCAACGTGCTGTCCGCTTCCAGCGGCCCGACCGGGAGCTCGAGCGCCTTCGACGTCAAAATAAGCTGTTTGTACGAGATCGGATCGACGCCTTGCTCGATCCAAAAACTCCGTTCCTCGAGCTTTCAACGCTGGCCGCTAACAAGGCCTATAACGGCGAAGTGCCCGGCGCGGCACAGGTCGTCGGCATCGGGATCGTCGCGGGTCGCGAGGTGATGGTTCATGCAGACGACGCAAGCGTAAAGGGCGGCGCATGGTATCCGTTGTCTGTCAAGAAGATAGTGCGAGCCTTGGACGTCGCAATCGAGAATCGTCTGTCAGTGATTCATTTGTGCGACGGCGCCGGAGGATTCCTACCTTTTCAGGCAGAGTTCTTCGCCGATCGCTACTTCGCGGGTCGGATCCTCCGTAACCAATCCATTCTCTCCAAGATGGGAGTACCGCAGGTCGCGATCGCAATGGGTCATTGCACAGCGGGAGCGGCCTACGTCCCGGCGCTTAGCGAATTCAACATTATGGTCGAGGATACGGGAGCTATATTTCTCGGTGGCCCTCCAGTCGTGAAAGCTGCTACCGGTGAAGACGTATCGGCACAGGAGCTTGGGGGCGCCCACATGCATACGAGCGTGTCGGGCACGAGCGATTATTCCGCAAGCTCCGAGATGCACGCCATTGCGATCGCACGTGATATCGTTGCCCGATTCCATCGTCCCGCGAAGACTCCGATTGATCAAGCCGCCCCGGAGCCCCCTGCTTACGACGCATCGGAACTATACGGCATTATTCCAAAGGACCCTCGAGTGCAGTTCGACATGCGGGAGATCATCGCCCGCATGATCGATGGTAGCCGATTCCACGAATACCAGCCGCGTTTCGGCACGTCCCTGCTGTGCGGTTTCGCGCGGCTTCATGGATATCAAATAGGGATTCTTGCAAATAATGGCGTGCTGCTCAGCGAAAGTGCGCTGAAGGGCGCTCACTTCATCCAACTATGCGACAAGAACCGGACGCCCCTGCTCTTCCTGCAGAATACGACGGGTTTCATGGTCGGCCGCGAATACGAGCGCCGTGGCATAACCAAGGATGGTGCCAAGCTGATCATGGCCGTCTCGGGAGCGTCGGTCCCAAAATTTACGGTCGTTTGCAACAGCTCGCACGGAGCAGGTACCTACGCTATGGCGGGACGTGCTTTCGATCCTCGGTTCGTCTTCACCTGGCCGCAGTCTCAGATCTCTGCGATGGGCGCCGAGCAAGCGGCAGGTGTGCTGACCCACGTTAAGACCAGACAACTGGCCCGTGACGGTGGGCGGCTCGCAGAGCAGGAGCTGGCAGCTATTCGAGGTCCCCTTCTCGACGAGTATCGGGAACGATCCAGCGCCTACTATGCAACCTCCGAAATCTGGGACGACGGAATTCTTGATCCAGTCGATACCCGAAGTGCACTCGCGATCGCCCTGAGCGCTTCGCTGAATGCTCCCATCGAAGCGCCCCATTATGGCGTATTCCGAATGTAGCCGGCAGGAGTCGAACGTCCGTCTCTGTAGATTCTACTCCCTAGCTGGGTCCAAATCGACGCATCGTCCTGTCCCCGGCATGAGCCAGATTGGTGTCGTCCACATTCCGGGCAGAACTCGAATTCGCGACCTTGGTCAAATTAGACCAGCCCGTTTCTAAGTGGTGCGTTGAATTCGGTGACCACGTTGTCGATCAGGATAACGGGTTGCGCCGAAGTAGACCGAGCTGGGGTCGCATAGCCCTGATTGGCCGCGCATCGAACCTCGCGTGGGGACTACGCAAATTGCGTAACACTCGAGATGATCTGCTCGTTACACTTCTAGCATTGCGTAGTGTATTGCGAGGCTCCTGCGGGTCGAAGCCATCGAGATCTGGAGTTCGCGATTGATGCAAGCGCGGGCCGCCCTGCTGACTCTGATCCACCAACGGACGCGTCAGTCACATTAAGATCTAAGGTGCGCCCTACTGATGAATTGTTGGGTCCATTCATCATCGACGATAACAGTCCTGGGAGGAGACATGCAAGCCATCATGCCGATCTCAGTCAACTATTCCACGACGGGCTGGGTGCAGAAGAAGTTATCCCGCCATGCTCGACTATGGACCATCCACCGTCTTGCCGTCCAATCGTCTGATCTGATCTCGAGCAAAGAACACTTGCTCCTTTGCAAGTGAACGCCATGGATAGCTTGATTCTTACGTAGCGTCAGGTTGTAGGATTGCAGAGCCGACTGACGTTCAAGCTGACACCACGCATGCCTCGACAACGCATACGCGGTCCGAGCCGGACCGGTTGCCGAGCTGCATGACCCCACTAACGCCCGTTTCGAATGAGGCCACTTGGAACGACTAAGCACATGTAGAGCAATGAACGCCCTCAAATCGATCATTAGCAAAGTTGCTACAGGTGCCACGCTGACCCGCGAGGAGACCGCAACAGCCTTTGAAATCATCATGTCGGGCCAGGCGACATCCTCCCAGATCGGAGGATTATTGATGGGGATGCGGGTACGTGGCGAAACCGTAGAAGAAGTCACCGGCGCAGCCTCGGCCATGAGGAGCAAAATGCTCCGGGTCAGTGCGCCCCCCGATCCCGTCGACATCGTTGGTACGGGCGGTGACGCTTCGGGCTCAGTCAACGTGTCGACATGCGCCTCATTCATCGTCGCCGGGGCCGGCGTTCCTGTGGCCAAGCATGGCAACCGCGCCGTGTCCTCACTATCAGGTGCTGCTGACGTCTTGGCCCGCCTCGGCGTGAAGGTCGACCTCCCGCCTGTAGGCGTTGCTCGTTGTGTGCACGAAGCTGGCATCGGCTTCATGCTTGCGCCCATCCGTCATCCGGCTATGCACCACGTCGCCCGAATCCGAGCGGCAATTGGGACCCGCACGATCTTCAATCTAGTCGGCCCGCTCGCAAATCCGGCCGGAGTCAAGCGGCAGATCGTCGGAGTGTTTTCGCGGCAATGGGTGCAGCCTTTGGCGCAGGTGTTAAAGAACCTTGGTGCTGAGTCCGTCTGGGTGGTGCATGGCTCAGATGGACTCGATGAGATCACCCTCACCGGGCCGACGTTTGTTGCCGCGCTAGAGAGAGATGCGATCCGCACCTTCGAAGTCACCCCCGAAGAAGCGGGCCTCGCCCGCTGCCATAACGAGGCGCTGAGGGGCGGCAACGCCGATTCCAATGCAATCGCGCTGCAAAGCGTGCTCGACGGCATGCCAAGTCCGTACCGCGATGTTGCTCTTCTCAACGCCGCCGCGGCAATGATCGTGGCCGGCCGCGCAAGCAGCTTGAAGGACGGCGTCGCCCTTGGGCACGAATCCCTTAATAGCGGTGCGGCAGCCGCGCGATTGAAACACCTGATCGCGATCTCCAATGCTTGACACGGCCGATGTACGACATTTTTAACACCAACATCGAAGCCAACGAGCGCGAAGAGATTGCAAGCGCAAAGCGCGAGTTGCCTCTGCCACACGTCGAGGCGCTTACCGCGGTTGCGTCACAGACGCAGCAGCCCCGCTTTCGAAGCGACGGGAGCAGGAGCGCCCCCTATGAGAAGTGAAGCGCCGGAGCTGCGCTCTTCGATCATGCCAAACCCTTGCCGCCGGGCTCGGCTTCGATTTGGTCGACGTCTTCACCGGCGGCGTTTCCGGCGGCGATTTTACCGCGTCGCGTACCGCAAGACTCGACGGCCTCGCCGTGACGGCAAGGGCGCGCATACCCACTATGAGCAGCTCTACATTTCGTTAGTTGAACCGCGTGGGCGGCTATAGCATCGGCTCTATCAGACGCTGCGATGATTGCTGCGTGACGCGATAGCTGCCAGGCCATTTGCCGCCGTACGGCGGCGCGCTCGCGCATTCACGCAGCTCGTTTTTTCAGGGCAGGCGCCGCAGCTGGGGTGCATCGCATGAATTGCGTTGGCGGGACAAAGGCGCGCTATGGCGTGAGAGTCGAGTGCAGAAGAGGTGGTACTGTGTACTTCTCGGTTGCGGCGAGTAATTTAAGCTTGGCACCGCGAGCTCTTCCACTTTTCCTATCGGCGTTGCCCGGTGAGCCTCGGAAAAGTTTGATCCAGCGACAACACCAAGGGGCTTGAATCGCACGTAAGGTTAAATTGTACGATCTCAAGGTACATCAGTCTCGGGCTGGTCGAGATAAGGATTGCGAATGTTCGAGCATGTCAGAATCGCACCGCACCGTCATAACTCGATCATCGCGACAGTGCGGCTCGCGCGTGGTCCTGATGGGCTCAACAATCTACGGCCAGCACCATATGCCTTCACTGATCCACATCGCTGGAGAGCTGGTCAATTCAGAGGACGTCAACGTCACCCCTACCACGCTGTGCGGCTCCCCCTATTGCAGATTGGAAACCGAGTTCCTCCCCGGGTCGGGACACCAGTGGAGATCAGTTGAAAAGGAGTTTTCGGTTGTGTTCGCTCAGCCCGATTGGAGCTCGCACGGCGCCGTCATCTCGGAAATGCAGGATGGTCGATCCGACCTCCGATGGTTCCAATCGGCTTAGGCGGCTAGACCGGCGCGACAATCGCGAAAGATTGCTTCGCATTTCGGGGCAGCACGATGAAAAAACCCGACGGTACCAAGAACGTTCTGTTGGTCGACCACACTGAAGGTCAATGCCGAGCCATAGTCGGCTTGAAAGATGAAGATTCCAGATCTCCTATATGTGCGGTGAGCCTGTAAGCCGGAAACCTCAAGAAGATAACGTCATGGTGCGCTTATCACTACGCGCAGATGCACCTCAGCGCTGTCGGACAAAACGGAGCCCGTGACGAAGCGCCTCCGTCTTTACGCTTAAAGAGATTTGCATCGATCCCGGGCTGATGACGTCGTCAAGACCGTATGCTTACGACTGAGATCGCTTGACTGCTCGCGGGAAGGCCATCCGATGCGATCTGATCGCGATCGAGAGCTTCCGAACGACTCAGGAAGTCAGGGGTTTAAGCAGTTTTGCAAGTACGTAGCGAACCTGAGCGAAGGGGGACAAAGGTGGATCTTTGCACACTGATTGAGCGTAACGCGTCGTTTACTCCCGACAAACCCGCGATCCACTTCGACGGGGGCACCCTAAGCTACTCCGCCTTCACTCAAAGGATCGAGCAAATCGCTCGTGCTCTAAAACATCAGCTCGGCATCGAGAGAGGCGACCGCGTCGCGATCCTTGGCCTCAACCGGCCCGACTACCTGGCCCTGCTCTATGCCTGCGCGCGACTCGGCGCAATGCTCGTTCCATTAAATTGGCGGCTTACGGTCGCGGAACAGTTGTTCATCCTCTCCGACGCCGGTCCCAAAGTGCTAGTTCTAGAACAGGCCTTTGATGCGCTGCTACCAGCTCTGGCGGGGCAATTGCCCGAAACCTTTGTTGCGGGTTTGGACTTTTCGCCTCTCGGCGGGAGTAAGTGGGACTGCCTGGTAGACCAGGGCCGAGGCGACGATCGCAATCAGCACACGGACCTGTCTTGCCCGCTTCTGATTGTCTATACTTCGGGTACCACAGGGCGGCCGAAAGGCGCTGTGCTGCGTCAAGACGCGTTGCTGTGGAATGGAATTATGAGTCAGCACATGCATAACCTCGGCTCGACCGATCATGTCCTGACAGTCTTGCCGCTGTTTCACGTTGGCGGCCTGAATATCCAGACCACGCCGGCGCTGCATCACGGCGCGACCGTCACCATTCACACGCGATTTACGCCCGAGGCGACGCTT
Organism: Bradyrhizobium sp. 154; assembly: GCF_023073875.1. Lineage (NCBI taxonomy): Bacteria > Pseudomonadati > Pseudomonadota > Alphaproteobacteria > Hyphomicrobiales > Nitrobacteraceae > Bradyrhizobium > Bradyrhizobium sp. 154. Next base: position 75,422 of record NZ_JADPKG010000051.1, read on the forward strand.
GCTGCGATCGAACGCGACAGACCTACGCTGGCTGCGTTGGTGCCTACCACGATGCAATTCCTAACCGACCATCCTCAGTGGCGGACGACGGACCTCTCCTCACTGAAGGCAATTTGCACCGGTTCAACGATGGTCCCGCAGCACCTTATCGAACGCTTTGTCGCACGTGGGGTGCCAGTGCTGCAGGTTTACGGTTCGACCGAGACCTGCCCTATTGCTGTTTATACGAGGCTCGGCGGCGATCTTACGCGTAAGGGCTCGAGCGGCTTGCCCGGCCTATGCTGCGAAGCGGCTATTCTCGATGATACCGGCAACAAGTTGCAGGCAGGCAGCCCGGGCGAGATCGCCGTACGAGGCCCCAATGTCTTCAGCGGGTATTGGGGCGCTCAACAAACAACGCGCGAGCCTTTGCACAATGGCTGGTATCTCACCGGTGACATCGGCTGCCGCAATGCCGATGGATACTTTTGGGTTCATGATCGCACAAGGAACCTCATAATTTCCGGTGGAGAAAATATCTACCCGGCGGAAGTAGAGCGCGCGCTTATGGAGCATCCCTATGTCGCAGACTGCGCCGTTGTCGGTCGACCCGATCCGCGCTGGGATGAGGTGCCGATCGCTTATGTGATCAGGCGGCCGGGGGTTCGAGTTGACGCGGAAGCACTAATGGCGCATGCAGGCTCGCAGCTCGCCCGCTTTAAGGTGCCGCGCGAAATTTTCTTCACGGAAGAATTGCCACGAACGGCGTTGGGCAAGATCCAGCATTTCGCGCTGAAGGGGCTTACACGATCAAGCCAGCACAACGACGGCGACTGAAGATTTCGATCGGGTTTGGCATTTCCTTTGCCCCGTAGGCGTGGCCGCTGAGGGCCGCGAAAACCCCACGCGTCACCGCGTCGATGCGAACACGGCAGCTGCGAGTTGATCATTTCGGCGCCTTTCGGTCGAATAACGTTGCCCCGAGGTCGCTGATGCCGCGGATCCTCATTATGAATGCCGGTACGGCGCAAATGTCGGGCTCTAATCTGCGACAACCCAACTGTCGCTTGCCCTCCAAGTCGGCTTGGTCTCCGTGTGGTTTGCACAGGAGGGAGATAGGGGGCCCAATTCCGGTATTGGTAAGTCAAGGATTCGCCGACTGTTATCTCTGGATGCTCGCGCAGTTTGAAAGGAGAAGCATTAGAACGCGTCATTTGAACCTCAGAAACGGGAGAGAACGCTCCGTGGACGAGAAGGAAAGAGAGCTCAACAGAGCGGCACTCACAAGCGTTTCTCGGCCCATGCGCCTCCTTCTCGGTCTGCAGAGCAGACCGCCGAGCTGCACGACACCAGAGCTGGCATGGTTCGGAATGCCTCTTGAAATGCTGCTGCCGGCATACATTGCCATCCTCTCACCAAATATCGCGATTTACATCTCCTGCGCTTTGAACTTGCGAATCAGATCGCAAATGCCGTTGTAGTCGACGTATGTCGACGGTTCGCACAAGATGTCGTCCATGTCTTCACAGGTGCCGCACTCTTCCAGGAAGTTAATAGAGGTGCTGAGCCGGAGCGACGTCGCCAGTTGGGGTACCCGTCCTCACTCAGCCGATATTCCGATCGTCTCCCACCTCAATTTTTTGGCCTCTCGACGCCGCCGACGCCCGCGTCAGTTAGAGCTTTGCCCGTGTTGCTGCCGGCGTATTCTGGGACGTGATCGAACTGCCCATGCCGTCTTTGGGAGCGCGATTGTATCAATCTTCCTATCAACCGATAAGTAGCGCGCCATTCGAACCAGTCCGGGTTCAAAAGGAGAGATCGCTCTTGCGAGCCTGCGTTGACGCTCGTCCTTGACGAGCGCTTGCAGCAATCCCGTACCAGCGCCTTGCTGAATAAAGCTTCTGATTATGCCAGAAAAATCAGCGACCTGTCGATCGCGCAAGGCGTCTTGAACCTGACCTGACTTGTTCGGCAGTCCGAAACCGCACAACAAGCGCGGCCTCATAGTGTTAGCCTCGGACATTGCTGTTGAGGAGCATGCGCCGAGCCAGATGGAAGTGCTGGAAAGCCGCCTCATTTTAATCGGACCGCATCGACCCAGGCCGAGAGTGCGAGATGGTCGTTACCGCTCTCACAGCGCGGAAAGAGATTATGCTTGATCCAAGATGAGGCCGTTAAGGGTCACGGCGAGATTGGTCACCAGCATGCCAACGACTCCATTGGTAAAATGAAACCGGCTTTGACTCGGTCCAGAACAACTACAGTCTCGAGGCGCTTTATATCTGGATTTTCATTTATCAAGCGTCGGGTGAAATGCTCGTACTCTTCCATATTATTTGCAGTCACCAACAGGATGAAATCAGCTTGGCCCGTGACGTAAAATCCGCTCATCACCTCCGTCATAGTGCGGATCCCCCGCTTAAAGCGATCAATGATGTCGGCTCGATCGCGCTCAAAGAAAATGAGGACCAGCATAGTCACGTTTCGGCCGATCGCCCTTGGCGAAATGATTGAGACGTCTGATTCTATCACGCCCTCTTTTCGTAGGCGCTTAAGTCGGCGCTGAACTCCGGATGCAGATAGGGCAACTTTCGCGCCGAGTTCTTCACTGCTCAGGCGATTGTTGCGTTGAACGAGATCAAGAAGACGAGCATCGATTTTGTCGATTTCCGTGGCTGCATTGCGGACTCTCGAGCGCGACCGCCTCCTCCAGGCATGCGAGGTAGTGCCATTGAGCGTCCCGGTCATCTCTAAACCTTCTCCCTAGCACCTCTACGAATGCACGTCTTCAGCCGACAATGCGCGCACTGACGAGTTGAAAGGCTCAAAACCTTATCGGCGACAGCCAACCACCGATTCCGGCCTTGTGCGCGCCCGGTCGGCTTGCGTCGCCTCCCCTAATTCCAATAAGCCGCTACAGCTCTTTTCCTCACGGCGCTGTTGGTGGAGGTGACTTTGTCTGTACGGCATCTCTCTTGATCCCTGGCAGCTGATTGAACGTAGTCCTTTCGGGAGCGGACATGTGGGCGGCTTAGCGTCACCAATGGAGGACATAGGATTGACCTCCAGCTAGTGCGGGGTGAATTTCCTTCAGCTATGTCACGTCGTCGCCCGTGGCGGCGCGCAGGCCACACTGGCGGCTCTCAAAACCGACTAACGACAGCACTCTTCCATAGGCAGGGCGGCTTCCCGCCTGCGTCCCGTCGTGTGATGATCGATCACTGGACGCAATAGATCAAGAAGCAGCGCGCCCGGTATCGTCCCGCTCGCATCAGCATCGAGAACTGGCATCATTGAAATGTCTTCCTCTACGTCGAATGGGCTTAGGATTGCCTCTCCTCCGGCATCAGTCAACGTCAGCGGCTTCGCCGCGGCAAACGGCACCTCGATATTGAAATAACTAAAGCGCGGCATCTCCCGGGCAAGGCGCACCAGAAAGGACATTGTTAACGTCACGCCACTGAGCAGCGCATTCAGGACCAGGATCGAAATCTTGGCTGTATCTGCGATACGGCCGAACGATCGAGCATCGAGGGCGCGTCTGCGTTGAGGCTCACGCCGTGGTAGGGCGGCATCAGCATCAGAAGGCTTGCGCCACGCGCGGCCGCATAGCGGACGCGCTCGATTGCAAATTGCGTGCTGAAATGTTTGCATGTGATCATGACCGCCTTGCGACTACCCACATGAGCCAGGGACAAATCAACCGATATATCGCACTCCTGCTCCGAAAACAGAAACTGCTCGGGACAATGAGCCAGAATGCAGATCCATCGGCGCGCTCGTCGATCATGCATTCGAGCACGCGGCGCTGCCCCTCAAGGGCAAGAACTCCGGTTGTGAAAGCCGGTGCGACTGGGAAGAGGCGGCCATAGGCGTATTTCCTTGCATTTGGCATGAGCAGGCGTCCAACAAGCGGATTTTCTTGACGGTCAGATGTCTTTGGGCTCGCTCAGGTCATCAAGAACATTCAATGCGCCTCGAACAGATAATAGGATCCGAGAATGGTCCTCGCAGTGTTCGCCGCCTGCAAGAAAGGCCGCACCAATCATCGGGCGTCCAGCCATCTGCTGCGAAGACTTCGTAGTTGTTGTTCCAGCGGGTCCACCAGAAACTAAAGGCTGCGTTGGTGTAGCTCATGCCATAACCCGCTTCACATTTCTCTTCCGATGCAGGGCATGAGCAATCCCACGAGGTCATTCCGGCTCTGCGGCAGCCTTTGCCGATGAGATCGGAGCGATAGACCTTTATCCCAGCGTCGTCCGTGGATACGCGGTGTTTTTCGCTCAGCATTTTGGAGATGACTGGAACTGTCCTGCTTCGACCTTATGAGGCGCGGCCCTGCCCCGATCGTGATTATTCCAGATGAGGTCGCATTGGTCGCGGCGCCCGAACTCAGCATCTGGGTAATTTTGGGAAAGTATCCCTTGTAGGACGCAACCGTCTAAGTCAGCTGCCAACTCAGACTTGTCGGTTTCTCGCGTATCGCAACGTAGACGGGATGATTCATCCTAACATATGCTGAGCGGTGTCTTCCGCTTGTACAGCTTTCGAAAAGCAGACGGCGCTAAAGGCTCCGCAGGAAAGAAATGCTAGCGAGCTTTTGTCTCCCTCCCATGGGCTCCTCCCGCGGCCAAGGCATGCTTCTGAGCGAAGCTTGTTCTTGTTCAGCTGAGAAAAGGAAACGACGCCCTATTATAGAGATCGTCAAATTGCCGGCCGTCTCTAGGATTCGAGTGCGCTGGCGTCCGCCAGTATCAGTCCCGTATACATCCTTGTCCACTGGACTCCGGCTGGACACTTTCGGAATGAAGCTGAGGCTTCGGCGATGGTCAGGCGCATCAGCGACAAGACGCTCGAAAGCCGCAGTGCGCGGCTGGACAAGCCGGTGCGCAAAACGCCCGTCTTGGTATCAATCGGACGAGGCCTGTCGATCGGTTATCGGAGGAACGAGACCGCCGGCACGTGGGTGTTTTGCAAGGCCGACGGATCGCGACTATACGGACCCCCGGACACTCGGACCCAACTGTCGACTACAGCGTGGAGTGCAACCGATCTAAGCGCGTGTCCATTACGGGGCCCGATGCAAAACCCACTGTCGACCTCCAAGGTCGCACCGTGCCGTTGTTTCTGAATCATGACCGATCCTGGGAGAACAACGCGCAGTAACCGATCTTAAGCCAGACCCCGTCGTGCCAGCAACGATTGACATAATCGTGTCATTGCCGAAAGTCAGAAGAATTGTAACCGGCAGGCCGTCGCCATGTCTTCGATCTGCGACAGACTCCCTGGCGCCACCCGCTCGATCGCATCGGCTGGACAGCCTGCAAACACCTCGATTTCGTGGCTAGCCACGATATCGATGAATCTCTTCGCTCATGCCAGCGTCACAGCTTGTTGCTTGAAGGTATCAACTGCCGCCCGGGTCAGCCGAAAAACGCCACGACCACGGGGCCGTGAGCGATAGGCAGAGTCGGCTCGGGCCTTGAGAACATCAAACCATTGGTCGGGCGTGAGCCTCGTCGGGCACTCGCTGATCTGGATCACCCTGCCATTCGGGGCGAAGCGGACGTGAATGATGATCTGCGGATTCATATCGTTCCCTTTTTTTGACCAAGGTTTAGAGACCGGTGGGCTGCTCGATTGTGACGTGTTCAGTTTCGTCCCGTTTGGGTGGGTCCCGCGTCGCGACTTGAACTTCGCACCCGCATTGGTGCCAGGTGGGCGGTCCGGGTTGGCGGCGATAATCGCCCGTGTGTTAGGCCTCATACGTTCTTCGGCATTGCCCTGAGCTCGTTTCAGACCAACAGTCGATGTGGGCAAACTCCGCCCGTGCGTCCGCGAGATTGATGGGTATGGACGGCTTGAGAACGAATACGAGGAGGCGATTACCTGTTGCTCCGCTCGATACCGAGCGCCTTCAGGCCAAGCAGGAGCCCAATCGTGCGCTTGGAACCGCAACGCCATACTTGGAGCCAACATAGACCGCGAAAGCTGGTCCGAGCGTCTCAGTCGTCGACCGACTGGAAATTCGCTGCGAACACAATAGCGCTTCGACGGCAGAGAGACGACAACAATGATATCAGGATCCGAGAGCGGAATTGCATTCACCGCCTCCGCGTCATCGAGGCGATTCTCTGCGGGTCCAGTGCCGATCACCGCCCAACATGCCTTCTAGCCAGCACTAATCCAGTCGCTCGCGCCTGGTCGGCCGTGATCTGCATGCAGTGGTCAGATCCATCGATGAGATGCAGGTCAAACTGCGGAAGACGTCGGAATGGCTGCTGCGACAGATCCGACGCATCACATCGAACCAAGGTGAGCTGCGGAAAGCGGCGCCTTAGGTCAGCAACGACGCTAGTGTCTGTGTCAGCTGTCGCAAGCAGGCGTTCGATTTCGATCAATTGTTCTGTGGCGAGCGCCATTGTGATTCCTTATGACTGTTGCCAATGAGCATCACTGCCAGAACAGCCGCTCGGGATCCGTGTTCAATTCGTCGATAGCCGACGCAAGCCGGTGGAAAATGCTGTAAAATTTCCAGCTTCCTCGCGCATGATTCTTGAAGAACAGTTTCCAGATCCCGCTCACGGCATCGTAATGAAATAGCGCGACATCGATCTGACCGCCATCGTTGTCGATATTGCGCGAGCAGCAGGGACTCTCAATGAGATAGCCAGCCTTTACCGGCGTTACACTCGGCAAGACATAGCGATAGTGCTTGCGCGAGATCAAAGCACGTTCGATCCGCTTGCGATCTAGCTCGTTCGGATGCGCGATCAGCCCGACCGGTACCTCTCTCGACACTCTCATTGCGAGAACATCCCCTCAAAGGACTGTGATCTCTTCTTCAAGACAACCAACGACCAGCCGCTCACCAAAATCTACAAGATAAATCGGCACGCTCGCTTCGGTATGCATTGCGACCCGGACGATCTCGCCGATAGCACCGGCGCCGACCAGGATCCCATCAGGCGGCGAGGTAGCAACTGACTCGTCATTGATGAGATTGACTGCGGTTTTCACGCGCTGGCCCGATCGATATTTTGGAACGCGCGGCTCTGTCATGACACAGCCACTTCCGGCAATGGCAGATCATCTACGGCCTCGTCGACCGGATCGAGCTCTTTGCGCCCCATGCCGACGCGGTAGCCACTTTCAAGAAATTCGATACCGTAGATATAGAATTTCTGCAGGAACGTGCCGATGGAAACGACATAACCCACGTCGCCCTTCTTGACCAGAATGTCGCCGATCTCCTTGCCGCGAAGGGTGCTGTCATTGCGGATGGTACTGCTGGCCCGCACCCTTTCGCCGAAGCTGAACGCGGGCGGCCCGCTTAGCTGGACCACATCACTGTCGCGAACGATCATGTTCATGCACCGCCCCCTCGCGAACCTGCAGGGAGCACGGAGACGCGAGCAGAGGTGCTCTTCTGCAGCATATTGTCCTCGTCTGCGATGAGACATGCCGATTCGTCATCCGCGAGGCGAATCGCCACTTCGTAGCGGGCATGCCGTTCAGGTTCGCGGTTCAGAGAGGTTACCGAATGAGGTGAAAGCCGCTGCGCGAGCTCGGCCCGAGCCTTTGGTTGCGACCGCGGCCAGAAGCTTGACCGGCGTCGCCGCGCTTGACGTGCCGGATCCGCTAACTCTCCCTGCCTGGTCGTGATCCTCGCCGCAGGTTCATCCTCAATCTTGGCCTGATAAGCCTTGCGCGTCTCGAAGTCATATTGAACGTCCATGGCCATGACCTTCTCTATGGTGAACTCGCTGCTGCGATCATCTCCGAGCAGGCCGACGGCGTCAGCGCGGCGATGGCGGCAATGCCGCATCATCTTTATCTGACCTTCACAAGCATCCTGCAGGGCCGCCAATTCCTGCGCTGGTCGGGCCTCGCTGGCCTTTGAGCCCGAATGCTGTGCCGTGCTCGGGCGCGGAGATCAGTGGCACGAGAAGTCGTTCTCGGATTGGCCAAGGCATCGCCGGGGCCGGCGATACCGAGCACAGTCAGCTGTGGAATTCTGGTGGCGACCGCGAGCAGCTTTCTCGCCGCCTGCTCAGGAGTGAGCTTCTCACTACCAACACCCGGACGCGATTCATTGGCGCAGTCGTACTTACGATTGCAGTAGTTGCATTGAATATTGCAAGCCGGCGCTACTGCGACATGGATGCGAGCGTAATGATGATGAGCTTCTTCTCTAGCAGGGATGAGTCCTAATTTTGTTCCAGATTTCGGACGGCAGATCGCCTGGGCCAGCCTGTGACCCATAGCTCCGTTTGCCATTCTTCGAAGAGCTCCGGGAACCCTTATAATCGGCGATGACCCGCATCCCGCCGCTATCCTCAGCATCTTTGACATGTTTTCCGCGTCCGGCAACAGCGTTCATATTCAATTCTCTACCAAGTGTGGCCATGGCGACCAGCCTGTGGCCACAGAACGAGAGTTAGCAACTCGCGTGCCATCTCGGACGGCGATGCCATTCCCGCCCTGTGAATGAGTTAGCTAGCCGTGATCCGCACAGTTGTGCACGCGTCAGCGACAGTTCACACGTCGCAAATGCGACAGGCGTCGCAATTGTGACGGAGATGGCCGCTGGGTTCTCATTGAGCTCGCGTGAATTCTCCCAACCCGCACCCGTCGTTTGCGATGCGACCTCTTCCTACTAGCGGACCGCGGCGAGCAGCCCACTTCGCGCCGCTACTTGGCGCTCAACATCTCTATCGCGTGCGGGAGTCATATCGCGATCGGTGTCAGATGTTGCTCGATCAGAAAGTAGAGTTCGTTGCGCGAGAGTGCTTGCGGATCGACCATGCGTAATGGACGTCAGCCGAGCGTTTGGTGATCTGCCGCGCATAAATAGCAAAAAGCCGATCATTGAAGAGACAGCCGAAGAAGAGGAAGCTCCGTCCGTTCCGCCTTTCCTTGATGAGGTTGGGAACTGGTGTCTGGATGCCGATTGCAGTCAGAACCTCAATATAATCAGCGTCAGTAATCAGAAAGCTCTTGACCGGCAGCACGCTCCGTGCGGCTTGCGCAGCACAGTAGGCCAATGGGTCGCCGAGGCATGATCAACCTTTTGGCTCGCCGGATCGTAAATTGGATACCAGCAATCGACGTGGATGCCGGAGCGCGCGATACTTTGCACCTCACCCCATCCGTCGACCGAGTGCCGTCCGCATCGGGCCGTCGTACCAAGAGTCGACTATCACCGGCAGTAAGGATGCTAGATGATGATGCAGTGGTGTCGACTCCACCGGCGGGCGAACGCCTGGACCATCAAAGCCGTCACGGTGGAGCGATGTATGTCGCTCTCGACATTCTGCGCCGGCGCCCAGACATTGCCTTTGGCCTGGCGCGGTAGCGCAACTTTGCTGGAGAAGGCAGAAGGCCTCCTGTGTCATTGGCATATGTGGTCCGATCAACTCGGCGAGGCCAAGTCCGAGATACGGAACAATGCTAGGCTCTCATCCTCACCGCAAGATCGGTAAGAATCACCTTCGCGTCGGCTGCGTTGACAAACTCAATTCGCGGGAGCGCCTTCATCAGTCCGCCCGTCCTCCCCCGCGTCCTGGCATTTATTGTGATCGGCAGCGGCGTGTCGCTCGCCATCTCGGGCAGATCGTCATCCAGCCATTGGCCATTCTGATCCAACCGCGCGAGAGCGTTTCATACTCGGATTCCACGATCGGCTCTTCGAGAGCTTTCTTGCGAACGGCCCGCATCAAGAGAGCGGCGACTCAAGAGTTTCATGAGGTCAATTTTCTGGACCGCGATGTATACTTGCGTGGTTTAGCATGCTCCCGCGAGTTGGCGCGCAGCTGAGCCACAATGTTTGACAGTACGGAGACGACCTGGTCGACCTCTTCGAGGGTTGTCTCACGCGACAGGGGCAAGCGCACCGCGCCGTGCAGGCTCTTCTCCGGCAAGCCCATGGCGTGCAGGACATGCGACGGCTCGATTGAGCAGGATCCGCAGGCTGATCCGAGCGAAGCGGCAATGCCCGCACGATTGAGATGGTGGAGAATTGCGTCGCTTTCGAGATGGTCAAAAGCGATGTTTGTCCTACTTGGTTGCCGGTTGCTGATATCGCCAAGCGCCATGCAGTCGGAGGTGGCTAAAATCCCCTGCTGGAGGCGGTAGCGCAATGCACCAATGCGAAAGCGCTCCGGCTCGAGCCGAGCCGCCGCAAGCTCTGCGGCTTTTCAATGCCCGACGACCATGCCGGGATATCCTCGGCTCCGCAGCGGCGCCGCCGTTCCTGTGTGCCGCCCGAGATCAGCGGCCTGAATTTTTGTGCCTTGCGCAAATCGAGCGCGCCGATCCCCTTAGGACCGTGCAATTTGAGCCCGGACAGCGACAGCATGTCGATGGCACTGTCCTTCAGGTTGATGGGCAGCTGCCTACGGCTTACACCGCATCCGTATGAAACAGCGTGCCCGCCTCTCGCGTGACCCGGCTAGAAACTCCACCGGAAAAATCGTGCCGGGTCTCGTTGTTGGCCTACATAACAGACGCGATCGCAGTACGCGGTCCGAGCGCGCATCGAAACGCCCGGATGTCGAGCCGGCCGTATGAATGTAGAGGGATCACGTGCGTCTTAACGGTCGTTGTCGCCAAATTGCTCGACCAGCGCAAGGATGGCGGAATGCTCGACGGAGGTGACGACTTCGTCGCGGCGCTCCTGCGTCGCGAGCGCAGAAAGGAATTTGGTGTTATTGGCCTCGCTCTCGCCGGATGTGAAGACTATTTCGTGATCATGCGCGCTCCCTAACAATCCTTGCACGCTGCGACGCGCCTGCTTCACGGCTCCGCATCCTCTCGGCCAAAGGCATGGGCGGAGGAGGCATTGCCGAACTGTTCGGAGAAGAACGGCAACATGGCTTGTAGGATGGACGGATTGTCCGTGTCGTCGCGTTGTTGTCGAGATAGATCAGCACTTAATCCTCCCTCAATTCGAGCGCCTTGGTTGCGCCGCCACCCGGATCAAGCGAAGGCGGCGAGGCGATCTCAGAAGATCTCGGCGTCAAGCTGGAGAACGTCACGCTCAACATGCTCGGTCGCACGAAGAAGTTGATGATCGACAAGGAGAACACCACCATCGTCAACGGCGCCGGCAGAAGGCCGACGTCGAGGCGCGCGTGGCCCAGATCAAGGCTCAGATCGAGGAGACCACCTCGGACTACGACCTTGAGAAGCTTCAGGAGCGTCTCGCCAAGCTCGGCGGCGTCGCGGTGATCCGCGTTGGCGGCGCGACCGAAGTCGAAGGAGCGCAAGGATCGCGTTGATGACGCGATGCATGCGACCCGCGCGGCTATCGAGCAGGGCATCGTCCTGGGCAGCGGCGTCGCCCTGCTCTGTGCCTCCGAGCAGCCCAAGGGCCTGCGCACTGTTCCAAAAGCATCAGGATCACACCGCTCAGCGGCGCCTTCAAGTCATTCCGGCAGAAAAAAAGCAGAAGAGCTCTTCGCGAGGCACATCAAGCTGGCCAAGGTGGCAAGTCGGCAGTCGAAAAAACTTATGGTCTTTGGCGTCAGAGGCGATACGAGGCCTTAAATTGCTTAAGCTCTATAAGAAGACGAAGGCGAATAGGCTGGAACATAGGAGTATAAGTCCCGCGGCGGTCACCCCCAGGAGGCGGCCGGAAACAAAATCATGCTCGCGCATGAGCGCCCCTAGTTGCGGCCTGAATTGCAACCGGGCCCCTTTCCTGCGCCCGCGCGGTCAGTTCTTATCCTGATTGCGCACATAATTCCGGCTGTTGCGCCTCGAAAATGCATTTTTTGAGCACCGCACAAGGCTACTCGGCCGTGTTACTGCACGAATGATCGCTATTGCTTTCGGCTCAGCAAACGGCACCTGAAGAGCGGCGCGACATCCTGCCCGCGATGCGTGTCGTTTGGCCCGGATGTGAGGGGTTCAGTAGTTTTTGGTCATGCGTGGGTCTCTGATTTTCCTTGTGGTTTTTGCAATCATCTTGGCGGCGCGCGGGCAGCAGCAAGAACGCTTCGTGTTGCGCCCGACCGCGGCCATGCCGCCGGTCAACGTTCCTTGAGAGCAAGCGCGCGGAACGTGTCGGCGACATGATGATCATTTGGGGGACTTATCTGGTCAATCAGATCCGACGGGCCATCGGCCGGCGGAGATCGTGAGAGTCCAGGTTGGTCTTGCGGCGGCCTCGTTAGCCAGCAGTTACTCTGCGCTTGCGCGGAGGCAGCTCAGCCAGTCTTTCGTGCCGAGTTGGCGCAGTGGCACTTAACTCGCGCAGCACAAGCCAAGCTCATGGAGCTGATCGGAGAGAGACCTTTTGCTTCGGCGCGCCTCGGCCGAGCCCTGTCCGGACTGGCAAGACCCTGGGTGATGCTGTTTCGCACAGCAGCTTGCCGTCTGTCAGGAAGGTGACGGCTTTGGGCTGCACCGTGGTATCCACCGTGACCCGCTTGAGATCGCGCCTGCGCAGTGCTCCGGCGTAGTGCGCCACCCTCTGGCTCTCGGCCAGCAGAAGCTCGAGCTTGCACCAAAGCGCATGCGCCAATGGCTGAGATCCGAGCGCTCATGCGGAAACTCATGCTGGAAAAACGCCTCGCCGGTGAAGTGCTGGAATACGGATCATGGACCCAGCGATCGCACGCGACTTCGTCGGAGAGGTCATAAATGTGCTTGAGCAGCAGCAGCCCAACCACGAAGCGGGTCTCGATCCCAGGGCGGCCCCTTGTCGCTGTACAGCGGTGCAATCTGCGCATCGATCCAATCCCAGTCGACCTTGCCGGCGAGCTGCACCAGCTCGTGCTTCATGTTGATGATCTGGTCGAGCCTGGCACGAAATAGATCGCCTTCTTCGGTCGCTTTCGGCTTCTTCGGTCGCATCGGCTCCTCCGATGCGGCCATCGAATCCGGCTTTCGCGATTCGACGGAATCTCAAACTGCAAGTTGCAGGCTTCCGATGCTCAAACCTATCAAAGCCTGCAATCCGAAACGCGCCAACGTCCGGAAAACCGATTCCTGATCAGCACCTTAGGCGTTGTTCACGGACGACGGTCTAAGAGGGATGCTTCAAGAACGAGGCGGGAGCGAATTGACGTGAGTCAATGCGAACCAAGCGTGTCGGCCATCGATCGCTTTATGCCGAGCGGCATCAGCGCTCAGATACTGTTGCCGGAGAGGCGGCGAGGCTCCCAGGCACTCCGTCCCACTTGGCCGCGCCTGCGCCGTGGCTCCAGCCAACGGCTCACGCGCCGAAACTCGAGGTCCATACATGAATGGCGCACTGCCATCCCGGGATCTTGGATCTGATCGAAGCAACAGCACCTTTCCCTGATATGTGCTGAGATATCAGCACTTCTCGTTCCAGCTCTCCAAATAAAAAGCTCGAACTCCACAACGGCATCGAAAATTCTCCTTCGGCAGCCTGATCGTCGGGCGCGGCCTTAATCGCCTAGATAGTCGGTCTAAGAATGCGGTGCGCACGTTCGGCTCTTCGAGGACCGGCGCGGCCCCGGTCGTTCAGGCTGGCGCCGACGTAGTTCGACAGAATGGGATCGTGCCGGCACTGGCGATGGCAGCTCAGGAGCTCTCCTGTCCTCTGGCCTGGACTTAGGGGGTGCTAGGGCCCGGCTCCATCAGTTCGAGCACCGCTCGTCCCTTGTCCGTGATGCGCCACCCTCCATTCACACGCTCGACGAGTCGCTGCGAAAAAAGGTCGAGCTCGGGCACGCGGGCGCCCATTCTCTTGGTGCGCGCCGCCCAATCGGGACCGCTCGTGGCCAAAATGGCCATGTCTCGCTTGAGGTCCGGCATCGATGCGAACCCGTCCGGGTAGCTCACAAGGATCTTCAGCACCGTGACTTGGAAGTTCACATTAGCACTATCACTGTTGTCCGCACCTACCGCCACATTGTTGGCGCAGAGCGAAGAGCTTCCATGCCGACCTGCCTAAGGCGGTCCGCCGTGATCTCACCTCTGTTGGCGGCGTCCAAGATCTTGGAAGCGACATGGGCCCGAGTGCCGGTTTCGTTGCGAGGCAGACCCTCGCACACCTCCTCAAGAACAGCACGCAAAAGCGCAGTGGTCGTTGCGTCCAACACTTGGCGACTCAGCAAGGCGCAAAGAATGGTAGCACGAGGAAGTACACTGAAACTTTCGAATGAACTACTAGCTGATTCCAAGACTATGAACTTCACCACAGTTGCCGTTGTTTGTTGATTACCTGAAACGTCGCGGCCGTGTCCTCCTCATGGCGCATAGTTGTGATGCTCCTGCTCCGCCACGCCAGTGCCGAGGAACCACCTCCGTGATGGAATCCAGCCCCGGAGAGGCTCTTTTTGACGATTTTCATCGCGATGGCTTTGTCCTCGCCGCGTTACATGAACTCTTTCTCGTGGCGGCGCATCTTCAGCATCAATATCGCGCGCTGAGGCTAATTGAGCTCGCACACCCGATGCTCAACTGCGCGCACGGCCATTCGTAACTTGCCTTGAACTCCTTAATTCTCGTTGAAGCCAAGGTTTCGTTGGGCCGAGACCACGTTCTGGAAGCGTGTGCATAGAGATTGATGACAGACCGCAGGGAGGTCGCCTCCTTCATGGGGTCATCGTCGCGCAAATCGGTCACGAATCCCTGCTGCGAGCTGGCGCTAATGATTGTCGGCATGTTTCTTGATCGATTCTTCACTGGGCTTGCGCTCGAATTCGGTTGCAATTTGCCCGGATTCCAAGAAGGTTTATGACAACGATACGACATGACCTTTGAATTCGTTGCTGGCATTCGACTCACGTTGCGCCACGCTCCCGTAGAGCGTGCGACAGTGCAGATTGCGCCTGTGACAATGACTCCTGAAATCCCCGTCAGTGCCAGCTGTTCGAGTAGCCCAACGTGGAATCCGCGACGCGGTGATGATGTCCAACGATTTCTGATCGCGACTTTGCTCATTTTGCCCTCAAATGACTTGTCCGGACGCGCCCGATGCTGGTTCGCACTGTCGCGCAGCTATCCTGCTAAATCGCCGAGCTCAACGTTTCTCTGCCGCTCGTTGACGAGCGCTGACTAATTTAGATTGATCCTGAAACCGAGCTATCGAGGGTACGGACGCGTACACCGAGCGAGTGTTCGATGGCCTCAATGAACAGCACGCAAGCGAATATTCTCGCGAGAAACGCTTCACGATAGCAGTTGCTGCGAACTTGACGAAATCTGCGCACAAAAACTGCAAGATATGGCTGCGAACGCCTCCAATCCTCCCAGGTAAATGAGTATCCGATCTCCGCTTGCACGATCTGACGACGTTTCGCGCAAGATTGGAGTTCCCAGTGAGTTCATTTACTTGCCGAGCTCCTATTCAGTGCCCTTCGGGGCGTTTCCTCCCTGACTCGGCCGCGCGGTATCTCGCGCGGCCTTTTTTCACGCTCGACGAAGATCTGATTGCTCGGATTTGAAAACCTCCAGGAGCAACGCGACGACCCCGACCGCCGCCGCACAACCCACCGCAAGGCTCGTCCATCCTGCGCTAGCGTCTGAAGGA
The DNA here is from genome assembly GCF_023073875.1 of Bradyrhizobium sp. 154. Classification (NCBI taxonomy): domain Bacteria; kingdom Pseudomonadati; phylum Pseudomonadota; class Alphaproteobacteria; order Hyphomicrobiales; family Nitrobacteraceae; genus Bradyrhizobium; species Bradyrhizobium sp. 154. Next base: position 90,912 of record NZ_JADPKG010000051.1, read on the forward strand.
CCCGTCACTTCTGCCGGAGGCCTGCTACATTGATCGCGCCTGAGTCGGCTCACCTTGCCTTTGGTAAAAACAATCTGGCGATCGGCACCTCCGAGCAGGGCAAGCCGCTCTCCAAGGCCCCAGGCGAAGTCGATATCGGTGGCGCCTATGTCGAGTTCTACACCGAAGAGGCGCGCCGCATCTATGGCGAAACGATTCCCTCGCCGCGCCCGGATGCAAGGCTGCTTGCGATCAAGCCACCGATTGGCGTCTGCGGCACCATCACGCCGTGGAACTTGGCCAATTCGATGATCACCCGCAAAGTATGGTTGGCGCCCGCCGCAGGCTGCACGGTGGTGCTGAAGCCAACCAGCATGACGCCGCTCTCGGCGCTTGCGCCCGCGTCCCTCGCTGAGAAGGCCGGCGTGCCCAAAGGTGTCTTCAACGTCATCACCGGAGATCCGCGACCGATCGGCGAAGTTTTGTGCGAGCACGCGGGCGTGCGCTTTGTCGGCTTCGGCGGCTCGAGCGAAGTCGGCAAGATCCTCTACCGTCGGCCTGAAGAAGCTCGGTCTCGAGCTGGGCGGTAAGGCGCCTTACGTGGTGTTCGACGACCCGATATCGATGCCGCCATCGAAGGCGCCATCGTCTCCAAATACCGCAACATGGGCTAGACCTGCGTCTGCGCCAACCGCCTCTACGCACAGGCAGGCATCTATAAGGATTCGTGCAGAAGCTCTCAAGGTCGCGGCGATAAAGATCCGCGAGGCTGCGGTTCGTGCCTGCACACTGTCCATGAGCGGCGCGATCGCGACGGTTGTGCTCAGTTTCATAATTCGCTCTTGACAGCCGCAGCTCTGGTTTTGGCGGGCGCCGTATGGACGTGGACGCTATTCGACATTGGCGTGCAGCTCTACGCCCCGCGCTGGGTTGCGGGCCAATCCGTTGCGGCTTGGTAGGTTGCGTTCTCTGGGGGCCTCGCAGTTGGCAGTTTGGGCTGAGGGCGCCTCACCGATGCCATCGCTTTCGACATCACGCTGCTCGTCTCTGCCGGACTGATGCTGCTCTTGCCGCTGCTTGGGCGCTGGCTGCGCATGCCGGCCATCACCGAGCGCGGGATGACGCCGACATTCTTGCGATCCTAAGGTGCGGCTCACGCTGACCACCGGAACGGCCCACTGGTAATTGAGCTCGACTATCGCGTGGCCTCGGAAAATGAGCGAGCCTTCCACAACCTCATGCAGGATGTGCAGCTCTACCGGCAACGCAACGGCGCCTATGGTTGGTCAATTGCGCGTGATATCGCCGCCCCCGAGCTGTGGACCGAGTGCTAGACTGGCCGACATGACTCGATATTTGCGCCAACGCAACCGCTGGACCAGTCGGAGCGCGCATTAGGCGAGAATGCCATGGCTTTTCATATCGGGCCTGAGCCCCTGCGTATCCGTCGTATGCTGGAGCGTCCGCTTGGGTCGGTACGTTGGAAAAATAATGTGTTCGACCGCGCCGCGAGTGAGCTCTAGCTGCTGGTTGAGCGCGCGGCGCAGGCACTAGCTGTCGTCCGTTCCATCGCACCCGCATTCAAAGACCTCGGGCACGTTGACGCCCTTGCGCTTGGCTAAGCCTTCGTCGTCAATCAAGTTGGGTAGAGGACTTCCATCTCCGAGCTGTCGCTCATACTCGGCACACAAAAAGGGCCACTCTGATGAGCGGCCCAAGTCTGCGACGAAACGTCCCGTAGGGGACCTCTAGGATCAGGCCGCGGCCTGTTCGATCGGCGAGAAGGGAAGACCAAGGCTCTCGGCGACAGCCTTATAGGTTAGCCGGCCCCGATAGACATTCAGGCCTGCGCGCAGATGCGGATTTTCGAGCACAGCTGCAAATCCTTTACTGGCGAGAGCCAAACCAAAAGGCAGCGTAGCGTTGTTGAGTGCCTGGCTTGAGGTGAGCGGCACAGCTCCCGGCATGTTTGCGACACAATAGTGGATAACGCCATCCACCTCATAGGTTGGATCGGCATGTGTCGTGGCCCGCGATGTCTCGAAACATCCGCCCTGATCGATCGCTACGTCCACGATCACGGAGCCTTTGCGCATCGAACTCAACATACCGCGGCTGACCAGTTTCGGCGCGCTCGCGCCAGGAACGAGGACGGCACCAATGACAACATCCGCCGCAAATACCTCTTCTTCAACGGCGTCAATCGTCGAGAATCTGGTACGTACTCGCCCTTCGAACAGCTCATCCAGTTCGCGAAGCCTGGGAATCGAACGGTCGAGGATCGTGACCTCAGCACCCAAGCCTGCCGCCATCCGTGCAGCGTGAGTGCCGACAACGCCCCCGCCGATCACCACAATGCGAGCGGGTGGCACGCCCGGTACCCCGCCAATCAGCAGTCCCCGTCCGCCCGCGTACCGCTTCAGCGCCGCACCCGCGGCTTCAATCGCAAGTCTTCCCGCAACCTCGCTCATAGGGGCAAGCAGTGGAAGGCCACCGTGCGCATCGGTCACAGTTTCATAGGCAATTGCGGTGCAGCCAGACTTCATGAGGCCCTTCGCCTGGTCCGGATCCGGAGCCAAATGCAGATAAGTGAAGAGGATCTGGTTTTCTCGAAGCTGCGTCCATTCGGAGGGCTGTGGCTCTTTGACTTTCACGATCATTTCGCTCGACGCGAATACCTCGCGAGCAGAGGTTGCAATCGTCGCGCCAGCCTTGCGGTAGTTATCATCTGTCGCGCCAATCCCGGCGCCGGCGTTGCTCTCGACCAATACGCTGTGGCCAGCTGCAACGTATTCGCGGACGGCCCCAGGCGTCAGGCCGACGCGGTATTCGTGCGTCTTAATTTCCTTGAGAATACCGACCTTCATTTGCAATCTCCTTGGTGAGCAGTTCGTTGTAATCGGAAGAGCGGTACAAACCTGCGAGGCGAGAAGCCAAATAACGCAGTAATCCGGCGATCTGCCCCGCCTGCTTGCAGGATTTCGAACAGACGACCGAAGACCGCCGAGTTGGCAGGGATGCTACCACAGGGTGGCAAGACCTGATGCGGCCCCGGCGCCAAACCGGGCACTCGTGATCAGGATTGATCTACGCCGGACTGGATCGACTTCTTCGTTGTTTGCCTCATTCGCAACGATGCTCGATTCACTAAGACGAGTAGCGCTTGCGAGGGTGACCCGCGGGTTCATCAAAGATGGATCGGGTTTTTCAAAGGTTTGCTGAACGATTGACCGAAAGCACGCATCAAGACGCAGCTCAGCAGAGCATGGCTGAGCTCGCCGCTGCGCTCAAGCTGTCGTGCTTCGCATATCTAGCTCTTCCCGTGAGCCGGGCAGTGCTCCCAACGTGATCTCGACATATCCCCTCCTGGACCGCCATCTATCTGCAGCGTGGCTACGAATCCGTCGATCCGGGGTGCGTCGGGCAATGCGCCAGCCTAAGCCCTTCCGATGGGGGCTTGGATTTGAAGCGCGAAATCGGTCGGAGTCCGAACGCGCTTTGTTCGAAGAAGCCGAAACATTTGGGATTTGCTGCAGGTTTACATTCTATCCACGATGACAAGGGCGCAATCGCCGCGCTGAGCTTTGCAAGTGACGAGCGTCGAACTGGTTTCGAGCGCGCGCTTGTCGAGCACGCCCAGAGCCTGCGATTAATCGCAACGTTTTTACATGAGCATGCAAAACGCTTCTGGACGATTGATCGCATGATCGGCGGCGTGGTGCTGTCTCCTCGCGAGTACCAGTGTCTCGAATGGTCCGCGCGCGGTAAATCGGCTGGGGAGATCGGGATCATTCTCGGCATCGCAGAGCCAACCGCGGGATATCACCTGGACAACGCCCGTGCAAAGCTGGTGTCAGCTCGCTTCGTCAAGCGATCGTGCGGTTGACCGACACAAAATCTCGAAAATGAAACACCGGCCTTCCATAAACACCTGTGGAACTGCACAGGATGCGCTTGCCTAGGCCTTCTGCTTAGTTGCCGAAACGAAGCAGGGAGGCAAAAATGATGCAGCTCATCACGCCGGAGTACATGGAAGTCGACAAGTTTGACGTCCTTGAGCGGTGGATCTACTGAACCGCTCGGGAGCCGGACGTATTCAAGGTTGCGTCCGGCTTTTGCCTTCGACCGGTCCAACCATGCTGGGGGACATCTTCCCGATCCTGCTGGACGCCAGCCGGCGCCACGAAGCGATCGGATCTGGGGAGCAGCCGATTCGCGCTCGATGTTCCCGCGGATGCGCCGAAGGCGAGCGGCGGACTTGCTGCTGCCAGTTACGAGCTGTTTGCGGGCATGATTGAATTCGGCCTTTCCATTGAATTGATCGAAATAGTCGCTGTGACCGACGCCCGCATGGAGCGCATTCTTCGCCGGGCCGGATGGCCCCTTGGCAGGGTGGGAAAACTCGGGGAATTCGTCCACGATCTCGCCGAGATGCACCGGCTGCGCTACCGCGTTTTCAAGCAACGCCTGGATTGGACCGTCGAGGTCAGCGGCAACACCTATGTCGGACTCGAGCACGAGGCTTATTCCTGTCTTCATGCTGATCAGCCTTTTGATGATGCCGTGACTGACGAGTAACATCAGGAATTCCTGCAGGGCCGGGTCTCATTGCCGGCGTGCCGATAGGCAGAAAACTCGAATCGGCTCGCACCCGCGCCATTGCGCAGCTCTCGGTAGACAAGGTCCGCCAAATTCGCCTCTCCGAGCGCTATTCCTCGCCTTCGATCGGTCGCTGACGCGCGCGGCGCGCTTTCCGGAAGCTCCTGTCGGCCGCCATGAACCGGGCCAGCATGGGCGCGATAAGCTTGGCCGGATCTCCGATCGGCTGAGCGGTCTCCTGTACAAGGATCTGGGCATATGCCACGAGATCCCTGTGCACGCTCGCGGGCAGTTCATGCGTAATCTTGATCGGCTTGTCGTCTTCGATTGCTCCGAGCTTAAGCTTTGCCATCGTCCTCAACCTCTATACGGTTCGAGCATCAGGTCACGGTTGACGATCACCCGCACCGGAAATCCCGGACGGATCGTCAAAGTCGGCTGTATGTTGAGATTGCGGCGGACAACCTGCTGGCCCGTTTGATTGATCGAATCCCCAGCTCCACGGCGGAGGGCGGCAATGAGATCGTTGTTGGTATTGCCGTTATCCGCCCCGGAATTCACCTCCGTGCCGACGGAAAGCAGCGTCGAAAGAGCGGCCGCCCCCAACAGTTCCTTCCAATGATTGTCGACCTCGTCCTCAAGACCAGAGAAGCCTGCCGCATCTGCACCGGGCTGCCGTTCCAGAACAATCGACCTCCCATTCGGCATGATTAGGCGCGTCCAGACCAGGAGCACGCGCGACTGCCCAAATGCGACCTGGCTATCGTAGCTCCCGATCAGCCTTGCTCCCTGGGGGATAAGGCGAGCTCGCCCGGTAGGAGAATCGTACACCGATTCTGTGACTTGCGCCGTGATCTGGCCAGGCAGGTCGGAGCGGATTCCTGTGATGAGAGCGGCCGGAATGACCGTTCCGGCCTGAACGACAAAAGGCGAAGCCGGCCTCACAAGGCGATCGGAGCTTGTCGTCCGACGATCGACCGTTGCACTGACGAACGCAAGCTTTCGGTCTTGGCCATTCTGAGCAAATGCTTCGTCCGATGATGGCACGCCGCTCGAACGGGCTTCGCTCGATGAAGTGGCGGGGGCTTGTGGCCGGACATTGGTGCTGGCAAATACCTTGCTGGTCCGTGCCGCCTCGCTCTCCTGATTGACACGCTGCTGTTCGGCATCAATACCGAGCGAGCTGGATGTCGAAGATCCCTGTGCAGCGACGATCGGCCGACCGAGATCACCGGGCAAAGGCGGCCCCAGGCGCGGCACGTCCTTCGGGATCTCGGTGTAATCCTTCGGTAAGGTCGCGAGCTGATCGGCGACGTTATGGTGGTCAGTCGCGTAAAGCTCCTCGGGTGCTGAAGTACCTGACCGTTTCTCGTGCAGCGCCCAGAGCACCGCGCCAGTGATCAGCGCGAGCACAAGGGCGCTGCCGCCGATAAGGACTTTCCGCGAGAGGCGCGCAACTTTTGGCCGATCCGGCCGGATCCGCAGGATTTCGGCAATCTCTTCCGGCGGCTTGCCCCGAGGCGCTTCCTTTGGTGTATCGATCGCCTGGTCCGTATCGTTCAAAGCGACCTCCCGTCGGTTCGCACGATCCTGACCTTCTGCTGGTGCTCCTCGCCCAGCCTCAGTTCCGCGGCCGCGAACAGCCGGTCAACAATCAGCACATTTCCGTAAGCGCGGTAGTTGACGATCTCGGTTTTGCCGTCGGGCCCGATCACGAAGAGCGGCGGCATCTCGCCCTGACTGACGCCGGGGGAGAATTCAATGTAGGTTTTTCGGCCGTCATCATAAGCGTTGACGGGACGCCAAGGCGGGCTGTCGCCCTCGATGGCGTAGCGGTAGCGGCGCGCCGGCAGGTCCGGAATAAAGGGTGCCGGCGGTAAAGCTCGAGCTCGCCCGCCAGGATCCGGCGGATAGAACCAGGCGACCGAGGGCATATAGGGCTTTTCGTTGGCGCGAAGCTCGATCAGGTAAGTACGGCGATCAGTATTGACGACGAGGTTGGTCTCGATCGAGGGACGGGTGGGCTTGACCATGATGTGAACGCGGCGGGCGACGCCGCTGCCACTCTCGGTGTCGCCCACCACCCAGCGGACGGTATCGCCTGCGGCGAGCGGTCCTGAGCCGATCAGCTGCTCACCGGGCTCGAGTGCAATGTCCGTAATTTGCCCCGGCGCGGCATAGATCTGGTAGAGCGCGCCCGGACTATAGGAAAACACTTGCACCGCATTGTAGTAGCCGGCTTTGCGAGGCTGCACGCGTGCAGCGTCATTTGCGGTTTCGATGCGCTCGACAGGCTCCTCGGCCTCCGCGCTCTTGCCGCCTCGTGCAGCCTTCCAGGTCGGTGGCACATGTAGCGGTCGCGGGCGATCATCGGCAAGCGCCGGCAAGTCCGGTGCCGGCGGGAGCTCGTTGTCGTAGCTGATTTGCGGCGGCCTGAAGGTCGTGCAGCCGCCGAGCGTCGAGACACAGACCAGAAGAGCCAGAGGCAAGCACGGCCGCGCTTTTCGTGACACAAAAACAAGACCTGACGGCATGTTAGCCGAGCTCCTTTGACCAGTTGATAGCGTTGACGTAGATGCCAAGGGGATTTTTGCGTAGGCGATCCAGATCGCGAGGCATTTCCACGACGATGGTAAGGATGGCAGTCCACCGTTCCGTTGCGGCAAGTTGGCCGTTATCGTAGCGGCGCTCGATCCAGGCGAGGCGAAAGCTCTCAGGCGAGGCTCGGATGACGCTCGAGACCTCGATCGCGATTTGAGACTTTCCGAGCTTGGCGAAGGGGTCGTTGTTGCGTGCATAGTCGTTGAGCGCGGCGGCGCCGCGATCGGTCGTGAAGTCGTAGGCACGCAGCCAGTTCTCGCGGAGGACAATCGCGTCCATCGGCAAGCCGCGGACGTGCTCGATGAAGCGCGCCAGGTGAAACGCTATTTGAGGGTCCGTCGGCTGGTAGGCAGCATTTGCAGGGGCAAGTGCTTTCGCTTCACCCAATTGATCGACCTCAACCACCCAGGGCGTGATCGTGCCATGGGCTGATTGCCAGACCAGAGCTCCAGCAAAGCCCGCGGAGAGGAACAGGCAGCCGAATGCCATGAGCCGCCAGTTCTTGGCCTGGACTCGTGCTGCACCAATGCGGTCATCCCAGACTTGAGCTGCGCGTTGATAGGGCGTGACCGGCTCCGGCGTGCGGCCATAGTGAACGGCCGATCGTTTGAACATTTGTCTGACCTCAAAGCATGGTTGGAAATGGATTTTGGAGAGACAGCGAACTCAGCGATTGTCTTGTGAGAGGTCCACCGATGCGCCGCTCCCGCCGTGATCGCCTGACCGAACCGCGTGCGTGGCCGCTGATGCTCCCTGTTGGATGGTCTGCGCACGCTTCATACGCCGAACCCAGGCTGGCGGACTGTCGGGGGCGGCCGAGGAGCCCCCCTCCTCCTGACCGACATGACCAGTCGCTCGCCCAAGGCCGGCTGCGAGCGAACGCAAGGGACTTGCCGCGCCTGGCGCGCTCGCCTCGACGCCGGAGCTTCCCGCCCGCAACATGTTCGTCGCGCCACTTGCAATCGCGCTTCCACCGCGCAGCGAGCCCGCAATCGCGCCGGCGGCAAGACCTGCAGCGCCGGCGGCAGCGCCAGCTCCTGCCGCGATCACCCCACCGGCAGCGAGGCCCGTGCCGACGGCGGTGCCTGCGCCAAGCTGCGGACCTCCGGAGACGATGCCATTGGCGATACCGGGGCCGAAGATGCCAAGGCCCAAGAGGGCGAGCGCGCCCAGGACAAGTGCCATCGCATTCTCGATGGTCGGCTGGTTGCCGCCAAAGCCGCTCGTGAACTGCGAGAACAAGGTCGACCCGATGCCCACGATGACGGCAAGGACCAGAACCTTGACCCCCGATGAGATGACATTGCCCAGCACCCGTTCAGCCGCAAAAGCGGTCTTGCCGAACAGGCCGAAGGGGATCAGGACGAACCCGGCAAGTGTCGTCAGCTTGAATTCGATGAGGGTCACGAACAGCTGGATCGCCAGGATAAAGAACGCGAGCAGCACCACGATCCAAGCAAACAGCAGGACCACGATTTGCACGAAATTCTCAAAGAAGCTGACATAGCCCATCAGCCCAGAGATGGAGTCCAGGATTGGCCGGCCTGCATCAAGGCCTACCTGCGCAATGCGGCCCGGCCTTAGGAAATCTGCTGACGAAAGGCTTGTCCCTGAGGCTTTCAGACCTAACCCCGCAAAACTTTCGAAGACGATCCGGGCGAGGTTATTCCAATTGCCAATCAGGTAAGCAAAGACGCCGACAAACAAGGTTTTCTTGACCAGCCGGGCGATGATGTCCTCGTCCGTTCCGAATGACCAGAACAGGCCAGCCAGGGTGATGTCGATTGCAGCCAGCGTTGTGGCGACATATCCGACTTCGCCCCCGACGAGACCGAATCCGGAATCGATGTAGCGGGTGAAAGCTTCCAGAAACTGGTCGATGACGCCCGTGCCGCCCATGGCTCACTCGCTTTGGCTCGGAATGGAGGAAAAGCCGGACGGGAGGCGACCTTCGTCTTTACGCGGGACTGGAGAGGGGAATGGCGCCGCGCCGGTCCGGCTATGCGAACCATCAATTGACCTGCTTCCGCCTAAGAATTGATTGCGCTGCTCGGCCCAGATCTTCTGGCATTCAAGCAGAGCGTCTTTCTGCTCGTAGGTGACGGTACGGCATTGCTCGAGCTTTGCTGCGGTCAAATCCGGTTTTGAGGCTAGAGAGACGGAAGACTGGGTCGCGCTCTCGTCGGTGCGCAGGCGAATGGCGCAGGCGGCAACCAACAGGACAGCAAGACCAGCTGCTGCCGCGACAGGTAGTCGTTCAAATCGTATTTTCATGATCAGTGGAACATCTGCACGGTTGTCGGTTGATAGTTTTGGCCCGGATTGAGAAAGCGCCGCAGCTGCTCCCTACCCTGCTCCTGCGCTGCAGCCCGTTGGGCGGATTCGAGCGTCTGTGCGCGACCTTGCGCGGCAACAGTCGCCGTAAGGTCCGCAAGCTGCTGGGCTTGCAGCGCAAGGAGCTGGTTGCCGGCCTGACTTGCCTGGAGCGCACCCGCTGCGCCCTGGCTCGCCGTCACGAGGGCGGACATCTGGATGCGGTTGGCGTCGAGATTGCCGACAACGCTCGCTTGGACCCTCATGGCGTCCTGCAGCCCGGCAACTGAGTTCTGCCAGCGTGTTTGGGCATTTGCGACCAGGAGCCCATCGGACATGCTCGCCGATGCCGGCGCATAGGTGGTGGAAAACGCGCGATCGATCTGCTGGACGTCGTAGGCAATCCGCTGCGCGTGCGAGAGTAGCTGCTGGGTGCGTTGAATCGACTTCTCGAGCTGTTGCAAGGATGAATAAGGCAGGCTCGCCAGGTTCTTCGCCTGATTGATCAGCATCTGCGCTTGGTTCTGGAGCGAAGTGATCTGATTGTTGATCTGCTGCAGCTCACGCGCGGCCGTCAGCACATTCTGAACGTAGTTGTTGGGATCGAACACGATCCACTGCGCCTTCGCTTCGCGGGGCGCTTGGATCATGGTCATGGCGATGATACTTGCTGCCAGAAGCGGGCGGATACAGCTCATCAGAGCGCTCCTTGTTTGGCGAACTGCGGAATGAGATTGCAGGCCCAGCCGAGGTCGCGCGCCTTGAGCCAGCCGGTGACGAACTCGTCCCTTCCGTGCTCGGCAAGCACCCGATCAATCAAAGCCTGGTCGGCTTTGGACGAGGCGGCCGCGAAGGCGAGCGCGATTTCGCCAAGTCCGAGCTCGAACAGGCGGTTGCCGCGGCGCGATTGGCAGTAGTAGTCCCGCTTCGGAGTGGCGCGGGCGAGGATCTCGATCTGCCGGTCGTTCAGCCCAAAGCGACGGTAAATCGCCTTGATCTGCGGCTCGATGGCGCGATCGTTTGGCAAAAGGATGCGGGTCGGGCAGCTCTCGATGATGGCAGGCGCGATTTTGGAGCCATCGATATCGGCAAGCGATTGGGTCGCAAACACGACCGAGGCGTTCTTTTTGCGGAGGGTTTTGAGCCACTCGCGGAGCTTGCCGGCAAAATCGGCGTCATCGAGCGCAAGCCAGCCTTCGTCGATGATGAGCAGTGTCGGACGGCCGTCAAAGCGGTCCTCGATCCGGTGAAACAGATAGGCCAGAACTGCGGGCGCGACAGAGGTCCCGATCAATCCGTCGGTCTCGAACACCTGGACGGAGGCTTCACCCAGCCGTTCATATTCGCCGTCGAGCAACAGGGCGTATGGACCACCGAGGCAGTAGGGCTGCAGCGCGCGCTTGAGAGCGTTGGACTGCAGAAGAACGGAGAACCCAGTCAGAGTCCGCTCCTTAACTGGTGCCGAGGCGAGTGAGGTCAACGCCGACCAGACATGATCCTTGGTCTCAGGGGTGACTTCGATCCGCTCGCGCGTCAGGATCGATGCGATCCAGTCGGATGCCCAGCCTCGCTCGCCGACATCGTCGATGCCTGCAAGCGGCTGGAGCGAGACGAATTCTGAGGATTCCAGGGCGCCGCCGAGATCATGCCAGTCGCCCCCCGTGGCGATGGCCGATGCGCGGATCGAGCCTCCGAAGTCGAACGCAAAGATCTGCGCCTCGCGATAGCGGCGGAACTGCAGCGCCATGAGCGCCAGCAGCACCGACTTACCGGCGCCCGTCGGCCCGATGACCATGGTGTGGCCGACATCTCCGACATGCAGAGAAAACCGGAATGGCGTGGAACCCTCAGTCTTACCGAAGAACAATGGGGGCGCGTTGAGGTGGTGATCCCTCACCTCTCCGGCCCATACGGCAGATAGCGGGATCATATGGGCGAGGTTCAGGGTCGAGACCGGCGGCTGGCGGACGTTTGCGTAAGTTTGTCCCGGCAGGCTGCCGAGCCAGGCTTCGACGGCATTGACCGTCTCGGCCATGCAGGTGAAGTCGCGGCCTTGGACGACCTTTTCGGCGAGGCGGAGCTTTTCGTCGGCTGCGCGAGGATCCCCGTCCCAGACCGTGACCGTTGCCGTAACGAAGACCTGTGCGATCTGATCCGAGCCCAATTCCTGGAGCGCACTGTCGGCGTCCATCGCCTTGTTGTGGGCATCGGTATCCAGAAGCGCGGAGGCCTCGTTCGTCATCACCTCCTTCAGGATCGCCGCGATCGACTTGCGCTTGGCAAACCATTGCCGCCTGATCCTGGTGAGGAGCTTTGTGGCATCTGTCTTGTCGAGCATGATCGCCCGCGTGGACCAGCGATACGGGAATGCCAGCCGGTTCAGGTCGTCGAGAATTCCGGGCGTGGTCGCGGTCGGAAAGCCCACGAGCGTCAGAACGCGCAGATGCGCCTCGCCCAGCATGGGCTCGAGACCTCCTGTCAGGGATTGATCGGCAAGCAACGCATCGAGATACATCGGAATTTCTGGCACGCGCACGCGATGCCGTTTGGTCGAGACCGTCGAATGCAGGTAGGTCAGCGTTTGCTCGTCATCGAGCCAGCCACATTCCGGCATGAAACCCTCGACGAGCTGCAGGACGCGGCCGGTCCGGTCGACAAAGCCGGCAAGCACCTCGCGCGCATCCGCTCCCGCAGCGCGATGGCTGCCCTCGTACAGCAGGCGCTCCGCCACGGCCGCACTCTCTGCCGGAGGCAGATAGAGGAAAGTCAGATAGTAGCTCGACTCATAGTGGCTGCCGGCCTCCTCGAATTGCGCTTTCCGCTCCGCATCCACCAGCGCCGAGGCGACGTCCGGGAATGTATCCGGCGGATAGCGTCCTGCCGAATGCCGTTGCGCCTCGACGAAGACGGCCCACCCCGATCCGAGGCGACGGAGCGCATTGTTGAGGCGGCCTGCGACAGCAACAAGCTCGGCCGGCACTGAGCTGTCGAGATCCGGCCCTCTGAACCGGGCCGTTCGCTGAAAGGATCCATCCTTGTTGAGAATGACGCCCTCATCGACCAGGGCCGCCCAAGGCAGGAAGTCGGCAAGGCGCGTGTTTGAACGGCGATATTCGGCAAGATTCATCATAGGCAACTCTAGGACCTGAGGTGGCTTGGAATACGGACGTGCCGGCGCACGACTTCCACGAAATCGGGATCGCGTTTTGCGGCCCAGATGGCGGCCATGTGGCCGACGAACCAGAGGAGAAGGCCGGCAACCCACAGGCGCAGCCCAAGACCGAGTGCCGCCGCTAACGTGCCGTTGGCGATCGCCACGGCGCGCGGCGCACCGCCCATCAGGATAGGCTCGGTGAGCGCACGATGCACGGGCGCGATAAAACCTGCGACAGGCTCCTCCATTAGATCACCACGCCGCCGCCGAAGGAGAAGAAAGACAGAAAGAAGCTTGATGCCGCAAAGGCGATGGACAGACCGAACACGATCTGAACCAGGCGGCGAAAGCCACCAGACGTGTCGCCAAATGCGAGCGAGAGCCCGGTCACAATGATGATGATGACCGCAATAATCTTGGCGACGGGACCCTCGACCGATTGCAAAATCTGGTTGAGCGGTTGCTCCCACGGCATATTTGAGCCAGCGGCGCACGCCGGGATACTGCTCAGCCAAAGGGTCACAATTGCCGTGGCCGGAATGCTGGCGCGGCGGAGAGATGAAGGCATCGTCATGATCGGTCTCCAATTGCAGAAAGGCTGTAATCACCTGATGCTTCTAAGCCGGTGACGCGGGCGAGCTCGCTCAAGCGGCGTTCGGCGCCGCGGCCGCTGAGCACCGCGATTACGTTGATTGTTTCGGCGATAAGCGGCCGGGGGACTGTGACGACAGCTTCCTGGACTAGCTGCTCGAGTCGGCGTAGCGCCCCGAGCGCCGTTCCGGCATGGATCGTGCCGATTCCGCCCGGATGTCCGGTGCTCCAGGCCTTGAGCAAATCGAGCGCCTCGGCTCCGCGCACCTCACCAATGGGAATTCGATCGGGGCGCAGACGAAGCGACGAACGGACCAGGTCGGAGAGCGAGATCAAGCCATCCTTCGTGCGGAGCGCCACGAGGTTTGGCGCCAAGCACTGAAGCTCGCGCGTATCTTCGATGAGAACGACACGGTCAGTCGTTTTAGCCACCTCGGCGAGAAGGGCATTGGTCAGTGTCGTCTTGCCGGTCGAGGTGCCGCCGGCGACCAGAATGTTCTTGCGCGCGCAAACTGCATCCCTCAATGCACCGGCCTGATCCGGCGTCATAATGCCGACTCCGACGTAATCCTCGAGGCTGAACACGGCGACCGCCGGCTTTCGGATCGCAAATGTTGGCGCGGCCACGACCGGCGGCAGCAGCCCCTCGAATCGCTCCCCCGTCTCGGGCAGCTCGGCAGAAATCCGTGGGCTCCCGGGATGAACCTCGGCACCCACGTAGTGAGCTACCACGCGGATGATTCGCTCTCCGTCAGAAGGGGATATATTCTTGCCAGTATCCGTAAGGCCGCTCGACAGTCGGTCGATCCACAGTCGGCCGTCGGGATTGAGCATCACCTCGACGATTGCCGGATCTTCCAAAAACCATGCGATGGCGGGCCCCAACGCGGTACGCAGCATACGCGCTCCGCGCAAGTTCGCTTCTGAATCAAAAGAATGGATCGCCACGATTTGCCCCAAGCTGCTGAGGCCGCTTCGGCGCCCTCATCTGAAGGCAAATAAAAGACAGGTCGTGTCTTACCGCAACAAAGGGAATATGCCGTTCGAAGTCTAGCGTGGAAAAAGGAACATTTGAAAAGAGCGCCGGCTTGACGCGCCGACCCCTCGACGGCGAGGCGAGAAATCGAACCACTGTCGCTGCCGCGCGTAGGCACGAATGAGCTCCCGCTTTTGGAGGACGCTCAAACCCGGGATAATGAACCACATCAGCCGGCGGGCTGCCGCAGGTACCAATGGCGACGCTGGTCTGGTGCACCACCGTGAGCGTAATGACCCTGCACCATTCCCCCTGGAATCAGGCTGGCCCTGTACTGCACGACGATTGCCTCCCAGAATGTAGGCATTCAAAGAGTGATTTCTAGTCCGCAATGGCCGAGCTGAGATCGCAGATCTACTTGAGCTGCGCGTGTAGCGAGACATGGTCGAGTTCACCTTCCCACCACGACACAAACACCGCGGCAATACCGTTTCCGATGATGTTGGTAAGCGCGCGCACCTCGCTCATGAACTTGTCGATCGAGAATACGATCGCAATGCCCGGGACGAGGTCAGGACTGACCACGGTCAATGTTGCGGCCAGTGTGACGAACCCGGCACCGGTAACACCACTTGCGCCCTTCGAGGTGAGCATCGCCACAACCAGTATCGTGAGCTGCTGGCCGAAGTCGAGATCGACCCCGAGCGCCTGCGCGATGAACAAGGTCGCCAACGTCATGTAAATGTTCGTCCCATCCAAATTGAAAGAGTATCCTGTCGGCACCACCAGGCCAACGACCGGCTTGGAACAGCCCAGCCGTTCGAGTTTTTCCATCAACTGCGGCAGCGCGCTTTCGGACGACGACGTTCCGAGGACGATCAGCAGCTCATCCTTGATGTAAACGATGAACTTTAGAATAGAAAAACCGACCAAGTGCGCAACCAGACCAAGCACAATGATCACGAAGAGCCCGGCTGTCACGTAGAACAGCGCAACCAAGCCGATGAGTTTACCGAGCGCGGACGGTCCGAATTCGCCGATAGTGTAGGCCATGGCGCCGAACGCCCCGATTGGCGCTGCCTTCATTACGATCCTAATGACACCAAACACCGCGTGTGCAGCATCGTCGACCAGACTGCGCATCCGCTCACCCCGCTCGCCAAGCGCCATCAGCGAGAACCCGAATAGGATGGCAAACAACAGCACCTGTAGCACGTCGCCTCGGGCCAGAGCGCCAACCACGCTATCCGGAATAATATTAAGGAGGAAATCGACCGCCTTCTGCCCTTCCGCTCTTTTGACGTAGTTGGCTACCGCCGCGGCATCAGCCCTGGGAGCCAGCCCATGGCCGGCCTGAACGAGATTGCCCATCACGAGACCCAGGATCAGCGCGAAGGTTGAAACGATCTCGAAGTAAAGCAGCGCCTTGACGCCGACTCGCCCGACCTTTCGTGCATCCTGAACATGCGCAATTCCGGACACAACAGTGCAGAAGATGATCGGCGCGATCACCATTTTGATCAGCTTGATGAATCCGTCACCAAGCGCTTTGACCCAGCTGTTCGTCCCCACAGCAGGCCACAACCAGCCAACGAGAACGCCAATCAGGATCGCGATGAGTACCTGGACATAAAGAACATTGTACCAGGGGCCAGATGGCTGGAACAGGGCGGCGGCTTTGACAGAGCGGCGCTGGCGGTGATTGTGCATCACGCTCGACCCGGCGCCGTGGTACCAAAGAGGGGTGACAATGAAGGCACGGCTTCGCTCAGTGTTACCTTAGCGCGGCGCGCACAGGGCACTGACCGCTTTAAACGACCCCGTCCGTTGCCAGGGTTTGCCGCCTCTCCCGAATGGGCTTGTGGCCAACGCGAAACGAAGTGCTGAATCCCTTCTGAAACCAGCGATAAAAACTTGAGAAAGCTTCCTTGAGAGTTGGAATGCATCAACGTCACCACCCATTTCAATCTTTTTTGGTTGTTCGAAGATGCCACCAGCATCTTATAAGACGCCACCTTTAGCAGCCCGCGACCACTCTTCACCTGGACAGGCATTCTCGCCGCTATCGCACCGGATCGCGACGTACGTTGAAGAAACATTCACCGTAAAGAAGTTGTGGTGGTGCGGCTCGCCTGCGTTCACCCCTCAATCATCCTATCCTCACCTCAGGTGAATGCCCCGACATCCCCAAAGGCATCGACGTCGATCGCAAAACCACAAGGGCCGAGAAGACATGGCCAGCAGCATTGCTCACGCTGCCTCCCTTGGCGATCCCGGTTGCGGCTTTTCGGGAGCTGTGTTTTGCGGTGTCGAACAACACTCCTCGTAACAGAGCTTCTCACTCCTGTAGCTCGCCAAGGCCTGGAGTGAGCACTGCACGAGATCCCGTTTCGCTACATCCGAGGCAGGCACTGCATCCAGCCATTTCAGCGCCACCTCGACCAATTCGATCGCGCGATCCCTGTTACCGGTCTCGTAATAGTACCGAGCGACCGCCCCGTACGAGAGAAACTTCGCGCCCTCGCTGCCTTGGGGCGGATTCGCCGCCAGGATGTGTTCGGAGAGATCCTTGCCCATGGCAAAGCGCTCGGCATGTGGGAAACCGGAGTAGTCTTTCGCGGGGTCGAAGAGTTGGCGGATGGCCACGCTCATCCAAACCACGGATTTCTTGTCGATCGCATCGCGAACCAATTGGCGCAATACCGCCAGGCCGGCCCGCATGTCGCGTATCTTGTGAAGCAACAATTCCGCATGAAGCCCACGAAAGGTGAGATCGTCCGGCATCGCAGCGAGTGCCTCCTCAATCCCTGAAAGGGCTGCCGCCCAATCCTTACTGTTCATGGCGGCTTCAAGCCTGGCAAAGATCGGCTCCACCAGCGCTCGCTTCTGCGATAGTTCGCGCTTTCTGCGTCGACCCTTGGTTATCCTCTCCGCATCCAGGGCTTGGGCTTCGTCGCTCACTGCCCAGGAGCCGTTCAGAACTTTGGGCAACGCGTTATCGAATTGCGTCGGATGGCCGATAAAGGCGAAGCGGCCGTCACGATCGATCACGAATGACGAAGGAATCCCGACAGAAAAGCTGGGATCCATCCAAAGCTTGTTCATTTCGCCGGCGTAGTCGAATGCGATCGCGAAGTTCAGATTCGGCAAGCTCTTCGTCAACCAAGCGTCCAAGCTGGCTCGCGCTTCATCTGCCGTCGACGCTTGTTCGTGAGCCGCGATGCCCACCACCTCAACTCCGCTGCTCCTGTATTTGCTTTGCAGGATCACCAAATTCTGCATCGAGGCGATACATGGTCCGCACCACGTCGCCCAAAACTCGATGATGTATACTTTCCCAGGTTCGAACGTTGTAACGGGCTGGCCACGTAGCCAGTCCTCAACTTTGATGGAGGGAGCCGGCGAACCGACTCTCAGCACATTCTCCGCACCGACTTGACTTGCGCTCTCAGTCACACTGGTCATTGCTCAAATTCGCTTTACCTGGCTCTGCGGAAAACAACAGCAAGTCGCATGCCAGCCAGCGCTCATTGATATTACGCATTTTTCGTATCTTTCCTGTCGACCTTGCGACGCATGTCGCATATCCGACCAGCTGTTTGGAGCTTCTCAGGCAATCAGTCGGCCGGACGTTCTTGACGCGCCTGTAGACCGACGAGGCGGGTCAGGCAGAGGGCCGACTTCACCACTCCACATCTTGATCGGTTTTCAGGATAACCATTTCGGCGATCGGGATAATGACGTGAACTGACCTGCTTTGGCCCGTCGACTTGCGCTTGACGGCGATCTCAGATTTCCAAATCAACTCTTTGAGCCGAGGGGCGATGAACCAGACCAGGGCGACCAGCTGCAGCACAACATTGATACTGAAGGCCGTCTGATACGCGATTGAGGGGTAGTGTCCGTCCTTTACCGGCCATTGCGCGAGAATTAACCCCGTCCCGTACTGGACGAGGAAAGCCCACCCGAAATGCAGAACGTTGAGCACGCCGTTCGCGCGCGCGATCAGTTGGGCCGGAAAGTAATCTCCGATGATCGCGTAGCTGAGCACGATTGCTGATCCGACCACCGCCACAATGATCCACGACGGTAGCGACGGAAATGGCGGATGCAATATCAGCGCGAGTTCGGCTGCAATGAACACAGCAGCTATGATTGCGAGCAACGTTTCAATGTTCTTGCCATGCCGACGCAGCGAATCGGCGACCACGCCGAGCAGCAATGCGCCAATGCTTAGGGCTATCGCCATGACGAGCAATTGTGTGACAAGGCTTGTTCGATCCAACCCTTCCACATCGTTCAGCCAGGACGCTGCCCACAAGGACTGCAGGGCCCACGCGGACCCGATACATGTTGAAGAAATCGGCGCAATTCTCCAGAACCGCCCATCCGTATAGACGGTCTTCAGGCTGATCGTCCCTGGAGGGCTCTTCGCAGTTGCCTCATGCTCTGGAACCAAAAAATAGATCGAAGCGGCCGCGGAGGCACTGGATGCGGCAAGCAGCTCAAATAGACCGCGCCAGCCTATCCAGTTAAGCAATGCCTCGGCTGGTGCGGTTGCCGTTACCGCGCCCAGTGCACCCAGCATGATCATACAGCCGTTGATGAGCGCCACGCGCTCTCTCGGAAACCAGAGCACGACTGTTTTCAGGCCAGACATGAGGGAAGCTGCGGTGCCAAATGCTATCATCGCGCGAGCAACCAGAAGCGACAGAAATCCACTCGATAATCCGAAAAGCGCAGCGCCTGCGGCAGCCAGCAGCAAGAGCGCACCCTGGACTCGGCGCGGACCGAAGCGATCCAAGAGCATGCCCATCGGAATCTGGCTGCCGGTAACGACCAGAAAGTAGATCGAGCCCAACAGCCCCAAGTCGGCCGTACCAAGCTCCAATTCAGAGGCGAGGCGGCCACAAATGAGCGTGTTGATCATCCGAAACAGGTAGGAAAGATAATATCCCGCGGCAAAGGGAAGGAACACGCAAGAGATGATCCGCCAGCTCCAACCCCGATTGACCGGCTTCTCGCCTGATATCAGCCCAGCGGCATCGCTGCGCGTGTTGCTCGGAACGCGGCCACTGGCTTTAACACAAGGCGTTGGCAGCTGTCGAAAGTTGATATTGCTGCCGCCCTCCTCGGCGACAGCACACGCTTCTGAGTTTTCACCTACGACGGCCACACAGTGGGGTTCTTCTTCAGCTGGCGCTCGTCGAACGGCGCGTGACGCTCCGCCTCCCATTTCAGACCCGGATCGGCTGGAATTTCCCGAGCGATCAATTGCCTCCTGCAGCAAGGGGCGGCCAAACCGTACGCGACGATCGACCTGCTCGGCAAACGCCTTGAAGCGCTCGAGCCCGAGTACGCACGCCTCGTCCTGCTTGGATGGCGGCATCGGCGGCGTCAGCGTGAGGTGGTATCGCACATGGAGAGCCAATATTTCCGCGATCATCGCGATGTCCGTCCGCAGACTGAGCACCTGCTCATTCGTTCGCTCGATCGCCTCGAAAACAAGGCCCTCTATAGGCGGCGGCGGATCCAGGAAGCGCTCAAGAGCCGCCTCGATGGCGACGCTCTTGCCCATACCAGGGCGGTCAGTCGCGGCTTGGAGGCGCTGAAAAATGCACTCAGAAAGTTGAATCGTTATCTTTCTGGTCTGCTGAGCTTCGCTTGGACTCGGCTGCGCGTCTACCTCAGCTTCATTCCGACTTGAGGTCGGTTCTCCCCGGCGCTCGCCGCTAATCTGCATACTCCAGCTTCCTTCTCTCTGCGACTGCACACCGCCCGCGCTTGCACGCGCGTGGTTTGTATGTTCGGTCGAAACGGATGAATCGCGCTGCGATGACGCACGACAAAAGCGTCGAGACCGCATGCCGCTTCAACCGCGGGGACATTCTGGTCGCAGTCTGGCGTACCGAAAGAAAGAAACGGCGGACTCTCAAAGACCAGCGCCAGACGTCTCGTAGCCTCTTGTCCCTCTAGACAGTCAGGTCGCCGACAGACGAGCGATTTCGCGGACGGTGCGTGCACCCTTACTTGAAATCGAAAAAGTCACCGATCCAAAAAAAGAGGCGCAGGCGCAATCTAGACAGCGCCCTCGCGCCCCCGACGTCGCGAACGACCCCCGCGGACGCACCGGCGTTGTTCCCTATGGGGTGATGCGCCTCATAAGAAGCGCACCAGCTCATGCGCGCGACCAAAATACACCTGCGCCTCACCGGTTTCCGGCATGCATCACCAGCGTGCGATAGGACTTACAACCGTTCGCGTGCCGCGCGTCCAGCCCAGCTCACGGCCGTTGAAACGTATCTGCTGGCCCGGTGCGACCACTCACTTCTCGGGGCCTTAGGGGAAGGGTCGGCCGCACTGGCAGGCGGCTGAATCGCGTAGCGGGTCCCCCTCGCTATGGCGGCAGACGTAGCGCTCGTTGTGCCCGTCCTCGCCAGCCAGGAGATCCATCGCTCCCTCCGCACGCCGGGCATTGCTTCCGGATCTGATGGAGGACTGCCATGTGAATTGTCCCTGCCGACAGCGAGCTTACTCGCGCCAGATCGGCTGTTACAGGCACCTCGCAGCACATTCCGCGCAAGGCCACTGCTCGCCCGCCTTGACGTCGGAGCCGCCGATGTACTTAAGTGCATCCTGGTAGCGTTGAGTTGGGGCACACCATGGATGTTGAGTTCTACAGCTTTGCATAGCGGGCCCGCGATCTGGCCGGTAAGGCCGACCCGTTCACGCGAAAGCGGCTTCTGGTGCTGGCCGCGAAATACGATGCCAAGCTCGGCAAGCCTTCGTCGGCCAGGCGCAATCTTCAACGCACGCTACCGCTGCCCCGCACCGTGCCAGCCGTGAGCGCCATCTCCGATGCCGGCGAGGCTTGACGAAGACCGCCGGCAGCGGCAGCAAACATCACCGCTCCAGGGCGCTGGATTTTCCAGGGACGGTACACGAACTACATCGGGAAAGGATGCGCACCCAAGCCGGAGTGAGCACCCGGATCTCACCAGTCGACCGCCCTCACCGCACTTCGGAAGCACTGCGGCCGCCGAGCAGCTTGCCGGTGTAGGCATTCACGAAATGGACCGAGGAGCATGCCAGACAAACGACCGGCAGATGAGTGTCGGGACCGATCTGCTCCAGTGCCGTCAGCAGGTGCTGCACGTTCATGCCCGGCGTGGGCACCTGAAAAGTACTCTTTGCTCCATCCGGCCAGCATAGGGCTGGATACTGCGCCCTGAAACTGCGGTTGTTTACTGAGAGCGTGCCGGCGCCTCCTGGAGCACCGTGCGGCGGCAGTTATGAATCTTCATCGCGTCTGGAGGCTGGGTCGAGGACACCATTTTGCGTATTCTTTGGCCCAGCGCTCAAGCCGCGCGGCTGGCTCCGGATCGTTGAGCGCAAGAGTGGGCACCTTCTCGGCAAGTAATCTGGTTTTATCGTCCTCCATGGAATTCCTACCCCGAATGGGGCTCGTGTTGCGCAGAATGCTGGATGCCCTTGCATACAACTCACCGTAGCTTGACTCCGCGTTCACCTTCAGCCGCCAGCTTCCCCGGCGAGGATTGCCTGGACCTGATCTCCCCCGCCGTTGGACGCCACTCGGAAAGACCTGCCGTGACGAGCCGTCTCGAGCTGACGATGTGGCCTTTGCGATATGAGCGGATCCTCATTGAGGCAACATCCAGATCTCGAGGCGGGGCGCTGCAAGGATGGGCGATGCGGCGGTCAGCGTAACAGTTCGAACACCTGAAGCGTACTTGCCGCTGCAGTGACGAGGTGCGCTGTAGGCTGAAGGCCTCGGCGAGGCTCCGCAGCTGGGCATTTCTCCAATAGAGAATCGGTCTGGATCATGCGAGCGGCCCGCATGGCCCTGCTGCAAACTAGTTCCTTCTACCTGTATCTCCGGCCGTTCGGGTCGAAGCGGGATGCACCAATCTCCTCCGGCCCTGGCGGGCAGGACCATTAACTCTCAAGCGGCGTCAGAGCGCGGGCCTCGCGGTGAAGGCCGGTAGTCGCCACGCTCCTGGGGGGAATAATCCGTTCATGGACGTGCGAAGAAGGTGTCCGGTCGATCAGGAGGCTGATCAGTTCAGGGCGACTGTAGTGACCGCTTGCATCCATCACTCTCTTGCGCCCGTCGATTTCGATGAAGTCGAGATCTGCAATCACATCTCCTTCACCTTCGTTCAGGGGCTCGCCTATCAATTGACCATCGGGGGCAACGATAGCGGTGAAGCAACCGCCCGAAATCGGAGCGATAGCAGCGCCCGTGTCGTTGGCAATTTGGGCTTGTTGGTCGGCGTTGAGCCATGCGGTTGCGCTGACGACGAAGCAGGCCGACTCAAGGGCATGCTGCCGGGTGCTCACTTCCGTTTGCTGGGAGAAGAGGGGGCCGAAGATCGAACCGGGGTACATCGCGGAGTGGATCTGCTCGCCATCGGCAATCAAGGCGTATCTGGCCAGCGGGAGATAATGTTCCCAGCACACAAGCTGGCCGATCCGGCCAACCGCGCTGTCTACGGCGCGAAGGCCGGCACCGTCGCCCTGGCCCCAGACCATCCGCTCATGATAAGTAGGGGTGATCTTGCGGCGACGCTGGATCAGCGTGCCGTCCGCATCGAACAGGAGTTGAGTGTTGTAGATTGATCCTCCGTCCCGCTCATTGGCGCCGACGGAAACGACCATTTGGGCGTCCTTGGCGGCATCGCCGATCGCATGCGTCTCCGCAGAGGGTACCGTAAGGGATTGCTCAAGCAGCCTCTGATGCTCCTTGGCAAGCGTGAAGGGCGGCTGGACGAACGAGAAATACGGGTAGTAGGGAATGATGGTCTCGGGGAACGTGGCGAAACGCACCCCCTTCTTGCCCAATTCGCGAATCTTTTTGGTGATCTTCTCGACTGTCCCCTCTCGGCTGTACAACATGGGGCTGATCTGTACGGCGGCTGCCTTGACGATGTTTCTCATTCTCTTCTTCTCATTGTGAGTATTCGAGCGCTGCACTGGACTGGTGTAGAGGACGACAGATGACTGTCACGGGAGGCTCTTCGAGCACATCGGCAAGGCTTGTCGGATTCAGGGCTGTGCGTCTGCCATCGACAGGCGCGTCGATGCCGGTGATGTAGGATGCGTCGCAGAAAGCGAGGAAGCTCACGCGCCGCGATCTTGCGTGGCTTGCCGAAGTGTTTCGCGGCTATCTGCTCGAGCAGGACCGATCCGCGGTCTTGCACGCTGGCCTCGGAAATGCCGATCTTCCTAAACAGCGGGCTTTCGATGACGCACGAGCTCTCGGCGTTTACCTGAACGCTTCGGCGGATCAGTTGGTCGCCAAGCGCTCGCGTCAAGTTGCACAGTGCGGCCTTGGATGCGGATACGGCCGATGTTCCCGCAATTCCGACCTGATCGGACAAAGAAGCCGTGAAGCCGATCGCGTTTAGGTTGCGCACGAGAGGCAACGCGCTGTGGACGTTGAAATAGGGTCTAGGGAAATTGACGCTTAAGACGTCAAAGCTCTGCTGCGTTGTTTCCGCGAGCGAGCCGGGTTTCGCGATTTCGGCATTGGCATCGAAACGGGCTATAATAGTTTCGCGCATTCCTTCGAAGCGGGATAGCCAGCGCGAAAAGCGGCAATCGCCAAGCCTCCCTGTCCAGATAGCTGCACAATGCCCTGCAGGACTTTGGCTCATGACGCGTTTTCCGCATCGCTTTGCGTTGAGGGATAAGGCTTTCTACCTACTGTGTCGGTAGTCGCGTCGGCTACTGCCGTAGTCGAATCATGCGCCATCATGTAGTACGTGGCGAAGTGGCCGCTCTTGCTGGCGATCTTACCATTCTTGCGAGTGAGGTTGCCCTTCTCACGTTTGGTAATCCCGTTTGAATGAGGCCCAATTCCCCCGGATGGCGACGATGGCCAAGCATCCTCACAGAGCTTCATCTTGCACCGCTTGGCGATCAGGGGCATCGGGACAAGCTTCCATCCCGTGGCCTTGCGCAACTCTGCTTGTGTAACGCCGTCTTGTCGTGAGGCGAGAGAGCGGATCAGATTGGATTTGGTTGCTCCAAGCCAATAGGCTTCTCGTGGCGCAGCTGTCCCTTCCATCGAAAGGGGACGATTTAGTTCCGTTCCTTTGGAATTGTGGAAACATGTTGCAGACGATCTCAGGCGTTGCCCGATCGCAATCTGACGTAAACGGATAACGTCGCACCAGTTTGCTGAAGTGTGCGGCAGTGCAAGTTCTCGCATTTTTCGACAGGATGTTCGCATAGTAAGACCTTACAACGTGGATTGCTAACACAGAGGACCTGCGATGCAATTCGCTAAAACTGGTAGGCCAACTATTCAGAAGACCTTGAAACTCTGGAAGGCTTCCGCTTGCTCAAGCAAGCAGCGTTACTCCAGTGAGCGGCAGCTCGATGGAGACCGGACAAGTCTCAACTCGCTTCAGATTTCAGCATTCATGTCATGCGGCCTGCTACCCTCAGATATCTGCCGTCGGTACCAATCTAACGCGCTCGCTCCGTTCGATTTGGCTCTATCGTTGTTTGCGGCCGAAATGTACTCGGCGCGAGCAACCCTCGCAAATTCCCTTGTAGTCCTGCATCGCCCGCCCGCTCGTCGGTTGTTGAATTACTCTGGAATTGCGGGGTTCGAATCGAAGCTCACCTCTTTCAGAACGGTTGATCCGCTGGAAAGCCTTCGGCCAAGCGCTTCAACGAATCGATCATAACGTTCGGCGCCTTTGGCGCGAGCGGCTGGACTGGATTGTTCTGGTAATGCCGGCACCGATGTCAACCAGAAGCGAATGAACAGGGCGAGCGTCTCGAGCGTGATGTTGCCATTGCGTTCGAGACGCTCGAGCAGCCGTGCGGTCCGATCCAGCCGCTTGGCAATAGCCGCCTCGCGTCGGTCGGAATCGTCAGGCGAAAGAAATGACGTGATCGCGGCCTCTGCGACCAGCGACTTGGGTTGGCCACGACGCTCCGCGAAGACATCAAGGGTTCTGAATGTCTCCGGATCAAGGTAGACACTGAGCTGAATCTTTTTCACCGATTTGCCAACTCAGAGGTCCATGCCATCGTCAGGGTCGAGGCTGGTCGCGCGCGCTAATCCGTGCATTGCGCGGCTAAGCGCTTGTGCCTGGACAGCATCTGCGTCGGGCTCATCGGGACCAGCATCGAACTCATGTTCCGCGAGCGGTGCCTTGATTTCGATCTCCTCGTGCTGCGGCAATTCTGGCTCGCGCCGCAGCCCTCCATTCAGATCGCCACGCTTTCGCTGCCGAGGCGCAAGCAGTTCGGTCGAGGGCGCAGGGGTTGGGTTCCCTGACCAGTCTTCATCTGGGCGCGAGGACAAGAGAATTGTTCCTGTTTCAGCGGGCTTGACGATTCGCTTCTGAAATTGCGGGTCCTCATAGTAACGAACCTTAGTGGCACGCAGCGGATGGAGGCCCGACACCATCACAATCGCCTCTTTCGATGAGAGCTGCATGACTTCGCCGGGCGTCAGGAGCGGACGGGACGTCTCTTGGCGGCTCACCATCAAGTGTCCAAGCCAGGGACTTAAGCGATGCCCGGCATAGTTTTTCATGGCGCGCAGTTCGGTTGCGGTCCCCAGCGCATCCGAGACGCGCTTAGCGGTGCGCTCGTCATTTGTGGAGAAGGCGATCCGGATGTGACAATTGTCGAGAATCGCGTGGTTCGGCCCATAGGCGCGTTCTAACTGATTCAAGCTCTGAGTGATCAGGAAACTGCGAATGCCATAGCCCGCCATGAAGGCAAGCTGGCTCTCGAAAAAATCGAGGCGGCCAAGGGCTGCAAACTCATCGAGCATCAGGAGGAGCTTTTGACGGCGCCGGTCGGGATCCAGGCTCTCGGTCAGGCGCCGTCCGATCTGGTTGAGGATGAGCCGCATCAGGGGTTTTGTGCGGACGATGTCGGATGGCGGCACGACGAGATAGAGTGAAACGGGCTGCTGTCTGTCGACGAGATCGCGAATGCGCCAATCGCTCCGCGCGGTGACCTTAGCGACGACCGGATCGCGATAAAGGCCCAAGAAGCTCATTGTGGTCGACAGCACGCCCGACCGCTCGTTTTCGCTCTTGTTGAGCAGCTCTCGCGCAGCTGAAGCGACGACGGGATGAACGCGATCACCAAGATGGGGAGTCGCAAGCATCGCATTCAGCGTGGCCTCGATCGGGCGGCACGGGTCCGAAAGGAATCTGGCAACCCCGGCAAGTGTCTTGTCAGCTTCAGCGTAGAGGACATGCAGGATAGCGCCGACGAGCAGAGAATGGCTGGTTTTTTCCCAATGATTGCGCCGCTCGAGCGCCCCTTCGGGATCGACCAGGATATCCGCGACATTTTGCGCGTCTCGTACTTCGCAATCACCACGGCGAATCTCAAGAAGGGGATTGTAGGCCGCGCTTGCTGCGTTGGTCGGGTCGAACAAGAGTACATCTCCAAGGTGCGCGCGCCACCCCGAGGTCAACTGGAAATTCTCGCCCTTGATATCGTGGACGATCACCGAACGCGGCCAGGTCAAAAGCGTCGGAACCACAAGGCCGACTCCCTTGCCCGAACGGGTAGGCGCAAAGCAGAGCACGTGCTCAGGCCCATCATGGCGAAGATATCGACCATGGAAACGCCCGAGCACAAGGCCATCGTTGCCTAGCAACCCCGCCCGTTTGACTTCGCGCGTATCGGCCCAACGCGCTGATCCGTAAGTCGTGACATCGCGAGCCTCATGCGCGCGCAAGACCGAAAGCACCATTGCTGCGGCGACTGCCGCGATCCCACCGCTCCCGGCAATGGCGCCCCCCTGGAGGAATATCGTGGGCGCGTAAGCGTCGAATTCAAACCACCAGATGAAGAAGGCAAACGGCTGGTAGACGGGCCAGGTGCCTAATCTGAACCAGGCCGGTCCAAGCTGCGGCTGGAACGCAAGCTGACAAGCAGTCCATTCGGTCGCGGCCCACACGAAGGTGAACGCGATTAGGCAAACCAGGATCACCTGATGCCAGATGATTTTTGTCGCAGACATGGCTTGCCGATATCGACACGATCGACCTGTTGGCTACAATCAGAGGCTTATGCTTCTCGTAGTCGCGCGCGCCCTGGCGAACGGATCGGCGGGTCAGATTGGCAAGCCGCGTTTGGGCCCAAAAAGATCCCTCGCGTGGAACAGGCCGCCTCAAAGCACCGTCCCAAGCAGCTTCGCGTGATAGGCGCTTGGATGATGAGACAATCAACTCGTACCGTGCTGCCGCTCTAGGCGAACCGGCCGGCCTTCGCGAAGCGAGATATAGATGTCCGGAAGGCTAGCTCGCGTCTGGCCTAAGCTCTCCGTAAGTGCGCGCGATCAAGCGAGGTGCGGCGTGCCACAACGCGTTATCGATGAGGCGGGCGTCCCGGATTAAATCGGCGGGAGGCAGGGTCGCGGAGTACAAGAATCATGCGGGAGCGTCCCCGGCAGGAGCTTATTTCCGATGGGTGTCGCGCGCCATGGAAAACTGCCCCCTCATATTGCCTCAGATGACAATGTTACCGAAACGCACCCTAGTGTCTCCCGAATCAGCTGCCGCGAGTCCGAGCAAGCCGCTCGCGAAGCGCGCCCTCCAGAGCGCCGTAGCGA
This sequence comes from Bradyrhizobium sp. 154, assembly GCF_023073875.1. NCBI lineage: Bacteria > Pseudomonadati > Pseudomonadota > Alphaproteobacteria > Hyphomicrobiales > Nitrobacteraceae > Bradyrhizobium > Bradyrhizobium sp. 154. The sequence continues at coordinate 118,746 of NZ_JADPKG010000051.1, forward strand.
GCGAGCGGCTTGCGGTGATTCGGCGAAAGAACCTGTCGGGATTAGATACTAAGACACGAAGGTTGAACCGATAGTGTGATTTCTGTGCTGCTGATGAGTTGTCGAGCGGCATTTGATCGCCAATTCTTCACCAATCGCTGCACCGTACGCCGCTGATGGCCGCTGAACCGACCGGGCGCATGCGCTTCGAGCCGGGAGAGAAGATCGACCGCGGACAAGTGCGGAGCCGCGGCGAGCCATCCCTCGATGATGGGAATGTAGGGATCGAGCATCGATGGCCGACGTGGCACAGGCTTGCGCCGCACATAACGGCGCCGATGAATGCCCCGCTGCTCACCCTCTTTCCAACCATCGCCGAGCTCTCGGGCAAAGGCCGCCAAGTCGCTTTGCACCGGCGCGATAGTCATCGCTGGCTTTCCAGCCCGCTGATCAACGCGCTTGCCCAGCTCATTTTGAGCGTCCCGCATCTGTGCCAGCAATACCACCGGATCAAGCATGCGGTAAATCTCCCGCAGCCTACGTTTAAATGCATCATTGAGACTCGGGTGGACCAATGCTCTTTCGTACGGCGTAGCGGGAGGAAGATAGCGTTTGATCACCTTGGCACCTTCGCGGTGCTTCTCCTTCAGCTTAAACGATGGCTGGAAGAAATTGATGTGCAGCCGTGCCGCCGCAAACAGGCGAGCTAATGAGCGAGCGGCATCAAGGCCTTCAAACCGCCCGTAGCCCACCAGGCGGCGAACGATAGCTCCGTTCTTTTGTTCAACGAATGCCTGATCGTTCTTCTTGTAGGCCCTGGAACGAGTGACTTCAACGTCGTGAGAGCGGCACCACGACACGACCGTGTCGTTCATGAAGGCGCTGTCGTTGTCAAAATCGAGCCCGCGAACGGGCCAGGGAAATAGGTTCTGCGCGCGCTCGAGAGCCTTGACCACAAGAGCTGCTTCACGCACGACGAGCGGAAAGCATTCGGTCCACCCCGTTGCGATATCCACCATTGTTAGCGTCTGAATGAACGCGCCGGATACGGACATGCCGCCGTGCGCAACCAGATCCGCTTCGCAGTACCCCGGCGGAGGTGATCCCCAGTCATTGAATGTGCGCACCGGGACCTGCCGCCGTACGGCACTGGAAAAGCCCGCCCGCCGTCGGCGTCCTCCGGCTGCTGCGATTTTTACGTCGCTCAGCAGGCGGTCGATCGTCGCCGCGCTCACCTTCAAAACCAGCGACCGCTCATCGGCAGAAAGCTTCAATCTGCCGTGCCGTTCAAGCGCCGGGAGCAAGAACGGGATCATTGCCACGAGCCGCTTACTGCAGAGCCGGTCAGAGGCGTCCCATAGCACAATCAGTGCAACGCGAATGGAAACACCGTAGGTCCGGCCTCGCCGCCGCGGCACGGCCGATCCCGATGCCCCGTCCACTGACAGTGCTCGGATCGCGTGCTTGCGATGCCATCCCGTGACGGCGCAAAGCTCGTCTAGGATCCGTCCCTTCTCGAGCCGCCCGCCCGCCCGATAACGCTCGGCCAGCGCTGATGTGATCTCGCGCTTTGCGCGCATGCTGATCTTCCCTGCCATAGCCGCCACCGAACTGATTCGGCAGCTCCGCCCCAGGCGCGACAGGGAAGTTGTCCGGTAACATTTTTAGTGAGGCAATGCGCCCCTCAGCGTCACGAGGAATTGCCCCCTCCTCGGATAGCTGGGGAGAGAGTGAATGAAGCAGGAACGAATCACTGAAGGCTCGTCGTGGATTGATCCACGGGGGCAGGTGATGAAGACGCCGGATGACGTGGCGGAGATGTTGCGCCTGAGGGCGTGCGGGTGGGGTCTGAAGCGGATTGCGCGACAGCTGGGCTGCAGCCATCACACGGTGAAGGGCTACGTGGTGGCGGGCGGGGTGAAGGCGTTCAAGTCGCCTGAGCGGCCGAAGCGTCTCGACGGCCTTGAGGGTTGGCTGCGCGAGAGGCTCGTTCGGCATCGCGGCAATGCCGACGTGGTGCGCCAGGACCTGTTGGCCGAGAAAGGCGTGACAGTCAGCCGGCGGACGCTGCAACGCGCCGTGCAGCCCTATCGTCAGGCGCTGAAGGCGGAGGCTCTGGCGACGACGCGGTTTGAGACGCCGCCGGGCCGACAGCTGCAGATCGACTTTGGGGAGCGCTGGTCGAGATCGGAGGAGCGAAAGGCAAGGCATTCGTGTTCGTGGCAACGCTCGGCCACTCGCGACGGCTTCATGTGCGTGCGTTCCGGGCCGAGAGACAGGAGCATTGGTTTGCCGGGCTCGAGAGCACATTCACGACCCTCGGCGGTGTGCCCGAGGAAGTGCTGATGGACAATCCACGGGCGCTTGTGGTGCGCCACGACGCGGTGAGCCGATCGGTTCAGTTCAATGACAAGCTGATCGCCTTCGCAAAACATTGGGGCTTCCGTCCTCGCGCCTGCGCACCATATCGGGCGCGCACGAAAGGCAAGACCGAGAACGGCGTCGGCTACGTGAAGAAGAACGCAATCGCCGGTCATTCCTTCCCAAGCTGGGAAGCATTCGAGGCGCATCTCGACAGGTGGGAGCGTGAGGTTGCAAACGTTCGTATCCATGGCACGACCGGAGAGGCGCCGATCATCCGCTTCGCGCGCGACGAGATACATCGGTTGAAGCCGCTCGGCGGGCAGCCTTCGTTCGGATCCTTGCGTGAACTGACCCGCGTCGTCGGCAATGATTGCGCCGTCGAGATCGACACGAACAGCTACTCGGTACCGTGGCGCCTGATTGGCGAGCGCGTGGCGGTAACGATCGCGGCCGGCGAAGTGCGGATCCGCCATGGATTGCACCAGGTAGCAGTGCACAAGCTATCGGAGGGTCGCCGGCTGCGGATCATCGACTTTGCCCATCTCGATGGTGTTGCTGGTCGCAACGGCGCGGTCCGCCGGCCGGAGATTGCTGCGGCGACGGTACCGGGATCGTCTCCACCGCCCTCGTTGTTGCGTCCTCTTGCCGAATACGAAGCCGTGATTGGAGGGAGCTTCTGATGGCACGGGCAAAGAACGTAATTGAAGCAACAACCGATCCGCTAGACGCCATGCTGGCGCGATTGCAGCTCTCCGGCATTCGCGACCAGCTCGACAGCCTGCTCGACGAGGCGGCGCGCGCGAACCTGTCGGCGCGTGAGACGCTGATCCTGCTGTGCGAGCGCGAGATCGCGCGCAAGGATCATCGCCGCATCGAGATGGCGCTGAAGCTCGCACACTTCCCGGCCGTGAAGGAGCTTGCGGGCTTCGACTTCGAAGCGCAGCCATCGATCGACCCAAAGCAAATCCGCGACCTGGCCGCATCACGTTGGATAGCCAACGGAGAGAACGTGCTGCTGCTCGGCCCGCCAGGCGTAGGTAAGACGCACTTGTCGATCGCTCTCGGGCGAGAGGCGATCCTGGCCGGATACACCGTGCAGTTCACCACTGCGACGACGCTGGTCGCAGGCCTTGCCAAGGCGCACGGCGAGCGACGCCTGGACGAGAAACTGCTCGCGCTGTCGAAGCCAAAGCTGCTCATCGTCGACGAACTCGGCTACTTGCCGCTTGAACCTGACGCGGCGCATCTGTTCTTCCAACTGGTCAGCCGGCGCTACGAAACCGGCGCCATGCTGATCACGTCGAACCGCAGCGTTGCCGAATGGGGCACAGTGTTCGCCGATCCCGTGGTCGCCACCGCGATCCTCGACCGGCTCCTGCACCACAGCCACGTGCTGACGATCCGAGGCGACAGCTATCGGCTCCGCGCCAAGCGCAAGAGCGGCCTCATCAAGACGCTGACCGCCGGTGACGGCCCTCCGGTCGGCTCCGCCTCCCTCCGGCCCGCCACCGGCGGAAACAACCTTCAACCGAGATCATAATCGCGATGGTGGGGGCAGTTCTTCATGACGCAAAGGGGGCAGTTCCGGATGGCGTTTGACAATGGGACGACACTGCCGGGCCGACGGTCATCTAGATACTCCCGCACATCGTGTCGAGCGAGTCCCCTCCAGCCGGTCGCCTGTTGATGCCCTTGGTCAGCCAGATGCTTGGATGTTGTACGTCAGCTGTTGCGGTCTCTCTGGAAACTGGGACAGGCGAACTGGCGTTCGCCAAATCTTCATTGCGCGATTCGGGTTGCACTTCGGCTATCCGCTATCAAAGCCGGCTTGCCGGCCCGGAGCTGTCCGATTGCTCGCGGGCCTGCCTGCGCGGATAACCTCGCGCGAATGCCTCCAGACAAAATTCGAGCAGGTTAAATCGTTATTCGCCCGCTCGATGACACGCCCACAACTGGTCCAGCAAACTGGACTCTGCCGGTCGGAAAGTCGGTGCGCGAAGCGCCGGAGTCTTCTGCGGAGCATCTGACCATCAGCATCCGAGACCAGCACGCACGGAAGTATCGTCACCGCCATCACGCCACAGCCAGACACCTTCCGATCACTTGAAGATCGAAGGTCCCATGCCGTTTCCGCTACAGGGGATGGCCATCTAGATTCGAAGGGTTCTGCTGTCCGATTTAGCCGTTGAGAGTCTCAGCGACCTAAAGGTGAACGGCGCATTTTTCCACACAGCTGCGTCCAGTCGATGATCGAGCGCCACCAAGGTCGAGGGAACCCGGAGGCGATGAAGAGATCGTTTCAGAACGGTGGACCCTCCATTCGCTATTCGCTGCTCACTATCGCTCCTCTCCCATTTTCCGCCTCGACCTGTCGCGCGAGGCAACCAAGTCTTCCCTGCCGTGCAATTCGGCGTAGTGCAGCGCCATCGCCTCAGGTCAGAGCGATAGGCCGCGCTTGCGCCCGAAGTCCCAGTCCACGCTGCCTGGACCGGCGATGCCGCTGACCTGCTTTCCCAACTCCCGCTCGAGCGAAGGCGACCAGGGCACAAGCTGAAAGCCGAGGCCGTTGTCGATCATCCCGAAGCGCCCGGAGGCCAGTGAGAGGCGTCGACGATAAACCCCCGAAATCTGCTCACCTACATCAGATGACAGGTGCGGAAGCCCCGTTTCCTCCATGAGCCGTCGTGTGACGACATCGAGTTCGCGGTCGCGGAGGGTTTCGATCAGGTTGCGGCTTAGCCGGACCTTGTTGCCATCGCGCTGGGCGAGCCCTTGGTCGGCCAAAACGTCGATGCGCCGTTCAAGTGCTGCACGAACCTCCGCGCCAAACGCATTGCGCGAGAGCTCGGCAGGATCTCGCGCAACGAGCTGCCGGTCTAGCCACGTTGCTCCATCCGCCGCGACCTGGTGGTCCAGAACGAGCTCCGAGCGAACCGCGAGCGCAATCCGTGTTCGACCACGAACGTCCGCAAACCGGCGCAGTTCCACAATCCCGCCGATCGGCCCATCGCCGGCCGCCTCGACGTCAGGAAGCTTCACGTGATGCACGCGCCCGTCAATCCCATCGACAATGGCAAAGGCTGTGCCCTTCAGCTCGTCATCAAGCCCGCGCGCGATGAGACGGCCAACGATCGGTTCGCCATGAGTTTCGCCCTCCAGTGCCCAGGATGCGGGGGTGCGGCTGGCGCCGTCCCGCGTGAGGGTTTTGTGCAGCCGCTTGATGATGTCACCGCGCTCACCCAGCTCTCGCAACCTCGCCTCCGCATCGGCGGCCAGAACCCAGACCGCGGGGCCAGCAGGTTCCGCCAAGCCGAGCCGCTCGAGCGTCCGCATCCGCCCGATCCGAATTTCCCGCAATGGATCGCGCCCGGCATCCCGCTCGAACCTAAAATCGATAACGCCGTCCGCCGTCCCCGCTTCCCGGGCAAGCGTCCGATCGAGCCTGGTCCAGCGTTCGGCTGTCGTGTCCGCCTCAAGGCTCTGGCGGATCTCGAGCTCCGAACGAGGGCCGAGTTCGCGCGTGACAAGGTCGCTGGCGCGGGCGCGCAAGCCCATAGCGATATAATCGCGACTGATGACGAGGTCGGCACCGTCATTGGTACGGCCCCGCACGAGGATGTGAATGTGCGGATGCTCGGTATTCCAATGGTCGACCGCGACCCAGTCAAGCCGTGCGCCAAGGTCGCGCGAGGCTTGGTCCATCAGCTCCCGAGTGAAGCTACGCAGGCTGGCAAGTTCACCAGCATCATCAGGCGAGACGATGAACCTAAAATGATGGCGGTCACCCTCGCAACGCGTGACGAACGCGCGACCGTCCGCATCATCCCCCGCAGCGTCGAATAGTTTGCCCGGAGCGCCGTCGCGAGTGACTCCGTCGCGCTGCAGGTAACCGATATGGCCGCGCAACGCGCCCGGCGAACGCATCCGCCGTACCACCCGCGCCTTGACGATAGCGCCGCGGCCGCGGGCGTTGAGGAGCCGTGCCGCAGCGATGCTCGCGGCGCGGCCGCGTCCAAACTTACGGCCGTGGCCATCCTTACCTCGCGAGAGGCCGCCGGCCTTCTGAGCGGCTGTGAGTACCTGCGCCAGAAACAGCTTTGTCCGGGGCGCGCGCGTGGAACGGATACGGCCGGGACGGATCCGAAGATCATCGTCGCGCGTCATTCCGGCCGCCGCAAGGCATCGAAAACCGTGTAAGAACAGCGCCTTGGGGAAAGCTGAACTTTTCTCCGAGTCGCCGCAATGTTTAGTTGATCATTGAAATCGATACGCTTTCTCGCACAACCGACCGGCCGCACCTTGCGGCTTTTATCCTGCCGTCGGCGGTCGGCTCCCCCCTGCTTCCTCCCGGCCATTCTCAAACATGTGAGAACCTTCGAGGCCATGCGACCAAATCCGATTGCTATCACGGAGACTGCACCTTGATTGATCGATGCCAAAACAGCCCCGTCGCGCGAGGTACAAGTGCACGGGCAACGGCTTTAGGCGCAGCCTTCGACGAATTCATTGTGCGCACTCCTGATGCAAAGTTGTCGGCAGCGGACGAGCTGCCGCATCGCTCAACAAAAACTGGAGCTTGCTGCCACAGGACGACGTGTCTGGCGGCCGAACCACGGCTGTTGCGTTGCTCAACTCCGATCAATGCTGCGAGTCTGGTCACATATGTTTGCGTTTCTTCTGGAAGCGATCGACCTGTCGTCAAATGCTCGTCATACCGCTTCGGTCCCGCATTGTAGGCTGCAAGAAACCCTCCCGATCCGAACCGGTCGAGCATCTCGCGAATGTACGCTGCCCCAGCTATAATATTGTCGTGCGGATCAAACGGATCGATACCGAGATCATGACGAGCGCTCAGTTCGACCCAGGTCGCGGGCATGATTTGCATCAGCCCGAGCGCTCCTCGAGGCGATATGGCGTGCGCATTACCGCCACTTTCGACCTGCATCACGGCATCGATCCAACGCTCCGGGATCGCGAACCGGTGGGAGGCTTCGGTCACGAACGCGGCGTATGCAATGCTACGAGGCAGGGTTATGGAGTGCGCAGCTGGTGCCCGCGATGCGACCTCCGCTCTGGCGCTCGAGGCCGGTCCGAACGTCAGCAGAATTCCCAAAAAGCAAGCAGTGGCCCCACATCGCATTGTGCGGACTGCCGCCAAGTATAAAGTTTCTCCCAGCCGGCCTTGAGGCCGCCTGATCCTGGGGCAATGCGCGCCGATTCTCAAGAAGCTGGCCGAGACGGAGGAACGATGTTGCGAACGGCCGTATGGAGAAATGACAAGCCAACAGGGGAGAGCCGGCATTGTCACTTCTCTCTGGTCCACACCGGGAGCGCTCGCCCAATGACGGCCGATCTCGGCAGAGGTCCGAAATATCGGCCGTCTAGCGAGTCCGCCGACTGCCAGTTCATGAGAAACACTTCGTCCTCAGCAATGACCCAGCAGCCCTGCCAGACCGGCAACGGCCGGCCGCGACGATCGCGCTCGCTTGCCTCACCCATTTGTATGCTGTCGACGATGATTGCGAGGCCCGTTCTGCAGACGGTTTGGCCGGGCAGCGCCAGCACACGCTTGAGCATTGGAAGGCCGCTTGGCAAATAGCCGTTGAGATCGAGAAAAGTCGCGAGCGGGTCTGGAGTTCGAACCGCCACGAGCTCAGTAACGTACAATGGTCCGGCCTCTTGCAGGCGATAGACTCCGATCGGCACGCTGTCCGAGGCATTCCAGATGTACAATGGTGAGGTGTTGTTGACTGGCCAGAGCGCGAGCATTGTGGCCCCACACATCGCAAGAATGTTCCCCAACCGTCCCATCAGAGTGCCAACCTGCGCCGATGGAGCCACGCTTGGTGGCGTGCACGGGTATAAGCTCGTGGCTTTTCGTTGACAGAAAGACGGTTGTGGGCGTGATGCCAATACTCCGGGGCTGCATCGGCAGGATCGATGCCCAGTGACTCTACGGAGTCGATCAACTGGAGAACGCGTTCGACCTTTGGCCAACCAGCTAATCGCAGCAGGCTTTCGCCGCCGGGGCTGACCCAAGGCACGGTTGAGTATCGCTGGCCTGGCGCGACGGCGCGTAAAATGTCGATCCGAGACAGGATGGTTCCGAAGTCGTTGGACGTCCAGCGCACGAACGCGAAGATGCTGCCGGGCAAAAACGAGAGAATGCGCCGGTGATGATCAACGATCTTCTCTGATGCAGGTTTACCGAACCGGATTCGATTTTCGATGCGCTTCTCGAGCCACAAGAGCTCAACAGTTGTGAGGTCGCTCACCTGACTGCTCCATATTGTTGAGAGGGATTTGGACGTGCCGAGAATGGCTATCACCGACGCATCGTGCGAGGAGCCTTTGCGTCGGTAGGACGGCTGTAATGACGCTTCGATGGATCGGTTGCTTCGCGCCAATCCGGGAACGGAACGGGCGGCGCGTTCCGGCGGAGAATGGTAGAGACGAACGACGGAATTTATGCAGGGCTCGACGTGTCGCTCCAGGCAACGAATGTTTGCGTGGTGGACGGCGACGGCAACGTCGTCCAGGAAGCGACACTCAAGACCGATCCGGACGCGATCGAGCTGTTCTTGGTGGAATGCGGAATCCACGGCCTGGAAGCGTTCTCGTACAGGGCCTGGCTGTTCACGGCGCTTTCCGAAAAGGGCCTCGCCGTGATCTGCATCGAGAGCCGGCACGCCAAGGCGGCGCTGAACGCGATGCTGAACAAGACCCGCCGCAACGCCAAAGGCATTGCGCAGATGATGCGGACCGGTTGGTTCCGTACGGTTCATGTCAAGTCGGAGAGCGCACAGCCGCAGCGCGCGCTGCTGGTCGGGCGCAAGGCGAGGCGCGGCGAGACGCTGGGCATGGAGAACATGATCCACGGCCTGTTGCGCCCGATCGGCCTCAAGGTCGGCGAGATCTCGGTCGGCCGTTTTGACGCGCGGGTGCGCGAGATCATGGCCGGAAAGAGAGAATTGGAAGCGATGGTCGCACCGCTGTTCGACGCCCGCAACGCCATGCGGCTGCAGCTGGCAAAACTGCACCGCCTGGCGCTGGCGGCTGCGCCCAGCGACAGCGCGGTGCGCCGGATGATGACGGCGCCCGGAGTCGGCGCGCTCGTGGCGCCGACGTTTCGCGCCACCGTCGATGATCCGGCGCGATTCAAGAAGTCGTCCAATGTTGCCGCCCATTTCGGACTGACGCCGCGGCGCTATCGATCCGGCCAGACCGACCGGATCGGCAGCATCTTCACATGCGGAGATGAGCTGACGCGAGCGATCCCGTAGGAGGCGGCGATCGCGATCCTCACGCGCATTCCGAAGAGTTTTAAGCTGCGGCTGTGGGGCCTGCGGCTGGCCAAGAAGAAGGGGCTGAAGCGCGTGGCGACCGCGGTGGCGCGCACGCTCGCCGTGCTGCTGCACAAGATCTGGATCGATGGCACGACCTTCCGGTTTGGCGCGGGCGTGAAGCGCGGCCGGCTCCCTGCGGTGGCCTGAGGGCCTCCGCGACCCGGCCGTTTCCACGAGCGGCTTCTTCCGCCGCGGCGGAGCGGCGTCTCCCAACCAGACGGGGATTTGGGTGAGATCGCTACTTTTGCTGCCAGCGGCTTCATGCACACTTTTGAAGCCATCAAGCAGGGCGCTGGCTAGCCTGACCGCCCATTCTCCAGATTCAGGCATGTGGTAGCGGCCGTGCCAACCACGAACCTTAGCGAGTTCTCCTCGACGAGCGAGTAACGGAAACGAACGAGCGTAACGCGGTGGTGACAACGATGCTGCTGATCGCGTGATTTTGCGCGCGATCGCGTCCGCGCGCGTGCGCTCGTGACAAGAATCGCATTGCGGAGAGGCTTTGCGCGTGACAAAGTAAGCGCATGAGGCATCCTCGTTGCACGCGCGGCCGACTTGTTCACAACGTACTGATTCACAACAAGAAGTTAGTGTCAGTATATTAGTAAAGTTAAGAGAGCTGGGAAGATTGCCGTCGCAGTGTTTTAGGTGCGATTTCGTCCCCGGTAGCACGCGGATCGGGTCCCCGATGGCACGAGTCTTCCAGTCCCTGATAACACGAGCGAATTCACAGCTTATCCCCTGCAGGGCTGATGAGGCCAAGCTTTCGCAATGGCCGCGTAGGCGGGTCGATCTGGACGGTGCGAAATTCAATCGTTCTTCGCCATTCAGGTCGTGTGTGATAGCCAGCCGATAGCTCGGCAAGGTCTGATGATGCACGATTTGGCGCCGGTCGTTGGCGAAGTGCTTCAGCGGCGCGAGGCTCCCGGACTTGGCATGCAAGTGCATGAGCCCGAAGCTCCAACCGCTATGCTGATGACCCCCGTGCTTGCGGATGAGGCGATAGAGCCAACGTTCCAGTCCACCGGTCAGATCGAAATACGCGCGATCAATGGTCAGCACGAGCGATTCGTTTAGAACGCCCGTGTAGAACCAATCGGGTAAGATCAACTCAATCGCACGGGCATGCCTGTGCACATCGCTTGTGTGTTTCCATTCGTTTCTCCAGGAGAAGAGATGCCGCGACCGTTCTGTCGGTTGTCGGATTGAGGTCATGACGCTGGTTGATTGCAATCGGTCGAGCGCAGCCTTGAGGCGGTCGTAGTCGCGTACGCTGGTGCCGCGGCCGACGAAGGTCAGGATGTCATAGGGGGTGGTGAACATCAGGCGCGAGGTTTTCAACCCGGCATCACGAGCATCGACAATCTGTGAGGCAGCCCAAATCAGAACGTCCGCGCCCCAGATCGTGCTCCAGGCCATGTTCCGGCACCGCTTCGACACGGATGGTGATGGTGCCCGAGCGGAAGTCGATCGGGACGATCCGCTTCGACTTTGCTAGCGAAAAGAACGGATACGCCATCAAGTCTTGCGCGTCTCGTGCAGCGAGATTGCCAGGACGCGCGCGAAACAGATCGAGTTGGTCGCGCTCTGACCGCCGCCTCCCGCCTGCAGTTGAGTTGCTGTCGGGCATAGGTCAGCGCCGCTCCTTGCCCGCATACGGAATCGGCGTGTGCCGTTTCGCGGGCAGGACTGTGCCTGCGCCAGGATCGCTGGTGGACGTTTTGGCGCCGCGGTCAACCCACGCCGTCAGGTCTTCGAGCGCATACACAACGCGGCCGCCCAGCTTCCGGTACGTCGGGCCTGTGCCATAGGTGCGGTGCTTTTCGAGGGTGCGACCGGACAGTCCGAGAAAGCGCGCCGCCTCGGGCGTGCGCAGGTATCGCGGCGGCAAGCCGGCGTTCGGATCGGGCATTTGCGAGGCTCCGTGGTCGTCTGGAGCGCGACCGGGTTCGGTCGCGCGTCGACGGTCACCATGACGGAGTAGGAGTGCTCAGGGGGATGCCGAAGATGGACCGATGGTTTTCGGCACCCCTGCTCTACTCCCTGCGAGATGGGGGATGCAGTAATGCGCGATAGCCGCCGCGCATCAGAGCCAAGCCGGCTTGCACCAGGCGGATGGTCCGGCTGCGCAGCTCATGGGTTTTCCAGCCGCGTTCAGGGATGCATTTTCGGCCGAACAGCACTTCGGCGATGACGCGATAAGAAGCGCCAAGTGCCCATCGAGTGCGCACAGCGAAGGCCAATCGTTCGCGTCGCTGCGCCGAAAGCTGATAAAATGGGGGTCCTGGGGCGCGGCCGGTGATAGCGCGCCACAACCGACGTGAAGCGTGCACGCGGATCTCCGAGGCGTCCGGCTTTACTCAGCAATACATCAGCGATTTAGAGCGTGGCCGGCGCAATCCCACGATAGTGACGCTGTTCGAACTCGCGAGCACATTAAGCCTTAGCCACGTCGATCTCGTGTTGCCTGATGAGGAATTCTGCAAAGAGCGAACCAAGACGCCGAAGCAAAAATGAAAGGACTTCGGCCAGACGCTTGTTTCGGTTGCTCGGCAGTTGCTGCATGACTTGAACACGAAGCTCCGCCCAGGGTGTAGCCTTCGCCGCCTTCGTCATCGAACAGGTTCGCGTATATCGGCGCGTCGAGGAGGATGGTCAAGCTCGTGTGAGAGGTATTCGCGCGCTTCCTTCGGAGCGCGTTGACCACACTGCGCCTATCTCGCGACTATACTGCGCACCAAATAGCAAGCTTATGAGCCGTTAACCGGCAATTCTTCTATGATGACCGGAAATTAGGGCTTCAAGACCATGGTCACAATAGGCTGCCTAAAGGCGGGCTTTACCATTCCAACACAGCGTCCGCCCAAGGATTGATCAACGAGTGCTAAGCGCTCGGGCCGGCGCTATCATTCACAAGCGTCGACCTCCTCGTCGGGGAATTTCTCAGCGTCCAGCTCCAGCCTGTTTTTCGCCTTTTCCAGCTCCCGTGTGACTAGCACGTAGTCTTCGAACGTGCTCGAGCCGCTGATCTGCGTGTCGATCAACAGCCGCAGCTCGTGCCTGAACTGATACTTGCTGACGATCATTCGCCTTTCCTACTATTGCTGGGTTCAGGTACGAGATCCAACTTTTCGAGCTGGCGCGTCGAACAGTTTGCGCTACTTCGGCGTCGCTCAGAGACTCACGAGCGCTCCGACTTTCCGCCCCCGACGCTCTTTACGACGTTGCGTAAAACGATTTCAGAAAGCTGCACTACCTGCCGTTTGAGAAACACAACCAGCTGTGTGAGACGAAGAATTTCTTGTTTGCAGCGCTCTAGCTCGCGCTCTTCGTCTGTCATCGTCGATGCTTCATGGCGATTTGTACTTGTCGTCATGGTTCATATGCCCTCCTTCTGCGAGACGAATCTATTTCGTTCTGCGAACTCTTTTTCGAACACGAATTGCGCCGGCTTGCCTTGATCCCCATCGACAACCCTTCGCCACCAATAGCTCGCGGGGATCGCGCACCAAGCCGGGGCTGCCACAGATCATGATGCGGTCATGCTGCGGCTCCAGTTCCGGCAGTTCGATCTCCGCGAACAGCTTGCCTGAAACGATCAGATCGGTGGCCTGGCCGCGGTTACAGAAGCAATCGCGCGTCACGGTCGGATAATAGATCAGCTGGTACCGCACGAAGTCGCCGACCAGTTCGTCGCACGGCAGTTTTTCCGTGATCATCTCGCCATAGGCGAGCTCGGTGACGCGGCGGCAGCCATGCAGCAGCACGACATTCTCGAATCGCAAATAGGTTTCGGGATCCTTGATGACGCTCAGGAACGGCGCAAGCCCGGTGCCGGTGCCGATAAGATGCAGATTGCGCCCGTCCTCGAGATTATCGATGACCAGCGTCCCCGTCGCCGTGCGGCTGACGATGATCTCGTCACCCTCCTTCAGATGCTGCAGACGCGAGGTTAAGGGACCATCCGGTGCCTTGATCGAGAGGAATTCCAACCGGTTCTCGTAATGAGCGCTGGCGAGGCTGTAGGCCCGCAGCAGCGGCTTCTCGTCGACCTTGCGCCCGATCATCGTGAATTCACCGCTACGGAAGCAGAACGACGGATTCCGGGTCGTGGTGAAGCTGAAGAGATTGTCCGTCCAGTGATGGACGCTCAGTACTTTTTCCTGGCTGAACTTGCTCATCTCACCGTCCCGGCGAAACTAAGGCATGATCCGAATCCACGGGCCGCGTTCGCGCAAAGTTTGCATCAGTTTTCCGAATAATCATACTACAAGCACCAGATGAGGCTCTCGATGAAGTAGAGTCGGACCGATAGCTTCGCGCCCACAACCGCTTTGTCTTTCATGTGAAGATCGGCCTGTGTCCCTCCTGTGGCGATCAATCCCAGGCGCTGCCCATTCACGTAGATTATCCAATCGCTTTACTCTTCCGCCCGCCGGCCTCCCCAGATAAACTTTTTGCCCAGTTCACGCGGGCCGGTAGGCTGGCTTTGCCAGCTCACTCCCGGCCGAGTGGCCGTGCCCCTCCTCGAGCAGCCGCAATGGCAGATTTGGGCGCATTTGCTCCGACAAACATAGTACATTGCGAACAAACAATCTCGTTTCGCACGTGAGTGTGGTGTCTCGGCTTCAGTGGAGCGCTTCGTACAAAACACCTGTTCCATCTCGCCTGGACCTTGCGCTCGGTTCCAACGCTACTGGAACGAGAACCCCAACGAGGATCGACGCTCCGAGATTCGCCGAGATATCAATCCCCTGAACATGCTTCCTACGACCGTGTGATTGCTGAAGCAGACTGTAACAACTCTGCGATTCTGCTTAATGCAATGAGGCGCGTGTTCACGGCTAAATCCTGCATCTTGGCCACCTTCTTCGATGGATTTCACGCCGCACATGGTCCCGAACTTTCCCGGACAGCGGCCTTGTCATGACGGCACATGCTCGGTCCGATGCAGACAGCCGCGTGCTTTCAGCCTCCCCTCAAGCAAGGACTAAAGCCGAAGCACAAGAGACATGGGCACGGACTTCGAGGTCTGCATCGAGCGGCAGTTCGGCGGAAGGTCCTGTCCTGAACAAGATCGCAACATCACATTGTGTTTGTCGGGGCATTGTACCGGCAGAAGCGTTCGATGAATGGAAGGATGTGATCGGCGGACTTCCTCCATCGGGACGGTTTGGGATGGGCGTTGTGTCGATCAATAAACGAAGTGATGTCTGCCCGGAGGGCGGCGACGCTGCGCCCGCCTGATCTTTTTATCCGGGAGGAGAACGAAGAAAGGCCCGGCCTAGTTGAGCCATGACGAACTGGTCGGGGTCAGGTGCACGTGCCAGCGCTGTCTTTTAGCCATCCATCATTGGATCAGCGCGGACTTATGCGTGGCGTAATTGTCCATGACGAGATGGACCTCGAGCTCGCGCGGCACAGCGGCCTCGATCTCGTCGAGGAACTGACGGAATTTGGCAGCACGGCGACCTCGCTAGCACTTCGCCGTTGGCTCGTGCTGTCGCAATGTCGAGAGCGGCGAACAGCGATGTGGTGCCATGTCTTCTGTAGTCATCCTTCCTTCGGGCCGGCTGGCCGGGACGCATCGGCAGCATGGTGGCTGCGGTCCAGCGCCCGGATTGGGACTTCTCATCCACGCATAGAACGACACGAGCTCCGGCGGCCGGACGTAAAGGCCCACAGCGTCGCGCACTTTGGCCATGAAGTTTGGATCGTGGAGAGCTTGACGGTCTCCGTCGGGTGCGGCTGGAGCCCGAAGGCCGGCCAGATGCGTTGCACGGTCGACACCGACAGGCCGCTGGCTCGCCATGCCGCGGGAACTCCGATGGATGGCGTTCTCAGGGCAACTCTCCAATGTCCTCACGATCGCGGCTTCGATGCGGGCATCCTCAACCGTACGCGGCGCCCGAAGCGTGGCTCGTCGACGCGCCGCTCCACAAAACGCCGCCGCCTACCCTCGACCCCTCAAGGCCCAGCTTGGCCGCCACTTCCTTGTTCTGACCGCCTTCCGCGCAGGTCAGCACGATTCGCGCTCGCAGCGCCAGCACCAGAACCGTCTTCCGCCGCGTCGTCAGCGACTTGTTCGGCACGAACTTCATCGCTCAATGTCAGGGAGGCAAGTTGCCGGAGCGCCATCACATTCTCCGTCCCGCGGCGCATTTTTGAACCAAAGGTGATGTTGCTCTCCCTGAATGCGCACTACAGCACACCAACCGTGGGTGCCTGTCTGTTGCTGCCCGATGCAAGATCAGCAGACGGTTGCGCAGCGGCGAGGCAGACGCGCTCCGCACAACTGGGACCAGCATCGGCAAGGCCTCGGTTCCCCAAGAGCCACGTGCCTACAGTGCCGGCAGTGACCACTCATATATGGTGGCCTCGGGAGGCAATCTGAGAACCGGAGAATTGATGTTTCTCGACTGGCTGGCCGACACGCTGGGTGTTCACTTGTGCTGAAGGCTCGGTTCAGCCACCCAGAGGAGCGACAACACCGAAGGGCTGGCCTAAGGTCGCAAGCCGGCGAGCCAGTTCCAAGAAGAAATAGCACTGCTGCGTAAGAGCGACTTTATGACCACCCAAATCGGTAGTGGCACTGCGAGCTCTAGAAGGCGAAATCACGAAAATCGACTGCGGCGATGCAGCGGCGCAGCGTTGATGTTTTCGACTTTAGGCTCCAAAAGGAACCCGCCCGATCAACTCGGGCGGGCTTTAGAGCGAGTCTCACTCGCCGTTCTTGCGCGGCCGCGACCAGAGCAGGGTGTACCCCTCGCCGCCTTCGTCATCGAACAGGTTCGCGTAGATCGGTGCGTTGAAGGAGGGATCGTCGAGCTTGAGCGAGAGGTAGTCGCGGCCCTCCTCGGAGCGCTTCGACCAGGCTGCCCCGATCTCCGCCCGGCCCACGTAGATGCGGTGGCTGGGCGCGTTGTCGCTGGAGCGGTTGGTTTCGGCGACGATGCGGACGCCCTTGGTCTGAAGGCTCAGGGTGACGATCTCGCCGTGAAACTCGTTACCGACTTTCTTGAACGAACCGATATTAGCCATGTTACTTCTCCTGTTTGTGTTTCGAGCCCGCGACCACCGCGGCCTCGATGGCGATCTGAAGCCGAAGACGATCGGCGACGCACCCGCTTGAAGGGCCGGAGCGCAGCGGAGGACGCCGTTGTGGCGACTTTCTTGTCTCGCGAGGAATGGGCGAAGCCCAGGGGAAGAAAGTCGCATCAACGGCGTTGCGGCTCAGACGATCGAGGCGCAGCCGGTCTTGGGCCAGATCAAGCCATCAAAGAGGCCACGTGCGTCGCGTGCTGAACCGCAATAAGCAGAAGACGTGGCATATCTCGGTTCCTCTGAACAAGAGCGGCGAACGATCCGGCGTAGAAAGAGAAACAATCTGCTGCAAAGGGCTGAAGTCCTCTTCGAAGGAATGATCAAGGGGCACGCCGCACCGCTGCAGCTAAGTGGGTTGGGCCGAAATGGACGCGGATTGGTCAAGGCACTCCGAGAAGGACTGGCTCCCTGCTCGCGTCCCGATGATCCCTCATTCAACGTACCGATCTACGCGAACCTGTTCGATGATGAAGGCGCAAGGGTCATCCCTTGCGGAGAGTGGCGGTAAGAACTGGCTGGAACCGCTCCACCGCCCGACCTGACTCGAGTGGGCGGGTCTTCGCCAAAACTCTCAAGCGCGTTCATGCCGCGCCGCCGATGCAAACCGCACCTAGGCAAGCGAAGGCCTCGCGCAAAGCCAGCGAAGCCCCCCGATCTGCGAAAGCGCAAACACTGCTTCATAGCCGGCGATTGCCGCAGGGACGGCAAATGCGCTTCCGATCGCGACGCGCAAAGTCAAGGACTGACTAGCGGCGATGGCGACCTGACCAGCGGCAAGCGTCAGCGCGCCAGAAGCAATTCCGATGAGCAGTGCACCGAAAACGCCCGCGCCATCACGAAATGCCGACATCCAGACACTGAGTGCGACGAAAAACGGCAAGGCATAGACCGCCAGCGCAAAGGTCAGCCAGCAGAACAAGCCGATGCCGAATGTGTTGAGGACAAGCCGAAGGGCGAGCATGGCGGTGGCTCCAGTGCATAGATATACTGGTCGCGCCTTCCACCACCACCGCGGCGCGGCTTCGGACCTGATATCGAAACGAGGCGGAGTTGCGGCGAGCAACTCCACCCTGCCATCTTAGATGCGAGCAAGACGGCGCTCACGCGCCGCCGAACTTCCAGACGGGAATGCCGAGCCGCTTCGCCTTGTCGGCGAGATTGTCCTGGATTCCAGTGCCGGGGAAGTACATGACGCCGATCGGCAGGAGCCCGAGCATGGCGTCGTTGCGCTTGAACGGTGCCGCCTTGGCGTGCCTGGTCCAGTCGGGCTTGAAGGCGATTTGCGGTACCTTGCGATTGATCGCCCATTTGGAGGCGATGAGTTCGGCGCCTTTCGGGGAGCCGCCATGGACCAGGACCATGTCGGGATGCTTGCCGTGAACCTTGTCGAGGCGATCCCAGATGAGGTGGTGGTCGTTGAAGTCGAGCCCGCCGGTGAGTGCGATCTTGGGTCCTGGCGGCACCAGGACCTCGGTCTCGGCGCGGCGTTTCGCTGCGATGAAGTCGCGGGAGTCGATCATTGCCGCGGTTAGCGTGCGGTGGTTGACCAGTGACCCCGACCGCGGACGCCAGGACGAACCGGTGTGGACTTCAAAGCGTTCGATCGCCTGGTCGCGGAAGAGTTCCAGGCAGTTGCGGCGCTCGATCAGCGTGATGCCTTCAGCCGTGAGGCGCTCGAGTTCGACCGATCGTACTTCGGAGCCGTTCTGCTCGCGCTGGCTCTTGTGCTGCGCCTGCTCGTTGTCGTCGAGCTGGCGTTCGATGCGATCGACGGCACGACGGAACAAGTTGACGGTCGACCAGAGCAGATCGTCAAGGTCCGGCTCGAGCCGCGTGTCGTTCAGGGTCGCGACCAGGGCGTCGAAGATATCGGCCACGGCCCCGGAGATCATCTTGCCTTCGGGAAGCGGTCTCGGGTCAGGCTGGTCGTCGAAGGGACGGTAGCCGAAGAGCTGTAGTTCGGTGAGCACGTGGTCGGTCGGAGAAGAGGCGTGCGGCGGTTCGACGTCGTCATGGTCGGTCATGGAAGGAGGTCCTTTGCCGGGTTTGGCCGCGCCCTTCGCGGCCTTCGTGGCGATCACTCAGACGGCGGGCGGAACAGGCCAGAACCCGAAGGGCCGAAGCGGCAGCGGAGGATGGCGAAGGCCGGCTATTTTGCTTCGCGATGCAAAGCGCGCTGACTAGACATATGACGTGCGTTTCAATTGCCGGCGCGCGGCGGAAAATAGCCGGACGCAGCCATTGCCGGCCCGGGCCGCTTGCCGTCCGATCGCCCTCTAGAAGGCCGAGGTCGCGTCCCCTTCCGGTATTGGCCTCGCCCATGACCGACCTGTCACGGTCGATCGAACCGTCGTGACCTATTCCGCGGGCACCGTCGACGAATGCAAGAAGCGGACGACATCCTCGGGTACGAGCTGAATCCGCAAGGCCGCTCGGAGACCGTCGAGACCGAAGACGTGCAGATCTTCGTTGAAGTCGCCCAGCCGTGGCGACAACGCGATCGCTTCAATGCCGGCGTCTGCTGCGCGCTGGGTCAGAATGGCGAGCACCGTATCACCGGCGGCATCGGCATCGCGAGCGATATAGAGCCGACGCAAGCCAGACGGCAGCAACATGGCTGCGAGGTGGTTGGCCGAAAGCGCAGCGGCCATCGGCATTGTCGGCAACACGTAGCGCAGCGACAGCATGGTCTCGATGCCCTCGCCGGCGGCGAGTATATCGTCCACCACGCCGAAACGAACGGCATTGCCGAGGAGGTCGCCCATCGCGCGTCGTGGCGTATCGATCGGAGCCTTGCCGAGCCGAACGCGATCAAAGCCGACCGGGTCGAGCCAGGTACGGTGTACCCCGGTGATCCTGTCATCGAGATCAGTGACAGAAGCGATCATCGCTGGCCAAGTCTCGATCGGCAGGTGCTCGTCCGGCCGATAGTAGCAGCGCGGGTGGAAACGCAGACTGCCACCATGATGGACGTGAGCTATTCCGCGATTCAGCAAATAGGATTCGACCACGGTCCCCTCGATCGGGCTGGATATTGCAAAGAGCCGACGGGCAGCCTCTTGCGATTTGGCCGGTGCTGCCGGACCGACGGGCCTTGAGAAGAGTTCCGGTTCAGCGCGAGGCAATTTCAGGAAGCGTCTTGCTTCCTCGGCGGTCTCGCGGAAGTCACGCAATCCCAGGCTTTCGCGGATGACGTCGAGGAGATCGCCATGCTCGCCGGTCGCGGCGTCTGTCCATTTGCCGGCAGGCCCCTTCGGCGATTCCTGGAGCCGCACGAACAGCGAGCGCCCCGGGGTGTTGTGGACGTCTCCGACCAGCCAGTACCGCCCTTGCCGCTTGCCGTTGGAGAGATAGTGGCGGCACACCGCCTCGGCCTCACGCGCGAGGCGGCGTGCCAGTTCGATGGCATCGCGGGGCATCAGGCGGCCTCCCGCTCGCTGATGCGCGCGACTGGATACTGCTCAAGCACCTTCGCCAGGATCTCGACGCCGCTCGCGTCGGTGGGCCCGAATATGCGCAGCTTCCAGGAGATGATTCCTCCGAAGAGGCCGTAGGCCCGCAAGCGGTCGCGCATCGTGTCGTTGAACCCAGACAGTTCGATGCGGTATGCGCCCATCACCCGGGCACGGCGAAGCTGGAGCCCCTCCGCGAGCTCGAGGACGGTCCGCCCCTCCATCAGCGCGGCGAAGGCCGCGTCCGGCGTCAGTGCCGGCGCGTCAGCCGCAAGGAGGTTCGCGACCCAGGTCGCGGAGACCTTGCGGCCGATGACGCGCTCGCCCGCATCGGTCTGGAGCCGATAGACCCGCGTCGGCTCGTTAGGCAGCCGCTTCCAGATGGGCAGTAGCAAGCCGGCCACGACGTGAATCATGCTTTCCGTGAACTCGGGGACCTCGGCGAGCTCCGCCAGCCAGGCTGCGGCGAAGCCATCACGGTCGGCCTCGACCCAATGGCTTTCCGCCATCATCGTCAAGCGAGCGCGGTGCTGCTCCATGGGGTGGATCAGGCGGACGCGCCGCTCGATCTCGCCGTCATCAAGTATGAAACTCGGAGCCGGGAGCTGTAGGGCGGCACGGCCCGATCGCTCATTGATCAAGAGGACGGCACGATGGTCGGAACGACGAGCAAGAGCATCATCCAGGCTCACCGGATGAGTGCGCTGGCGCTGGGTAATCGTGAGAAGCCGGGTCTCGGCGCCAGTGCCCGGATGGGTATAGATCGTGCTCCGGTCGGTAACGACGAAGCTTTCGGCGCGGAGCGTTTCCAGTCCCAGGTCATAGGTGCCGGATGCGACCGCGCCCTCGATCCGAGCGGCCAAGAGCTGCTCGAACACGGTGAACAGGATGTTCTGAAGTTCGATCGTGAGCGCCAGCAGCCGGTTCAGGAAGGTCGTGATCGGCGGCAGGTCATCCCTGGGCCCGTTGGTATCTGTTAGCTTCAGGCCGGTTGCACCCTCGAATGTCTCAAGTGAGCAGCCGTCGACCTTGCCACGCGCGAGCAGCGTATAGAGCTGGCGCAACGCATCCCGTCCGTACTGGCTTTCGAGATTGTCCTCGGGCCGGAACAGGCCCTGCCCTCCGGTTTGGCGCTGGCCGCGCGTAATCGCTCCCAACGTGTCGAGCCGGCGAGCGATGGTGCTCAAGAAGCGCTTCTCGGCCTTCACGCCGGTCGCAACGGGCCGAAACAGCGGCGGCTGCGCCTGGTTGGTCCGGTTGGTCTGGCCGAGACCCTGGATCGCGGCGTCCGCCTTCCATCCGGGCTGGAGCAAATAGTGGACCCGCAGGCAGCGATTCCTGGCCGACAATTCGGCGTGGTAGCTCCTGCCCGTACCGCCCGCGTCGGAGAACACGAGGATCGCGTAGACAGCGCCATCGATGGCGGCAGAGAACACAACTCGCGCGCGTCCCTGAAGGCGAACGAAGGCATCTCGCCACGCCGGATTGTCCGGCCCAAAGCTTGCACCCGTGATGGCGACCAGACGCCCACCGTCGCAAAGGCGCGCCAAGGCCGAAGCGATGTGCCGGAGCGCCGCGTCCGCCATTCGCCGATCGACATTCGCCAGCGCCGAGAACGGCGGATTCATTAAGACGACGCTAGGTACGAAATCGGCTTCGAGGTGATCATCGATCTGGGCGGCGTCGAACCGGGTGACCTCAACGCCGGCGAACAGGTGATCCAGCAACTCCGCACGGGGTTCGGACAACTCGTTCAATACCAATGCGCCGCCGGCGAGCTCGCCAAAGATGGCGAGCAAGCCGGTGCCCGCAGACGGCTCCAAAACCCAGTCGGAAGGCGTGATGCAGGCCGCGGTACATGCAGCCAGCCTCAGTGGGATCGGCGTCGAGAATTGTTGAAGCGCCTGGCTGTCCTCGGAACGCCGCGTGTGCGTCGGCAGGAGACTGGCTACTCTCGCCAGCATCGGCAACATCGCCGCCGTCGAACCAGCCTTGGTCCCCATCGCCGGACCGAACTTGCGAAGAAATAGAACGGTGGCCGCCTCGCAGGTGTCATAGGCGGTCTTCCAATTCCAGCTACCTGCCGCATCCGAGGCGCCGAAGGCAGCCTCCATGGCGCCACGCAGGACGGCGGCATCGATGCGCCGGCCGCGTTCGAGATCGGTCAAGAGCTGTCGCGCAGCCCTGACTGCAGCGGAGGTGATAGTGGCAGCGGCACGCATCGGGAGCGGCGCGGCGGCAGCGCCGCTTGCGAGAGAGTCGGTCATGGGATTTCTTTCGGAGAGCAGGAACGGGTCGAATCGCCCGGCGCTCTCCTCAAGACCACGGCGATTCAAACCCATCCCGGCCCCACTCTCCCTCTCAGCCTCGGTCATAAGAATGGGGACCGACGCTGTGCATCGGTCCCCGAGCAAGCGCGGGACAGCCGGAGCCAGCCCTTATGCTGTCACTCAGCCGCGTCGAGCTGTTGCGGATGCTCGTCGCTGCCGTTCTCCGGATCCTCCTCGCCAGCGAGGAATTCTGGCAGCGGGCCCGCTTCACCTTCCGGCTCCGCCGAAGACGGGCTGGAATCGTCGAGGCGCAGCGGCTCCGGCAACCAGCCCGAGCCATCCAGGAGACGCTCGGCCTCCTTGGCCATGTCGGCCTTCTTCAGATGGTCGATCAGTTGCGCCGACGACTCGCCCTTGGCTTCCCGCACCGCCTCCAGAATGCGAGGCTTAGTGACGCGGCCGATGTAGTTGTTGACTTCCAGCCAGCCTGCACCATGTCAACTCCGGCAGCGCGCTAGCACGTTGGCCTGGTCGAGACGCGTGCGGACGCCGTGGGCTGAGACGCGACCCTGATTGTAACGATTGGCCGGCTGATAGACGGCGTTGACCGCAAAGGAGGCGCAGTGGGCGAACAGCGACGCCTGTGCACCACCATCGAGAGCCGTCAGCGCATCCCAGAGATCGTTCTCGCTCTTCGGCAACCGTGCGTTCCAGCCCTCATGCCGCACCTCGACAGCCTTAGCCGAGACGCTTTCCCTCAAGCCCGGAGCTTGAGCAGGAAAGGTTGGCGTGCGCAGCCAAATCTCAGCTCCCGGACGAAGCAAACCGGTAAAAGGCCGTCAGCACGAAGTTGTGCAGCACTGCCTGGAACGCGATCGCAGGATTTTCGGCCAGCGCATCCCGCAATGCCAGCGTACGGTGCGCCGTCAGTTCAATGATGAGCCGATCTAGCAACGGCCTTGCCGGGTCTTCCTCCTCGGCTTCGCGCACGACACACGGAACGACCTGCGTCTTCGCCATGCGCTTCTGCTTGACGAGAAGTTCCAGTGCGCGATAACGCCGACCGCCGAACATGCCGGTTTCGTCACCCTCTCCATCGAGTACAGCCCGGACATTTAGGCTCTGCAAGAGAGTGCGCTGCGCAATGCTTTCCGCGAGCTGCTCGATCGAAACGCCCGCTTTCACGCGCCGCACGTTCGACTGGCTGAGCACCAGCTTGTTGAGCGGAATGTCGCGCGAGGGTGACAGCGTGATCTTTTGGACAGCCTTGGTCATGTGGATTCTCCACGACGGGCGGCCGGGAGCCTCTCTCTCGGCCTCCAACCCGTCGCGAAAACCGCATCTCCCCTCTCACTCTCGTTTCCGAAGTGACTGGCAAGATCTTTACGCGGCCTCCTGCTCCGCTCTCTCGGTCGTCATGTCGACAACAACTTCCGGCAAGAATCCAAGGAGATAGTCCGCAACCTTGCTGGCTTGTGAAGCAGCTCGCACAATCGCGCGATTGTCTTCTCGCAGCACTTCAAGCCAGGAGCTAATATAGTCGGCGTGCCGCACCGTCGGCACGATACCGAGCGAAGCGCAACTGAACGCAGACGAGATCTCCGCAACCAGTTCCTCAAACGCGTACTTCCTGGTCCCGTAGCCGCCTGACAAGTCGCGGTTGAGACGTGACGGATGGCCGCTGGCATGCGCCAGCTCATGCAGGGCCGTTCGATGCCAATTGATCGGCTCGAAATAGGCTTGCGGTGGCGGCACCTGCACATAATCTTCTGCCGGCACATAGAAGGCGCGATTGCCGCCGATCCGGAAGTCGATCCTAGTCGCCTTGATAAGCTTTTCGACCCGGGGCTCGATCAGGCCTGGCGGCGGAGGCGGTGCCGTCGTTGTGATCTCGGAAGGCAAGCCCTCGCATTGATCACTGTTGAACACCGTGAAACGCTTGAGGAATGCAATGGCCTGCGCTTCCTCACCGTTCTCGCTCGCGCGCCGCTTTTCGTCGGCCGGCACAAAACGATCGGCGTAGACGATGGTCGTGCCGCGCTCGCCCTTGCGGACGTGACCGCCGAGCAACAGCGCCTGGCGAAATGTAAGCCAGCTCTGACCTGTGAATGCGCGCTCGGTTGCGGCCGCCCAGAGGATTAAGATGTTAATGCCGCTATAGTGGCGACCGGTCGCGGCGCTTTTCGGCAAGGCCAATTGCGCCTTCGCCGCCGCGGAGCCCCATGGCTGCACCCACGGCACTCCGCCGGCTTCCAGCTCGGCGATGATCTTGTTGGTGATTTCGTCATAAAGGCTCGCCCGGTCCTCACCGGTGCACGCCCGAGGATAATATCTGGACATCGCGGATCTCCGCGACGGGCGGTGCGAGCCTCTCTCGCAGCCTGTAACCCGTCACGGCAAATCCGCACGACACTCTTACTCTCAGCCTCTCCGCGAGAGAGTGCGAAATCTACGAGGCGGCCCGCCTTCCGTCCATTTCATCATAGGGCTTGGCCTTGACCGCCCAGGGCCGCAGGCCCTGATCAGGCGTGCGCCAACGGCGCATCACCTCAGCGGAAAATGGCACCCGGAGAGCGTGAGCATAGCGACCCGAAGGGGCACGCTGGTCCGAGTGCAGCGACGAGACCGGTTAACAGCGGCACCCGGGAACGGGGCAGTGATAGCGATCGCCGAAGGCGAGCCCCCTTTCCCGAGTGCCCCCGGCGAGGAGCTCCGAAGCTCTTGGCGCGAGGGATCGAAGCCGGGACGGCGTGCGCCGTTGAGGCGTGGAGAAGAAGGGAGTGTTCGAAAGAATGGAGCCTGCTGGTTATGGCTCTTACTTGCCCGGCTTACCGGTGTCGGAAACGACTGAAACTCCGAAAGGAGAACGGGACCAAAGCATGCCGGGAAACGTCTCGAAATCGGGCGCCGCAGCCCGGTGGAGAGCACAGAGTAAGGTGTGCATGGTGAAAGCTGTATTGCCTGAATCCCAGTTTCCAGTTGCCAAAGGGCTGGCCGTAGCGAACGCGGCTGACACGCTATGCCACGCGGGGCAGACCGCACCGGCCAGTGCGATCTGCCACCAGTCCGCGTGGGACGACCACCATCGGTGGGTCAAGGAGACGAATGGGACACCTAAACACACCGCAACTTCCTGCACACGCAACTACGGGATCGCCTGCAGCAGGCTCTTTCGAGGACCTGTATGGCGACGGAGCCGTCATAGTACCCAAACGCCCGGCGTAATGGCCAGGACAGCCGCCGCGAGGTGGACGATCATGCGTATAAGGCCGGGTGACCGGACCGAAAGCGCCTCCGATCGGGGGAAGGACGATGCCGCCAACAACGGCATTTGCAGTATGCGTAGAAGAGATTCTTCGACGGAGAGGTTCTGCTGATGCAGGCCGCTACCATCCAGAGAAGAATTGAATCACTGCCGACTTTGTCGCGGTCGGGTAAGCGCGTAAATGGCCTTCACCGCCTGATGAGATCTCCGCATCTCTTCGAGTGGGCCTACGAAAAGGTCTCCCGCAACAAGGGAGCCCTGACGCCGGGTGTAGATGGTAAGACCTTCGACGGCATGTCGCTGGCGAAGCTCGCCGATGTCGCCAGGCGCGTAGCAGACGGCACTTATCGCTTCCGGCCAGTCCAGCGGGTCTATATCCCAAAGGACAACGGCAAAACACGACCGCTGGGTATCCCAACGGTGGAAGACCGGCTCGTTCAGGAGGCGGTCAGGATTCTGCTCGAAGCGATCTACGAACCTGTGTTCCTCGATGAGTCGCATGGGTTCCGCCCGAGACGATCCTGTCATACCGCACTCAAGTCCATCAAGAAGACCTGGACGGGCTGCAAGTGGTTGGTCGAAGTGGATGTGCGTGGGTTCTTCGACAACATCGACCATGACATTCTGCTTGGGCTTCTAAAGAAGCGGATCGATGACGATAGGTTCATCGCTCTGATCGAAGGAATGCTCAAGGCAGGTTACATGGAAGATTGGGTCTACGGACGCACTTACAGTGGCACGCCACAGGGCGGGATTGTCTCGCCCCTGCTCGCCAACATCTATCTGCACGAGCTGGACCAGCACATGCAGACGATGAAGACGGGCTTCGACAAAGGCCGCGACCGACGTCCATTCCCGCGCTATGCGGCGCTGGAACGGCGCGTCCTCAGTCTCCGCCGGAAAATTGAACGGCTCCGCGCCGACGGCGCGGATCGGGCCCAGATCGACGCTGCAGTCGCGGAGATCAAAGCCATCAACAAGGAGAGACGGAAAGTGCCCTCCGTCGATCCGATGGACCCTAACTTCAAGAGGCTCCGCTACTGCCGCTACGCCGACGACTTCCTCATCGGCGTAATCGGGAGCAAGCGGGAAGCGTGTGAGATCATGGATTGTGTCGAACAATTCCTGACGCAGACATTGAAGCTCACGGTGTCGCCCGAGAAAAGTGGGGTCTATGCCGCTTCAAAGGGAGTGACCTTCCTCAGTTATCGCATCTCGACATACACATCCTACGGGGCTGGACGCAAATCCAACCGCACGGGACCGGACGGACGGACATGGCGCGTGGTACGCCGGCCGACCACCGGGAATGTCAGCCTGCGAGTGCCGCGGAAGGAGGTTACCGCGTTCTGCAAGCGACACGGCTATGGCGATCTCGCCAGAAAAACTGGCCGTCCTCGCGAGCAGTTCCTGGCCACCAGCGATGTCGCAACCGTCCTCGCCTATAACTCAGAGTTCCGTGGTTTTGCGAACTACCATTCGTTTGCTGATGACTTCAAGGGCGCCTTGGGACTGTTGGAGCTTGTTGTGTTCCGCAGCCTTGTGAAGACGCTGGCGATGCGACATCGAACGACGAGAGCGAGAACCATGGCACGTCTGTGGAAGGGTACGGACTACGAGGTCAGCTCCGTGGTCCGTGGTAAGCTTCGCAGCATCAAGCTGTGGA